>JBDLRJ010000443.1:0-10849 GCA_039800145.1 Pseudomonadota bacterium | reverse complement strand
AGAAGCGCGCCGGGCTGCTCGCGTTCGGCCGGCTGCGCGCAGGCGGCAGGAGCTTCGTGCTCGACGGCGGCGTGGGCGGCGTGGACTACACGCAGGGTTACCTCGCGCGCCGCACCGCGTGGCGCTGGGCCATGGGGGCCGGGAGGCTCGAGGACGGCACCCCCGTGGGCTTCAACCTCGTGGAGGGCTTCAACGACGCCCGCGAGGACTGCAACGAGAACGCGGCGTGGGTGGGCTCGCAGCTGATCCCCCTCGGCCGCGCGCGCTTCTGCTGGAACGACGCGGACCTCCTGGATCGCTGGACGGTGGAGACGGCCTGCCGACGGCTGTCACTCACCTTCCGGCCGCTGTGGGTCCACCGCGAGGTGCGAGACCTTGGGCTCCTCAAGAGCCGCTTTGCCCAGCCCGTGGGGCTTTTCGACGGGACGCTGACGGTGGGCGGACGCACCCATACACTCCGAGACGTGGGCGGAGTCACCGAAGACCAGGACACCCTGTGGTGATCGACGACGTGGAAGAGGTGGAGAAGACGGAGTTGCTCGAGCCCGAGGTGGCGCGTTTCCCGCGCGCCCGGATGACGGTGGTCTCCGGCCCGGACAAGGGGGCGGAGGTGGTGCTCGAGGGACAGAACGTGCTCGTGGGCAGCGACGACGGCTGCCAGCTGCGGCTGACGGACCCGGCCGTGAGCCGCCGCCACTTCGAGCTGACCGGCGGCCCCGGCGGCTACCGCCTGCGGGACCTGCGGAGCACCAACGGCGTCTTCGTGGAGGGCGTGCAGGTGCTGGAGGCGCGGCTCCTGGACAAGGTGCGCCTGAAGCTCGGCCGCACGGAGCTCAAGTTCGAGCCCGAGACGAAGCAGGTCTCCTGGCCGCTGTCCCACATGGACCACTTCGGCGAGTGCCACGGGCAGAGTGCCGCCATGCGCCGCGTCTTCGCGCTCATGGAGAAGGCGGCCAAGTCGGACTCGCCGGTGGTGCTGGAGGGCGAGCCCGGCAGCGGCCGCGAGTCCCTCGCGCGCTCGCTCCACCAGGAGAGCGCCCGGGCGGACGGGCCGTTCGTCCCCATCGACTTCGCGGCGCTCACCGAGCCGCTCTTCGAGAGCGACCTGTTCGGCCGCGAGATGGCGCACCTCACCGCGGGGGTCCGCCACCGCCCCGGCGCGCTCGAGGAGGCGCACGGCGGGACCGTGTTCCTGGATGAAATTGCAGAGCTGCCGCTGCCGCTGCAGTCCCGGCTCCTGAAGGCGCTGGACGAGGGCTCCATCCGCCGCGTGGGGGGCAAGGTGGACGTGCCCATCGACGTGCGGGTGGTGGCCTCCACGCGCAAGGACCTCGAGGCGGAGGTGAAGGCGGGCCGCTTCCTCGAGGACCTGTACTACCGCCTGTCCGTCATCCGCCTCCGGGTGCCGGCGCTGCGCGAGCGGCTCGAGGACGTGCCGGCGCTGGCCGCGCGCTTCCAGGAGCGCGTGAAGGGGGCGTCCCCGCTGTCCGAGGACAAGCTGCAGCTGCTGCAGCGCCACGACTGGCCGGGCAACGTGCGCGAGCTGCGCAACGTGGTGGAGCGGCTGTGCGCCATGCCGGACCTGGGCGCCAACGCGCTCGCCCGCGCGCTGGGCCGCAGCGGCGGCGGGGCAGAGGAGTCCTCGTCCGCCTCGCAGGTGGAACTCGCCCGCCAGCTGGTGGCGCTGCCGTACCACGACGCCAAGGAGCGGGTGCTCGAGTCCTTCGAGCGCAGCTACTTCACCGAGCACCTGAAGGCCGCCAACGGCGTGGTCACGCGCGCCGCCCAGCGGATGGGGCTGCCGCGCCAGAGCGTGCACCGCATGTTGCGCAGGCTCGGGCTCGGGTCCGGAGAGGAATAGGGGAACTGCACCATGCCGCTCGAGACAGGGGCCCAGGTGGGCCGTTACCGCGTCGTGCGCCTCATTGCCCAGGGCGGGATGGCGGAGGTGTACCAGGCGGAGCAGGAGATGTCGGCCGGGTTCTTCCGCCAGGTGGCGCTGAAGATCATCCGCCCCGAGTACTCGGAGTCGAGGGACTTCCGGGCCATGTTCCTGGACGAGGCGCGCACCGCGTGCGGCCTGGCCCACCCCAACATCGTCCCCATCTACGAGGTGGACGAGGCGGACGGCAGCCTCTTCATGGCCATGGAGCTCGTCCCCGGCGAGACGCTCGCGCGCGTGGGAAGGCTGATGCGGGAGGCCGGCAAGGTGTTCAACGCCGAGGCGCTGCTCGCCGTGGGCATCCACACCTGCGCGGCGCTGGAGGCGGTGCACGCCCTGCGCATGCCCGGCGAGGGCCACGTCAACCTCGTCCACCGGGACGTCTCCCCCCACAACCTGCTGCTGTCGCCGCAGGGGAACCTGAAGCTCATCGACTTCGGCATTGCCAAGGCGGTCACCAACCGCAACCTCACCATGCCCGGCGTGACGAAGGGGAAGGCGGGCTACTTCTCCCCCGAGCAGGCCATGGGGCTGCCGCTGGACGGCCGGAGCGATCTCTTCAGCGTGGGCATCACGTTGTACAAGCTTGCATACGGCAACACGCCGTTCGACGACCACGAGACGGTGGACGCGCGGAACACGGCGCTGCTGGGCGGTGACTGGAAGCCGCTGCGCGAGGTGTGCGCGGGGCTGCCGGAGGGCTTCTACGCGGTCCTGGACAAGGCGCTGCAGGTGAAGGCGCAGGACCGCTTCGCCAGCGCCACCGAGATGCGCGAGGCGCTCGAGCGCGTGGCCGTGGAGAACGGCATGCACGTGGGGCCGTCCTCGCTCGCGGGGTACGTGAAGCTGGACGCGGAGGACAGCGCGGTCGTCTCCTCCACGAGCCGCGTGGAGGCAGGCGGGGAGGCCCCGGCGGTCCAGCTGGGAGACGGCCCGGCGCCGCGGCCCGCCATGCCCCCGCCGCCGCCCATGGACGAGGTGGTGGGCGACTCGACGATGGTGCTGAAGCGCCCCGCGGAGGCTGCCGGCGACGGCTCGCCCGAGGGGGAGGCGCCGCCCTGGCTGCTCGGCGTGGCGGTGGGACTGGGCGCCGCGGTGGTGGGCGCCGCGTCGGTGATGCTGATGTTCGGGCGGAACCTTCAGCCCGCGCCCGTTGCACCGCCTGCGCCGGTCGTGGTGGCTGCGCCGGTGGAGAACAAGGAGCCCCCGCCTGCCCCGGCCCCCGTCGTCGTCGAGGCGTCGCCGTCGCCGTCGCCGGTGCCGGTGCTGGCGCCGCCTCCTCCGCAGAAGGTCGCAGCAACCCCGGTCGTGGTGCCTTCGAGGCCCGATCCCGAGCCCGCGGCCGTCCAGCCGCCCCCGCCGAAGCCCGCGCCCGTCGCGGTGGCGCCACCGGCCGCGCCCGTGGAGCCGAAGCCCGAGCCGAAGCAGGAACCGAGGCCCGAGGGGGTGAAGCCGGAACCGAAGCCCGCGCCCGTCGTCGTGGCGCCTGCCGTGGCGAAGGAGGAGGCCATCCCGGCGGGGAAGGGGAAGCTCCGAATCGGGTCCAACCCGGACGGCCTGAAGGTGAAGGTGGCCGGGTTCGAGGGCAGCACGCCGCTGCAGTTCGAGCTCGCCTCCGGGCGCTACACGGTGGAGTTCACCGCCCCGGACGGCAGCAAGGGCGAGTGCAAGAACGTCAAAGTCCTCCCGGATGCCACGGCGAAGCTGAAGTACGATGCGGACGCGAAGCGGTGCGAGTAGTGGACGTTCGTGCCGTCGCGTCTTGTCGTCCATGGGGCGCGTGGCTACCCTCCCAGCCCATGCGCTCCCTCTTCGTCGTTGCGTGCTGCATGGCCGTCCTCGCGGGGCCGTCTGCGTGGGCTGGCCGGCGCGGCGGGTTCGTGCGTGGCTACGTCACGAAGTCAGGCAAGGTGGTGTCCCCGCACTACCGCGGTCCGTCCCTCGGGCTGAGCTTGAAGGTGAAGCCGTCCAGGTCGGGACTGAAGAAGGTGTTCGTGCCGCGGTAGGGCGGACGCGCGCGCCTACTGCTGCGCCGACACCACGAAGAACACCGCCGCGGCGGACACCACCGCTGCCCCCGCGCCACCCCACACCCACGGGTTGGCGTACCAGGGGTTCAGCCCTGCCACCGTCACCTGCAGCGGGGAGGTGGGCGTGGCCGCGCGCGCCAGCGTGTTGCCCGCGCCGTCCAGCGCCTCCACGAAGTACCAGGCGTTGAAGCTGTCCGCCCCCTTCGGGGCAGGCACCACGCCCGCGCAGCGGTCCGCCTGGCACGTCATGGGGCTCGAGAAGTACGGGCCCGCCGCCGACGGCGCGTGGCGCAGCACCACGCGTTGAACGCGCTTGCCGGGGTCCGTCACCGCCACGCGCACCGTGGAGGGGCCGTCCTTGTCCGTCCGCGGCAGCACCTCCACCTTCGCCCGCTGGGCCACCAGCGCCTTCGTGGCGGACAGGAACTCCTGCTGCTTCTGCGGCGCGCCCTGCGGGAGCGAGAGGTCCGGCACCAGCTCCAGCGCTTCCAGCGCTCGCTGCCGCGCCGTCACCCCGTCCCCGAGCAGCTGGTGCACGAAGCCCAGCTCGAACAGCACCGTGGCGCGGTCCTTCACCGGCTGGTCCGGGTCCGCGAGCCAGCGCTGGTACTCCACCACCGCCTCCTCGTACCGGAGGTCCGCCACCAGCTTCCGCGCGGACTCCGCGGGCCCCGCGGGCGCCGCCTTCTTGTCCGTTCTTGCAGCCGCCGCGAGCGGCACGTCCACCACGCGCCGCGGGGCCTCCAGGACGGCCTGCGACAGCGCGAGCGAGGAGACGAGCGTGAGCACCATGGGACGGCCCTTCCGTTCAGCCCTGCTGGCAGACGTGCTTGAGGATTTCCATGGACTCGAGCGCGCGGCCCGCGCCCAGCACCACGGAACTCAGGGGATCTTCGGCGAGGAACACCGGCAGCCCCGTCTCTTCCCGCAGCAGCACGTCCAGGTTCTTGAGCAGCGCACCGCCACCGGCGAGCACGATGCCGCGGTCCGCGATGTCACCGGACAGCTCCGGCGGCGTGCGCTCGAGCGTGGCCTTCACCGCTTCCACGATCCCGTTCACCGGCTCCGCCAGCGCGTCGCGGATCTCGTCCGACGAGATGGTCAGCGTCCGCGGCACGCCCGCCACCAGGTCGCGGCCCTTGATCTCCATGGTCAGCACCTCGTCCGAGGGGTGCGCCGTGCCGATGGAGATCTTGATGGACTCGGCCGTCCGCTCGCCGATGAACAGGTTGTACTTGCGCTTCACGTACTGGATGATCGCCTCGTCCAGCTTGTCACCGCCGATGCGCACGCTCCGCGCCGCCACGATGCCGGACAGGCTGATGACCGCCACGTCGGACGTGCCGCCGCCGATGTCGACGATCATGTTCCCCGCGGCCTCCGTCACCGGGAGCCCCGCGCCGATGGCCGCCGCCATGGGCTGCTCGATCAGGTACACCTCGCGAGCGCCCGCGTTCTCCGCCGCCTCGCGCACCGCGCGCCGCTCCACTTCCGTGATGCCGGACGGGATGCCGATGATGATGCGCGGCTTGACCAGCGTCTTCCGGTTGTGCGCCGTCTCGATGAAGTAGCGCAGCATCGCCGCGGTGATCTCGAAGTCCGCGATGACGCCGTCCTTCATGGGCCGGATGGCCACGATGTTGCCCGGCGTCCGCCCGAGCATCTCCTTGGCGTCCTTGCCAACGGCGAGCACCTTCTTGCCGCCGCGCGCGTCCCGCTGCACCGCCACCACCGAGGGCTCGTTGGAGACGATCCCCATGCCGCGGATGTAGATGAGCGTGTTGGCCGTGCCCAGGTCGATGGCGAGGTCGCGGGAGAGGAGCGTGTGGAACCAGTCGAGCATGGTGCGGGGGCGTTCGGAGCGCGCGGCACCCTAACACCGCGCCGAGGTCCGCGTCAGCGGCGGACCGCGTGTTTTGCAATCACGTACAGCGCCCGCACGCCGTCCTTCCAGCCGATCTTCTTCCCCTCCTCGTACGTCCGGCCGTGGTAGCTGATGGGGACCTCGTAGACCGTGGCCCGGGCGCGGGCCACCAGCGCCGTCACCTCCGGCTCGAAGCCGAAGCGGTCCTCCTGCAGGGGCAGCGAGCGGATGAGCTCCCCCTTGAAGGCCTTGTAGCAGGTCTCCATGTCCGTCAGGTTCAGGTCGCACGCCGCGTTCGAGAGCGTGGTCAGCACCTGGTTCACCACCGTGTGCCAGAAGTACAGCACCCGCCTCGGCGAGCCGATGAACCGGCTCCCGTACACGACGTCCGCCTGGCCCTCGAGGATGGGCTGCACCACGCGGGGGATGTCCCGGGGATCGTATTCGAGGTCCGCGTCCTGGACGATGACCACCTCGCCCGTGGATTCGGCGAACCCCCTCCGGAGCGCAGCCCCCTTGCCGCGGTTCCGGTCCTGGAGCAGCACCCGCAGCGTCGTCTCTCCTGCTGCCACTGCGCCCGGCAACCCGGCCACCCCTTCGCGCGCGAGCCGCTCGAGCAGCTCCCGGCTCCCGTCCGTGGAGCCGTCGTCCACCATCACCACTTCCTTGTCGAACGGCACCGCGACCAGCCGCCGCAGCAGCTCCGGCAGCGTGGCCAGCTCGTTGTAGACGGGAATGACGACGGAGACGCGCACGGGGTGCGTGCGTACCCCGCGGCTCGCCTGCCCGGCAAGGGGCCAAGAACCTTTCCTCCCGCGCCCCGTGGGGTAGGGTGCGCCTCTCCTTCACCGATGTCCACGGACGCCCCCCGCTGCAGCAGCTGCAAGGAGCCCCTCGAGGACCCGCAGGCCGCCTCGTGCGGTGCCTGCGGCGCCGCGGTGGCCCCCCCGTCCGCGCTCATCGGCGGGCGCTACCGGTTGCTCGAGAAGCTCGCCGAGGGCGGCATGGGCACCATCTACCGCGCCGAGCAGGTGCACATGGGCAAGGTGTGCGCGCTCAAGGTGCTCGCCGCGGACGCCGCCGTGGACGGCGTCACCCGCCGCCGCTTCCTGCAGGAGGCCCGCGTCGTCAGCAGCCTGCACTCGCCCTACACCGTCCAGGTGTTCGACTGCGGCGAGACGCCGGACGGCGGCTTCTACCTCGCCATGGAGTACCTGGAGGGGCAGGACCTCTACCAGGTGCTCCGCGCCCAGGGGCCGCTGTCCGAGGCGCAGGTGGTGGCCGTGGGCGTCCAGGTGCTCCGCTCGCTCGAGGAGGCGCACGCAAGCGGCGTCATCCACCGGGACATCAAGCCCGCCAACATCATGTGGGTGACGCGCCCGGAGGCGGAGCCCGCCGCCAAGGTGCTGGATTTCGGCATCGCCAAGCTGTCGGAGTCCGAGGCCCGCAAGCGGCTCACCGCCGTGACGGAGTTCGTGGGCACCCCCACGTACATGTCCCCGGAACAGGCGCGCGGGGACCCGCTGGACGCGCGCACGGACCTGTACTCGCTCGGCGTCTCCCTCTTCGAGCTCGTCACCGGCCAACCCCCGTTCGACGCCCCCACCGCCCTGGGCGTGCTCACCAAGCACCTCCACGAGCCCCCGCCGCGCTTCGCCACCGTGGCCCCGGAGCGGGCGCTGTCCGCGTCGCTCGAGTCGGTGCTGCACCGCGCGCTCGCCAAGTCCCCCGCGGACCGCTTCCCCAGCGCGGCCGCCATGCGCGAGGCGCTCGCCGCGGTGGTGCCGGCCGGCTCGGACCGCGGTGCCCCTGTCGCCTCCCCGCCCGCCCCCGTGGTGCCGCGCCCGTCCACGGCCCGCGGGCAGGTGCTGGATCTGGACCCGGCGAGCCGCGAGGACTTCGACGCCTTCGAGCGCTCGCTCAAGCGCCGCCAGTGGGGCGCCCCCGTCGTGGGGCTGCTGCTGCTGCTCGCGGCCGCGGGCGGCGCCTGGACCCTGCTCGCGCCCGGTGCCACCCGCGTCCCGCCGCTCCCCCCGGCCGGCGCGGAGCTCACCGAGCTCGAGCCCAACGACACCCCGGACAAGGCCACCCGTCTCCCCGAGGGCGGCACCGCCCGCGGCGCCATGGGGCCTGCCCGCTCGAGGGAGGCCCCGGACGTGGACCTCTTCCGGCTGGACGGCGACGGGGGCGCGGTCGTGGTGGAGCTCACCGGCGTGCCGGACCTCAACCTCGTGCTGGACGTCTCCGTCGTGGACGCGGAGACGGGGGCCTCCACCCGGCGGCTCGCCGTGCTGGACGACGCCCCGGCGGGCGGCACCGAGCGCGTGGATGCCCTGCTCCTACCGCGAGGCACGGCGCTGTTCCGCGTGCAGGAGCGCGCGTGGCACGGAGAAGGGCCCCGCCCCGCGCGCGAGCAGAGCCGCACCCCGTACACGCTCACCGTCCGGCCGCTCGGGGACTCCCCGTTCGCCGCGGAGCAGGAGCCCAACGACGACGTGGGCCAGGCCACCGCGCTGGACGTCTCCCGCCCCACGCGCGGGTATGCCGGCGCCTTCATCCCCGCGGACGTCCAGGCCCCGGACCGCCGCTTCTCCTCGGTGGACATCTTCGCCTTCCCGCTGGACAAGCCCCGCGCGCTGCTGGCCGTCCCCCCGTCCCAGGGGGCGCTCGTGGCGCTGGACGCCACCGACGACGGCGCGGCCCGCCCCGGGCGCCTCCCCGCGGGGCTCGCGCTCGAGCAGCACCCGGCGCGGCTCAAGCTCCCCACCGGCCGCTCCGTGGCGCTCGTGCGGCTGCAGCCCGCCTCGGCGCGCACCCCCGTGGGCGCCGCCTACTGGCTCGTCCCCGTGACGCCCGAGCCGGACGGGCTCGCCCCGGTGCTCGCCGCCGCCGAGGCCCTGCAGCAGGAAGGGCGCGGACAGGAGGCCTCGGAGTTGCTCCTGCTCGCAGGCCAGTCCTTCAAGCAGGCCCCCTGGTACAAGTCCGCGGTCCAGGCGGCCCAGCGGGTGGGGGCAGGGGCGAAACGCTGATCCGTCGCATGGGGGCGACAGATCCACCGGCCGGGTCGTTGAACGGCCCGTTGCGCCACGGTACCTAGGACGGCCCGCCCCCCGGCGGGAAAACGCCATGGTCGCCCTCTCCCTCGCGCTCTTGCTCGGTGCCGCGTCCCCGCCCTCCCCGGTGGACGCCTCCGAGCGCTTCAAGGCGCTCTTCACCGAGGGCGAGCAGCTGTTCGGGCGGGGGGATGCCTCCGGCGCGGTGCGTGCCTTCCGCGAGGCGGACCGCATCCGCCAGACGCCGGAGGTGGCGTGGGACCTCGCCCGCTGCCACGAGAAGCTCCGCGAGCCGGCCATGGTGGCCTACTACTACCGGCAGTACCTCAAGCGTGCCCCCTCGGCGCCGGACGCGCTCGAGGTGGCCGAGACGCTCGCCACCGTGCTCGCGCAGGCGGAGGCGGACGGGCAGGGGCTGCTCGAGCTGGAGTCCGCGGAGCTGGGCTCGGTGGAGCTCGAGGCGGGCCGCGTCTCGGGCGGGATGCCGCAGGCGGTCTTCCTGCCCCCGGGTGACTACGCCGGGCGGGTGCGCTTCGCGGGTGTCGAGCAGACCTTCATCGCCTCCATGCTCACGGGCAAGGTGACCACCCTGGCGCTCAGCTCCACGCCGGCGGTGGCCGCCGTCCCCGCCCATGCGGGTGGGCCGGGCTGGTCCCCCAGCGCAGACCTGGCGCGGGTGCAGGAGCGCGGGGCCTCCCAGCGCATCCGCCGCACGGTGCACGAGGCCTCGCTCGTGGCGGTGGGACTGGGCATGGCGGCGCTCGCCGCGGGGGGCACCTTCGGCGTGCTGTCCCAGGTGGACCGTGCCGCGCTCGCGCAGGCGAAGGGGCAGCTGACCGTTGGCGAGGGCCAGGCGCTGGCGCTGCAGTCGGCGGACCGCGCGGTGGCCGCCAACACGCTGTTCCTCGTGGGCGGGGGCGTGGTGATGGCCGGCGCGGTGACGTTCCTCTTCACGCTCCCGGAGCCCGCACCGAAGGGCGGTGGCCGGTGATGCGCCGCGTCCTGCCCCTGCTTCTGCTGCTGGCCGGTTGCTCCACCGAGGTGGAGTTCGACCCCGAGGGGTTGCTGTGCGACGAGGGCGGCGTCTGCCCGGAGGGCTACGCCTGCATCGAGGGCGTCTGCCGCGTGCCGTGCAGCGGGGCAGGCTGCCCCGGCGTGACCGTCAACCGCTGCGCCAACGTCACGTGTGACGCCCCGTCCCCCTCGTTCTGCGTGGATGGAACGCTCTTGCGCGCCTTCCTCGCGCAGGGAACGTGCGAGCCCTCCACCGGCGAGTGCAGCTACCCGGTGGTGGAGACCACCTGCCAGGCGGGCTGCGTGGACGGCCGCTGCGTGGGCGAGGGCGGCTGTGCCGGCGTGACGTGCACCACCCCGCCGTCTCCCCAGTGCGAGGGGAGCAACCTCCGGACGTGGATTTCCCCCGGCACCTGCTCCGCCGCCGGGCAGTGCAACTACTTCTCCTCCGTGCAGTCCTGCCCCAACGGCTGTGCGGCCGGGGCCTGCAGCGCCCTGCAACTGGCCTTCTCCGAGACGGCCCCGGCGGTGCCCTCCGTGCTCACCGCGGTGGACAGCGCCCCGGGCAGCTCCGGCAACCACGTGCTCGTGGCGGGACCGGGCGGCTACGTGGCGCGCTGGAACGGCGCCGCGTGGACGAAGCTCAACTCCGGCACGCAGGCGTCCCTCCGCGCCGTGTCCCTCTACGGCAGCGGTTCCTCCGTGGGCGGCGCGGTGGTGGGCGACAACGGCACGGTGCTGCTCTACGACGGCACCTCCCTCGCGAAGGCCACCGTCCCCGGGCTGAACGCCGCCCTCCGCTCGGTGCACGCCACCTCGGCGCAGCAGGTGCTCGTGGGCGGCGGTGCGCAGGTGGCCGTTCGCTCGGGCTCCGCGTGGAGCCTGCCGTCCGTGTCCGGCGGCTCGCTGGACAGCACCTCGGACGTGCTGCTGCAGGGCAGCCGCG
>JBDLRJ010000442.1:0-4054 GCA_039800145.1 Pseudomonadota bacterium | reverse complement strand
AGGATGACGTGCAGGTTGTACGTCACCTCGTCCGCCTCCACGCGGATGAAGGACGGCTGCACGCGGTTCACCTCCGCGAGGAAGGACTCGGGGGACACGCCGCCGAGCGCCGCGGGGAAGGCCGCCTGGAACCGCGGGAACCAGTGCGTCCAGAACGCGCGGCCGCGCCCCACCTGGTTCTCCCAGAGGCGGGACTGCGACTCGTGCAGCCCCATGGAAGGAGAGGCCGCGAGCGGGGTGCGGAAGTCGCCCGGCTGGAAACCCTGCTCGAAGAGCCCGTGGCCACCCTCGTGCAGCGCGCCGAAGAAGGCGGGCACGGGCGTGCCGGACTCCAGGCGCGTGGTGAGGCGCACGTCCTCGGGGTGGCTGCCGCCGGTGAACGGGTGGATGGAACGGTCTTGCCGGCCGGCCTTGAAGTCGAACCCCATGGCCTCGAGCACCTGGAGCGTGAGCTGCCACTGCGCGTCTTCCGGGTAGGTGCGTGAGCCATCCAGCAGCTCGCGCCGCGCGTGCAGGGGCTCGCGCCCGGCGAGCTGCCTCACCATGGGGACGAGCTGGGCCTTGAGCGCCTCCAGGACGGGCGTCAGGCGGGAGACGCGCATGCCCGGCTCGTAGTTCTCGAGCAGCGCGTCGTACCGCTCGCCGTCGTGGCCGAGGGCGTCTGCCTGCACGCGCCGCAGCTCCAGCAGCCGCTGCAGCTTCGGGGCGAAGGGGGAGAAGTCCTTCTCCGCGCGCGCCTGCCGCCACGCGGCAATGGCCGCGGACTGCAGCTCCGCCAGTTCCCGCACCAGGGAGGCAGGCAGCTTCACCGCGCGGTCGCGCTCCTCTTTCAGCAGCTCCGCCATGCGGCGCTGGTCCGCGGTGAGCGAGGCATCCTCGAGCGAGGCCTCCAGCCAGTCACCCACCTCCGGGGCCACCAGCCGCTCGTGGGCGAGCGACTGCAGCGTGCCGAGGATGGCGGCGCGCCCCTCGGAGGCGCGCTCGGGCATGTAGGTCTCATGGTCCCAGGTGCAGAGGCCCACGGCGCCGCCGAGGTCCTTCAGTTCCTGCATCCGGGAAAGCAGCTTCTGGAAGTGACTGTTCATGGGGCCGTGAGAGGATAGCGCCCCCATGGCCAACCGGATCCACCTGTTCTTCGTCCCGGAGGACGAGCTGCAGTTCCTCCGCTTCCTCGAGAAGTTCCGGCTGGAGGTTTACCCGCGCCGCGTCCCGAAGGACTGGAAGACGTTCCACGCCGGCCCCGACGTGCAGGGCCACCTCCCCGAGGAGGACGTCTACCTGGCGGCTGCGGACATCGGCCCCGTGCTGGTGGACTCCGTGAAGCGCGGCCCGGACAAGGGCCACTGGCGCGTGGACGAGGTGCGCTCGCCGGTCATCTTCTACGAGCGCAGCACGCTGAACGAAGAGGGCGAGCTCTTGTCCGGCATGCTGTGGGCCGAGCTGGACGTCACGCCCCAGACCGGGAGGCGCGACTCCGCCCCGGACCGGTTCCGGAAAATCTTCCTGGAGGTGGAGGAGTACCTCCGGAAGACGTGCCGCAAGAGCGAGCCCATGGGGTTCCTCATCGGGCCGCACGCGGCGCGGCGCTACAAGGAGGGGCTGGTGCTCCGGGACCGCGAGCCCCCCAAGCAGCGCAAGAAGGGCAACGTGGTGAACGACGGCACCGTGCGGCCGTTCCGCTGAGCGCTACACCTTCGGCGCGAAGACCACGGCGCCGTCGCGCATCTGCGGGGCGGCAGCGAGGAACTGCAGCTCCGGGTGCTTCTGCTCGGCGTGGGACAGCGCCCAGTCGTCCCGGAAGAGCACGAGCGGCAGCCCGTCCCGGTCCTGCACCGTCTGGCGGTTGCCATCCCAGTCGAACGCCTTGGGATCAAAGTTGGGCCCCACCACCCAGCGCGCGTGGGTGAAGGGCAGCCGGTCCAGCAGGATGTGCGCCCCGTACTCGTGCTCCACGCGGTACTGGAGCACCTCGAACTGCAGCGCGCCCACCACGCCGACGATGGGGTCCTTCATGCCCATCTGCAGCTGCTGGAAAATCTGGACCGTCCCCTCCTCCGCCAGCTGCTCGAGCCCCTTCTCCATCTGCTTGCGGCGGAGAGGATCCTTCGCACGCACCACCGCGAAGTGCTCGGGTGAGAAGCGCGGCACGCCCTCGAAGGCGAAGCCCGCGTCCTCGGCGAGCGTGTCCCCGATGCGGAACATGCCCGGGTCGAACAGGCCGATGACGTCCCCCGGCCACGCGTCCTCGATGGCGGTGCGCTCGGCGGCGAGGAACTGGGACGGCTTGGCCAGCCGCACCACTTTCTCGAGCCGGCTGTGGTGGGCGTTCATCCCCTTCACGTAGCGGCCGGACACCACGCGCAAAAACGCAATGCGGTCCCGGTGCTGCGGGTCCATGTTCGCCTGGATTTTGAAAACGAAGCCCGCGAACTTCTCCTGCGTGGGCGCGCGCACGTCCCCGCGGTCCGTCATGCGCGCCGCTGGCAGCGGGGCCAGCTCCAGGAAGTCGTCCAGGAACGGCCGCACGCCGAAGTTCGTCATGGCGGAGCCGAAGAACATGGGCGTTATCTGCCCGGCGTCCACCTTCTCCCGCGCGAACGCATCCCCGCCGATGTCGAGCAGCTCGATGTCGTCCTTGAGCTTCTGCAGCTCGGCTTCCGTCAGCACCGAGAGGATGTCCGGGCTGTCGAGCGCCACCGTGCGCTCCTCCACCTGGGACTCGCCGTGGCGGCCCTCGGACGAGAAGACGTGCACCTTCTTCGACTCGCGGTCGTACACCCCGCGGAACTCCGGCCCCATGCCGATGGGCCAGTTCATGGGGTAGGCGCGGATGCCCAGCACCTGCTCCAGCTCGTCCATCAGCTCCAGCGGCTCGCGGCCGAAGCGGTCCAGCTTGTTGACGAAGGTGAAGATGGGGATGGCCCGCATCCGGCAGACCTTGAAGAGCTTCTTCGTCTGCGGCTCCACGCCCTTCGCGGCGTCGATGAGCATCACCGCTGCGTCGGCTGCGGCGAGCGTGCGGTAGGTGTCCTCGCTGAAGTCCTGGTGGCCCGGCGTGTCCAGCAGGTTGACCGCGTGGCCGCGGTACTCGAACTGCAGCACCGACGAGGTGACGGAGATGCCGCGCTCCTTCTCCAGCTCCATCCAGTCGGAGGTGGCGTGGCGGCTCGCGCGGCGCGCCTTCACGCTGCCGGCGAGGTGGATGGCGCCGCCGTACAGCAGCAGCTTCTCCGTCAGCGTCGTCTTGCCCGCGTCCGGGTGACTGATGATGGCGAAGGTGCGGCGGCGGGCGACCTGGCGTTCGAGCTCGTTGGACATCGTGGGGCGGCGCTCTACTACAGCCGGGGCCCGCCGTGTCCTTCCCTCAGCTGCTCGCGGAGGTGTACTGGGCGAGCGAGCGGTTCCACGCCGCGCGGGCGATGACCGAGAAAGCCGCCGCCGCCCCCATGGCCACGAAGAGCGAGCTGACCGGGAGCCGGCCCAGCATGGCCTCGGCCGGGAAGGTGGTCAGCACCGCCAGCGGGATGATGGCGGTGAAGACGAAGCGGAGCGTGCCGGGGAAGAAGCTGGACGGCCAGCGCGCCGCGTCGAACAGGGACGTGAAGAGGTAGGTGAGGTTGTCCACCTTCACCACGTAGAAGGCGGTGCTCACGGTCAATATCCAGAGGCTGTAGAGCAGCACCGTGGCGGTGCAGAAGAGCAGTGCCGCCTGGAGCAGCCCGAGCGCGGTGGGGCCGCGCCCCAGCGTGAGGTATCCCCAGGTGAAGATGCCCAGGGAGGTCACCACGTGGTTCATCTTCCAGGGTTCGAACTTCGCCGTGGACACGAGGAACTGCGCGTCCGCGGGCTTCATCAGCACGAAGTCCAGCGTCCCCTTGCGCACGTGGTCCACCACCGCGGTGAGAGACGGGTTGATGGTCCCCTCCACCACCGCGGTCAGCAGCAGGAACCAGCCCGTGACGAAGAGCGCCTCGCCGAAGCTCCAGCCGGCGACCACGCTTCGGTCGCGGTAGACGACGAGCAGCGGAGAGACCGCGGTGAGCGCCCAGAGCAG
>JBDLRJ010000441.1:0-24971 GCA_039800145.1 Pseudomonadota bacterium | reverse complement strand
TCCGCACCATGAGCTCCACCTCCGCGTCCGTGCTGAAGGCAGACAAGATCTGGCTGGACGGCAAGTTCATCGGCTGGAACGAGGGCAACGTTCACCTGATGACCCACGCCCTCCACTACGGCCTGGGCGTCTTCGAGGGCATCCGCGCCTACCGCACGCACGACGGGCGGCTCGCGGTGTTCCGGCTGGACGAGCACATCCAGCGGCTCCTGGACTCGGCCCACATCGTGCTCCTCAAGATGCCGTGGACGAAGGACCAGCTGGTGCAGGCGTGCCTGGACCTGCTGCGCGAGCAGAAGCACATCTTCGCCAACGGCGCCTACCTGCGGCCCATTGCCTTCATGGGGGACGGGGCCATGGGGCTCGGCGCGGTGAATCCCACGCGCGTGGGCATCACCGCCTGGGACTGGGGCGCGTACCTGGGAGACAAGGGGCTCAAGGACGGCATCCGCGCCAAGGTCTCCAGCTTCACCCGCATGCACGTGAACGTGAACATGGTGCGCGGGAAGATCTCCGGCCAGTACGTGAACAGCATCCTCGCCAAGCGCGAGGCGGTGCTCGGCGGCTACGACGAGGCCATCCTCCTGGACACCTCCGGCTACGTGGCGGAGGCCTCGGGCGAGAACGTCTTCCTGGTGAACAAGAAGGGCATCATCAAGACGCCTCCGCTGTCCTCGCCCATCCTGGACGGCATCACCCGCGCCACGGTGATCCAGCTGCTCCGGGACAGCGGGCGCGAGGTCCAGGAGGTCACCTTCACGCGCGACGCCATGTACATTGCGTCCGAGATGTTCTTCACCGGCACCGCGGCGGAGATCACCCCCGTGCGCGAGGTGGACAACCGCCAGGTGGGCTCCGGCCAGCCGGGCGAGATCTCGCGCTGGGTCCAGGAGACGTACTTCAAGGTGGTCCGCGGGCAGGACGAGAAGTACGCCCACTGGCTCACCTACGTGTGAGCCCGTTGGGCTAAGCTGCGCCGCCCATGGCAGCCATCCCCACCCGCCCCGGCCAGCGCTCCGTCGCCTCCAGGTCTGATCCGGACAACCCGTTCAACCTGGAGAACCCCTCCATCCTGGACATTGCCCCCGCGGAGCCGCGGTCCGTCGAGGACACGGGGCTCAAGATGGGGCTGCTGTCGGACATTGCGCTGAAGTACCTGTACTACCAGGGCAACGCCACGGGCCTGCAGATCGCGGACGAGATGCGCCTGCCCTGGACCGGCGTGATGGAGGCCGTGGTGGACTTCATCACCAGCGAGAAGCTGGTGGACCTGCGCGGCGGCAAGGGCTTCGGCCGGGTCTCCGTGGAGTTCGTGCTCACGGAGAAGGGGCGCGAGTACGCGCGGGACGCGCTGGCGCGCAACACCTACGTGGGACCGGCCCCGGTGCCCATCCAGCAGTACAACAACCTCATCAACACCCAGACGCAGGAACTCCCGGTGGTCAGCCGGGACGACCTGATGATGGGGCTCGCCCACCTGACGGTGCCGCCGCAGCTGGTGGAAAAGCTGGGACCGGCGGTCAACTCCTCCCGGTCGCTGTTCCTCTACGGCCCGCCGGGCAACGGCAAGACGTCCCTCGCGGAAGCCATCAGCAACATGTTCGGCGGCGAGGTCTACGTCCCGCACTGCCTCGAGATCGACAACCAGGTCATCAAGGTCTACGACCACCTGAACCACACCCAGGTCACGCTCGCGACGGGGGACGACGGGGCCGGGCGGCGGAAGAGCGTCGAGATGGACAAGCGCTGGCTGCTCTGCCGGCGGCCCGCGGTCATCGTCGGCGGCGAGCTCACGCTGGAGACCCTGGACCTCATCTACTCGGAGACGGCACGCTTCTACGAGGCGCCGTTCCAGGTGAAGGCCAACGGCGGGATGCTGCTGATCGACGACTTCGGCCGCCAGAAGGTCCATCCCACGGACCTGCTGAACCGGTGGATCGTCCCGCTGGAGAAGCGGATCGACTTCCTCACCCTCCACACGGGCAAGAAGTTCGAGATCCCGTTCGACCAGCTGATCGTCTTCTCCACCAACCTGGACCCGCGGGAGCTGGTGGACGAGGCCTTCCTGCGGCGCATCAAGTACAAGATCGAAGTGGGCAACCCGGACGAAGCCAACTTCCGGGAGATCTTCCGCCGCGTCTGCGAGGCGGCCGGCATCCCGTACGTGGAGCAGGCGGTCAGGTACCTCATCGACCATTACTACAAGCCGCGGAACATGGACTTCCGCTCCTGCCACCCGCGTGATCTCGTCCAGCTCATCAAGGACTCGGCGCGCTACCGGCAGATCCCCCCGGCGCTCAGCAAGGAGCTGCTGGACCAGGCCTGCCAGGTCTTCTTCGTGGACCTCTAGACACTCTTTGCTTGCCGCAACAGTTTGGAATCTTTAAGTTTCGCCGCTCGTCTCTCAGGAGCAAGGACCGACTTCGTGAAGGAACGCTACCAGGAGCTGGACGACAAGAACTCGAGCATGCAGTTCTACATCGAGGACTCGGGGGCGCAGGGCGAGGCCTTCCTGAAGCGCTTCGAGATGGCGTGGATCTTCCACGACAACGCGCTCGAGGGAACCGTGTTCACCGAGCCGGAGCTGAGCGCGGCGCTCGGTCCCCAGGCGGGCGCGGCGGACGCCTCCATGCTGCCCGTGGTCTTCGAGATCCGGAACCACAAGACCGTCTGCGACTTCATCCGCGCCGAGGCGAAGTCCGGCGGGAAAAAGCAGGCGCAGGTGACGCTCACGCTCATCAAACGGCTGCACGACATGCTCGCGGGAAACACCCCCGAGTCGCAGGCGGCGCGCGCGCAGTTCGGCCTCCGCGAGAAGACGGACCGCGAGAAGGAGAAGGACAAGGAGAAGGCCGGCTACCGCAAGGACATGCCGCTCCACCGGACGTACTTCCACGACATCCACCAGCCGTCGAAGATCCCGGCGGCGCTGGAGAAGCTCGTGGACCACACCGCCTCGGCGGAGTTCCGGGAGTTCCACCCCATCCAGCAGGCTGCGCACTTCCAGCACGCCTTCATGCAGATCTTCCCGTTCACCGAGCACTCGGGGCGGGTGGCGCGGATGTGCAGCAACCTCATCCTGGTGCGGGCCAACTACCTCCCGGTGGTCATCCACAGCATCGACCGTCAGAAGTACTACGAGAGCCTCCGCGGCCCCGTGGCCAACTTCCGCGGGCTGCTGATGGACGCCATGGAGAACTCGCTGGACAACGGGATCAAGTTCTTCAAGGACCAGTCCCGCCGTTTCCGGTCGTCGAACTGAGCGCCCGCCCGTGCTGCTCGGCGCACACGAGTCCATTGCCGGCGGCGTGAGCCGGGCCTTCGGACGCGCGGAGGAGCACGGGGCTGAGTCCCTGCAGATCTTCACCCGGTCGGCGCGCGGCTGGTCCTCCCCGCCGCTCGCGGAAGAGGAGCGCAAGGCGTTCCACGGCGAGGCCCGCAGGACGAAGCTGCCGGCCATCGCGCACGCGAGCTACCTCGTCAACCTCGCCACCGAGGATCCCGCGCTCCGTGCGAAGAGCCTGAACGGCCTGTTCGACGAGCTCTCGCGCTGCGAGGCGCTCGGCGTCGCCTCGCTCGTGTTGCACCCCGGCAGCCACCCGGACGTGGAGACGGGCACCCGCCTGGTCGCGGACGCGATCAACGCGCTGCATTCCCGCGCGCGCGGCTTCAAGAGCCGCCTGTGCCTCGAGGTGACGGCCGGCCAGGGCTCGGCGCTCGGGTGGCGCTTCGAGCACCTCGCCGCCATCCTCGAGCAGATCGATGCCCCGTCCCGGGTGGGCGTCTGCCTGGACACCTGCCACCTGTTCGCTGCCGGCTATGACATCTCCACCGAGAAGGGCTGCCGGGACGTGCTCGCCGAGTTCGACGACCGGGTGGGCCTGGAGAAGGTCTGCGCGTTCCACCTGAACGACTGCAAAAAGGGGCTCGGCTGCCGCGTGGACCGCCACGAGGAGATAGGCCACGGCACGCTGGGGCTGGCCCCCTTCCGGGTCCTGGTCAACGACGACCGGTTCCGGGACGTCCCGGCGGTGCTGGAAACCCCGTCACCGGAGCGTTACGGAGAGGCCCTGGGGCTTCTGAAAAGCCTGGTGCAGAAGTAGGAGTCGCCCCGGAACCCGTCATGCGCAGCACGTCGCACTCACCCCGCAAGGCCGCACCGGTTGCCCCCTCTGGCACCGTCGCCCGCCTGCCCCCGAGGGCACGCGTGGAGCGGCTCCTGCGGGTGGCCCGCGGCCGCAAGCGCGGGCTCATCTTCACCCACGACAACCCGGACCCGGACTCCATGGCGGCGGCCGCTGCGCTCGCCCACCTGCTGGAGGTCCGCGCAGGCGTGCCCACCCGGGTGGCGTACGGCGGCATCATCGGCCGGGCGGAGAACAAGGCGTTCGTGGACGTCCTCAAGCTCCCGGTGGTGCACGTCTCGGAGCTGGATCCGTCTCAGTTCGATCTCCGCGGCGTCGTGGACACGCAGCCGTGCGTGGGCAACCACTCCCTCCCGGCGGGGCTCCCGGTGGACGTGGTGATCGATCACCACCCGCTGCGCGACGCCTCCCTCAGCGTGCCGTTCGCGGACGTGGGCGGGGACTTCGGCGCCACCTCCACCATGCTCGTGGAGTACCTGCGCGCGGCCCGCCTGGAGCCTTCCGAGGAGATCGCCACTGCCCTGTTCTACGGCGTGAAGGCGGACACGCGGGACCTGGGGCGCGAGACGACCCAGGCGGACATCGACGCCTACCTGTGGCTCTTCCCCCGCAGCGACCGCCGGCGGCTCGCGCGGATCGAGCACCCGGACCTGCCGCGGAAATACTTCGCGCTGTACCACGGCGCCTTCGAGCGGGCGAAGGTGTACGGCGACGCCATCCTCACGGACCTCGGGGAGATCTACACGCCGGACATGGTCGCCGAGGTGGCCGAGCGGCTCATGTCCCTGGAGGGGATGCGCTGGTCGCTCGCCTGGGGCACCTACCGCAGCCAGCTCTACTTCTCCCTCCGCACGCGCGACCGCCGGATGAACGCCGGGCGCCTGATGCGCGAGACCTGCGCGGGCCGCGGCGGGAGTGCCGGTGGCCACGGCAGCATGGCCGGCGCGCGGCTCCCGCTCTGGGGCACCCGTGCCCAGCGCGCGGCGTTCCGCCGGGACGCGGTGCGCGGCTTCCTCGAGGCCTTCGGGCAGGCGGACACGGAGCCCGCGCCGCTGCTCGACGGCCCGTGATCAACTGGGATCACAACGCCACCACGCCCCTCCGCCCGGAGGTGGCGGAGTTGCTCGTGCGCCGGATCCGCGAAGGGGCCGGGGGCAACGCCTCCTCCATCCACGCCTCGGGGCGCGCCGCCCGGAGGCTGCTCGAGGATGCGCGCGCGAAGGTGGCGCAGGTGATCGGCGCGGAGCCGAAGGAGATCACCTTCACGGGCTCGGGGACCGAGGCCGCGGCGCTGTGCCTGAAGGGCGCCTGGTTCGCGCGCGGGGACGCTGCCCGGACGCGGGTGGTCGTCTCCGCGGTGGAGCACCCGGCGGTGCTGAAGGCTGCCGCGCAGCTCGAGCGGCACGGGGCCACCGTCACGCGCGTCCCGCCGGGACCGGGTGGGCGCGTGGACGCCGCCCGCATGGCCGAGGCGCTGGGGCCGGACGTGGCCGCCTGCTCCCTCATGTGGGCGAACAACGAGACGGGCGTCCTGCAGCCGGTGCGCGAGGTGGCCGCCGCCTGCCGGCGCGCGGGCGTGCCGTTCCACGTGGACGCGGTGCAGGCCGTGGGCAAGGTGCGCGTCAACCTCCGCGAGGTGAACGCGGATCTCCTCACCTTCTCCGCACACAAGTTCGGGGGGCCGCCGGGCGTGGGCGTGGCCGTGGTGAGGCGCGGCGTCTCGCTCGAGGCGCTCGCCCCAGGACACCAGGAGGACGGGCGCAGGGGAGGCACCCAGGACGTGCGCGGCGCCGAGGCCACGGCCCTGGCGCTCTCGCTCGCGGACGCCGAGGTCGAGGCGTGGGCCGCGCGGCTGGCGGCGCTCCGGGACGGCTTCGAAGCGAAGCTGCGCGCGCGCCTCCCGGGGGTCCACGTGCACGGGGCGGACGTCCCCCGCGTGGCCAACACCAGCAACGTGCGCTTCGACGGCGCGGACGGGGAGGCCGTGCTCATCGCGTTGGATCTCGCCGGCATCTGCGTCTCCACGGGCGCGGCCTGCAGCAGCGGGAGCCTGGCGCCCTCCCACGTGCTCACCGCGCAGGGGCTGACGCCCGCGCAGGCGCACGCGAGCCTCCGCTTCTCGCTGGGTCGCGGGGCCACGGAGGACGAGGTGGACCGCGTGCTGGCCGCCCTCTGCGAGGCGGTTCCCCGCTCGCGGGCCGCGCCGTGAACACCCCCGTGGGCGGATCACCCCCGCGCGCAGCCAGCCCCCGGTCGCGAGGACCGTTGACTCCCGTTTCGCTGGGCACCTCCGGGCCGCGCGGGCCCGTACGTCCCAGCCCGCCGGGGGCCGTCGCAACGCCCACGCAGCCGCGGGCAACCTCCGCTCGGAACGCCGCTTCGGCACGTGCCCCGGACGCAGCGCACAAGCAGGCGGACGGTGGCCCACGGCCCACCCGGCACGCGCACGTGGGATCCCCGCGGGGCTCGGTGCAATGCCCGCCCACCCCTGGGAGGGCGCGTCGCCACGCGTGCTGGCTGGCCGCGCTCGTCACACCCGTGATCGCCGCCTGCACCCCGGCGCTCCCATGCGGGACCGCGGAGGTCTCCACCGGCGCCGGCCGCACCGCCGCGCTGCTCACGCCCGAGCGCCCGCTCGTAATGCTCGTCCGCGGCGAGAGCACCCTGCCCTTCCTCCTGGACACGGGCTTTCGGCGCTCGGGACTCGCCCCCGGCGCGCTCGCTGCGCAGGGGCAGGCCCCTTCCTCCGAGTGGCGGCTCGAGGACGTGCGCATCCGGACGGACTTCGCGGCGTGGACTTCTGCCACCGCCGCGGGCGTGCTCGGCGCGGAGGTGCTGGAGCAGGTGCCGCTCGGTTGGAATGCAGCGGAGGGGCAGCTCTCGCTCGCCTCCACCTTTCCGCCTCCGTCGGAAGGAGATGTTCCGCTCCGCCGCCACGAGCGGCGCGACTGCACCGATCCCGGCGTTGCCTTCACGCTCGAGGCAGACCTGGAGGGGCGGCGCCTCCGCTGGCTGCTCGACACCGGCGCGGAACACTCCGTCGTCCGGACGTCCGTGGCGGAGGCGCTGGCCGGACAACCGGGGCTCCGGGGCCTGCGGCTCGAGACGGGGTTCGCCGGGGTGATCGGTGCGCGGGCGCACCGCGCCTCGGCGCTGCGGCTGGGAGACGAGACGCTTGAGCGGCCCGTGGTGCTCTCGGGGCCCTCGTTGGACGCGGAGCTGGAGCGGCAGTCCGCGTGGCTGGGGGTGGAGGTGGACGGCCTGCTGGGCTGGAACGTGCTGCGCGAGGGAACCGGCGGCTGGCGCGGCCCGCACGAGGGTCCCCCGGGTGCGCTCGCCTTCGTCCGTCTTCCCTCCTCCCCGTGGCCACGCGCCCTCGTGGGCGTGGGCGTGGCGCTGCGTCCGGCGGAGGGCGGGCTCGAGGTGCTCTCCGTCTACGAGCCATCACCGGCACTGGAGGCAGGACTCTCCGCGGGGGACGTGCTGGTCGAGGTGGACGGCCGGCCCGCGGCGGAAGCGCCCACCCCGTTCGCGCCCGTGGGCGCCACGGTCACCCTCCGCGTTCGACGCGGGGCAGACACCTTCGAGCGGGACGTCGTGGTCGCGGACCTGCTGCCGGACGTCCCGCCTCAGTAACCGAGCGTGGGGCCGAAGATCCCACGCAGCAGCGAGGCGATGGCGAGCGGCGGTGCGTAGCGCTCGTCGTACAGGGGCGTCAGGGTGTCCGAGTAGGCGCGCGCAGAGGGGAAGCGCTGGGAGGGATCCCTCGCGAAGCCGCGGACGAGCAACTCCGCCACCGCCACCGGCACGTCCGGCCGGAGCTCTCGCACGGGGCGCCAGGCCCCCGCCTTCACCGCCTTGCGGACCTGCGCCGGGGACGGTCCGTCGAACGGGCGCTGCAGCGTGAGCAGCTCGTAGAGCACCACGCTCGCGGCCCAGAGATCCGCGGCCTGCGTCAGTTCGCCGCCGTCTGCCTCGGGCGGGAGGTAGTGCGGCTTGCCGTTCACCATCCCGTCGAGCAGCGACGAGCCGAGCCCCGCGCGCGCCACGCCGAAGTCCCCGAGCTTCACCTCCCCGTACCGCGAGATGAAGAGGTTGGAGGGGGACACGTCCGAGTGGACCACCCCGAGCGCCCTGCCGGACGGCGCACGGAGCGTGTGCGCGTAGTCGAGCGCATCGAGGAGCATCTTCACGAAGTAGAGCGCGAAGTCGGTGGGGACGCTGATGTTGCGCTCGCGGCACCGCTTGATGACCGCGCCCACGTCCCGCCCGTCCACGAACTCCATGGCGATGTAGTAGGTGTCCCGGATCTGCCCCACCTCGTACGTCTGGACGATGTTGCGGTGCTGGAGCATCCGCGCGAGATCCGCCTCGCTCGTGAAGAGATCCACGTAGTCCTGCGACGTCGCGAGCGACGGGTGGAGCCGCTTGAGCGCCACCACCTGCCCGGCACGCGGCCCCTCGAGTTCCAGGGCGCGGTACACCTCCGCCATGCCGCCGCTGCCCAGCGGAGCGAGGATCTCGTAGTGCCCGAACACGCGGCGCGGGTCCGGCACGTGGCCATCCGGGAGGCTCATTTCGCACGCTCCGACCGCTGCAGCTCCTGCACCCAGGTGAAGTAGCCGGGCGCCTCGCGGAGCGGGTGGAAGTCCTCCTCGTTCAGCGTGCTCACGGCGTTGGGCATGCGCCGCTCCACCGCGTCCTGGAACGCCTTGAGGCCGCGCCCGAGTTCCCTGCGCCGCACCCAGTAACGGGAGAGCTCGAGGAAGCCCTCCCACTGCGCCGTGGGGAGGGCCGTGGCGCGCTCCAGCGCGAGCTGGGCGCCGTCCAGGTCGCCGGCGACGAGGAGCGCCGCCCCGAGCCGGGCATGGTTGCGGGGGGACGGATCGAACGACACCGCGCGGAGGAGCGCGGCCCTCATCCGCTCCCCGTTCAACCGCGAGGCCGCGGCGAACTCCTGCGCCGCCTTCCGCTCCAGGACGGCCGTGTTGAACGGACGCATGGGGGTGTCGCCGCGGAGATCCCGGCGGAAGGACACCCGGACCGGCTGGCCGGGGGTCGTGGAGCCCGGCGTGTTGCAGGAGGGCTCGAGCGTGACGAAGCCCACGATCTCCTCTGCCTCGGGGAGCCAGGTCGCGAGGAAGTCCACCACGCGGTCCTCCTGCACGCCCCCGCGGGCGCACCGGACGCACAGCAGCACCCGCCCCACCAACTGCCCGCCCTGGAGCACGCCCTCGAGCCCCACCCGCCCCGGCTCCTGGTTGCAGAAGTCGCTGAGCACCTGCCCGGTCACGAAGGTGAGGCCCCCCGCCGGGGTGGCCTGCAGCTGAAGCAGCCCCTGGTCCCCCTTGTAGAGACCAGGCGGCGGCACCCGCTCCTCTCCGAGCGCCGTCCCCGCGACCAGGGAAGCCAAGGAGCCAAGCACCACGAGGACCCGGGGGAGGAAAGACCGCAAGCGGGCCGAAGGATAGGGAGAACGCCTCACCGGGTTCAAGCAGCACGCACGGCCTTGAAGTCCCCGACCGCGGTTCTTATCCTTCGGCAGGTGAGTTCGTAGGAGCGGTGGTTGGCTCCGCAAGGGCTGTCCCCTGCGGGGTGCGTGCTTGGGAAGCTGAAATTCGAACCGATTCGTCCATCACGGGGCACCTCCAGGCCTCCCGGTGCATGCCCTCCTCGCGGGGGGAAGCCGACGGAGAACCGGCTGGTTCCCCACCTGGCATCTCAGGGTTCAATGGACGCTGCCCACACGGCCCATGGCGGGGGACGTTTTTTTGTTGGGGGGAGGCGGCGTGGCGGAAGAGACGGCGTTGGTCAAGCAGGCGCTGCGGCAGGAGCTGGTGGCGCGGCGGAAGGCCATGGACCTGCAGTCCGCTGACTCGCGCGGGCTCAAGATCCAGTCGCGGTTCCTCGCCACGCACTACTACGCCAACGCGCGGATCGTGGCGTTGTACGCCCCCATCAAGGGAGAGGTCCCCACGCGCGACATCCTCGTGGCGGCGCTCCAGGACGGGAAGACCGTCTGCTACCCGCTGAGCCACGTCCACGGGCGGGTGCTCTCCTTCCGCGCCATCCAGAGCGAGCGGGAGCTCGAGCCCGGGCGGCTCGGGGTGCGCGAGCCGAACGACGCCGCGGAGCTCGTCCCGGTGGAGCGCGTGGAGCTCTTCGTGGTCCCGGGGCTGGGCTTCTCGCGGGACGGCCTGCGGCTGGGCCGCGGCGGCGGCTACTACGACGCCACCCTCAAGGCCGCCTCCCCCATGAGCCGGCGCGTGGGCCTGGCCTTCTCGGAGCAGATGGTCGAGGGGCTCCCCACGGATTCGGACGACGTGCCCATGGATCTCGTGGTAACCGAGACGGAGACGCTGCGCGGGCTCGCCCGCGACGCCACGTTCGCATCCTCCTGATCCCGGAGCCTCGGTGAAGGTCCTCTTTCTCGGTGACGTCGTCGGCAAGCCCGGCATCGCGGCGGTGCGCCACTTCGTGCCGAAGCTGATCGCCCGCCACGATCTCGATTTCGTGGTGGCCAACGGAGAGAACTCGGAGGGCGGCGCCGGCCTCTCCGCGGAGAGCTGCGAGGCGCTCCTGTCCGCCGAGGTGAACCTGATCACCTCGGGCAACCACATCTGGACGAAGAAGCAGATCGTCCCCTGGCTGCAGGAGCACCCGGACCTGCTGCTGCGCCCGGCGAACTACCCGCGGGGCGCCCCCGGCAGGGGCCACGCCGTGATCCAGTCACGGGGAGGCAAGAAGCTCGGCGTGCTCAACCTGGAAGGCCGCGTCTTCATGGTCCGCACGCTGGATGATCCCTTCGCGGTGGGCGCGGCCCTCGTGGAGGAGCTGCGCAAGCAGACCCCCTGCATCCTCGTGGACATGCACTGCGAGACCTCCAGCGAGAAGCAGGCCATGGGCCACTGGCTGGACGGGAAGGTCTCCGCGGTGGTGGGCACGCACACCCACGTGCAGACCGCGGACGAGCGGGTGCTCTCCGGCGGCACCGCGTTCATCACGGACGTGGGCATGTGCGGCCCGCTCGACTCGGTCATCGGCGTCCGGAAGGATCTCTCCGTCCAGCGCTTCGTCACCCAGGTGCCGAACCAGTACGAGACGGCGAAGGGCCTCGTGTACCTGCAGGGCGTCATCCTGGAGCTGGACGACGCCACGGGGAAGGCGCGCAGCATCACCCGCGTGCGCGAGCACCTGCCGGGCACCTGAGCTGCTCGGCGCTGGACGGGACGTGCGCGCTCCGGTTAGGTGCGCCCCCATGTCCGACGTCCGCACCGCCACCCCCGAGGAGCAGTTCCAGGAGATCACCCGCGGCACCGTGGACCTCCACGTGGCCGAGGAGCTCAAGGCGCGCCTGCGGCGGAGCTACGACTCCGGAAAGCCCCTCGTGATCAAGGCGGGGTTCGACCCGAACCGGCCCGATCTCCACCTCGGCCACTCGCTGCTGCTCACGCGCATGCGGCGCTTCCAGGAGTTCGGCCACGAGGTGATCTTCCTCATCGGCGACTTCACGGCGCTCATCGGGGATCCCACGGGCAAGAACGTCACGCGCCCCGCGCTCACGCGCGAAGAGGTGGCTGCCAACGCAGAGACGTACAAGGCGCAGGTCTTCAAGGTCCTGGACCCGCAGCAGACGAAGGTCCGCTTCAACTCCGAGTGGCTGGACGCGCTCGGCAGCGAGGGGCTCATCCGGCTCGCGGCGAAGTACCCGGTCGCCCGAATGCTCGAGCGGGACGACTTCAAGAAGCGCTTCCGCGACGGCCGCAGCATCTCCATCCACGAGTTCCTCTACCCGCTGCTGCAGGGCTACGACTCGGTGGCGCTCAAGTCGGACGTGGAGCTGGGCTCCACCGACCAGCTGTTCAACCTGCTGATGGGGCGGCAGCTGATGAAGGAGTACGGGCTCGAGCCGCAGGTCATCATGACCGGCCCCATCCTCGAGGGGCTCGACGCGAAGCTGGTGGACGGGAAGATCGAGGGAGACAAGATGTCCAAGTCCCTCGACAACTACGTGGGCATCAACGAGCCGCCGGAGCAGATCTTCGGCAAGCTCATGAGCATCACGGACGACCTGATGTGGCGGTACTACGAGCTGCTCTCGTCCATGCCGCTGCGGGACATCCAGCAACTGCGCACGGACGTGTCCGCCGGCAAGGCCCACCCGCGGGACGCCAAGGTGGGCTTCGCGCGCGAGATGGTGGCGCGCTTCCACGGCGCGGAGGCGGGCCGCAAGGCGGTGGAGGACTTCGAGCGGCGCTTCTCCCGCAAGGAGCTGGTGGCCGAGGAGCTGCCCCTGGTGCAGCTCGCGCTCGGGGGCGCGGCGAAGCTACCGCTCGGGAAGGCGCTCGCGGACGCACAGCTCGCCTCCTCCAACTCGGACGCGCGGCGCCTCATCCAGCAGGGGGGCGTGAAGCTCAACGGGGAGAAGGTGACGGACGTGAAGGCGGAGCTCGCCGCGGGCGAGTACCTCGTCCAGGTGGGGAAGCTGAAGGCGGCACGCCTGAAGCTCGCCTGAGGCGCGCCGCCACGGGCCGCCGTCACCTCACGCCGAGTGCCGCCCCCGCCGAGTAGGCGGTGAACTCCGGCGCGTACAGCGACTGCAGGGTCGCAGGTCCCACCCGGAAGGTGCCGGACGCGGCCACGCGCAGCTTCAGCTTGAGCGTGTACTCGCCGGCCGGGAGTCGCTCGAAGAACAGGTTCTCTGCGCTGTCGCGGACCTCCTCGTAGTAGCCAAGCCCCGTCTGCCACCGCCACCCGGAGGTCTGTACGCCGGGTTCGAAG
This sequence comes from Pseudomonadota bacterium, assembly GCA_039800145.1. GTDB lineage: Bacteria > Myxococcota > Myxococcia > Myxococcales > Myxococcaceae > VGRA01. The sequence goes on along the minus strand of JBDLRJ010000441.1, from coordinate 12,045 downwards.
CCCGCCCCGCGCGGCGCGCGCAGGTGCACGTACTCCGCCGCGTGCTTCGCGCGGAGGGACAGGTGCTCCTCCACCTCGTCCCCCACCGAGAGCAGGTCACCCTGGCCGAGCGGCACCAGCACCTCCTGCTTCCCGCGCAGCTCGCGCCGGAAGTAGCGGCGGGAGACCGCGAGGAGATCTCCGTCCCCGGCAGCAGGTGAAACGTCCGTCGTGAAGCGCCAGGTGGCGGTGGCCACGGCCACGCCGGGCGCGAGGTTCTCCACCTTCACGGTGCCCGAGGCCGGCGTCAGCTCGCTGCCCGGCAGCACCCACTGCTGGCGCCGGTCCCCGCTGCTCGCCTTGAACTCGAAGCGGCGCGCGGTGCCTCCCACCTTCACCGAGACGGCCTGGTCCTGCCCGAGCTCTCCCTTCACGGCCAGGTAGCGCGAGAGCGCATCCACCGCCTCCGCCGTGGCGCGCGTGCTCTTCCAGTGGCCCAGCTTCTTGTCGAGCAACAGCCACTGGGCGAGCCCCGGCAGCCGCTTGTCCTCGGGCTCCATCTCGAGCAGCACGCGCAGGGCGGTGGCGTGCGTCTCGGTGGTGTCGTTGAACCACATCCAGCTGCGGTCCTCCGCCGCCCAGTAGGTCCCGAGCGTGGCGTCCATCTTCGCGCCGTCCATAACCGCCGCGAGTACCCGGCGGCCCTCCGCCTTCTTCCCCAGCCGGTGCAGGGTCAGCGCCAGCAGCGCCTTCACCCGCGCCGGAAAGGCCTTCCACTGCCTGTAGTGCTTCATCGCCCGCTCGAGCTGCTTCTCGCGCGCGAAGAGCGCGTGGAAGTTCTCCACGCCGGCAACGCCGCTCGCCACGTAGTTGAGGAAGACGTCGTCCGCGCCGTCCCGCTCCGGGTGCTCCAGCCGTCCGCCGAGCCAACGCCACCCGCGCTCCACCAGGTCGGCCGGCGCGCCTGCCCCCGCCTCCTCGGCCCGCGCGAAGCCCTGGAGGATGTAGGTGGTCAGGAACACCGAGGGCTCGCCACCGGCGAACCACGGGAAGCCCCCCTCGGAGGCCTGGGCGGCGCGGAGCTTCTCGAGCGCCTGCAGCCGGTCCGCCGTGGCCACCGCCGGATCCAGCACGCGCTTCAGCCGGAGTTCCGGCGGCGCCTCGCCTCCCTTCGACTCACGCAGCCACGGAGATTCCTCGAAGCGCATGAGCCGGTTGGCATCCTGCCCGTCGAAGGCCTCCACCGGCTTGTCACCGCGCTTCGCCGCGGCCTCCCTTGCCCAGGCAGCCACCGCCGGGTACCGCTCGAAGGTGCCCGCGAGGATGGACGTGGACACGAAGCGGTTGAGCGTCTGCTCGGTGCACTCGTACGGGTACTCCACCAGATACGGCACCGCCTCGAGCACCGCCTGGAAGAGCTGTCCGTCCACCGTCACCGCGAGCTGCTCGCTCACGCGGGTGCGGTCTGCACCGGCGCCGAGCTCGCGGAACTGCAGCGTGCGCTCCCCCTTCCCGTTCAGCACCGCCGTCCGGGATTGCACGAGCCGCACCCGCGAAGGGAGCAACGGGAGCTCGCGCAGCTCTCCGTCGGACATACCGCCTGCGCGCACGCTCGCCTTCACGCGCAGCGCCCCCTCGCCCGCGGGCACCTTGATCCGGCGGCGGAGGGTGGTGGAGGCACCGGCCGCGAGCGACACCCGCTCGGTCGGCGCCTGCAGGCCGAAGCGCGCCGCGGCGTCCGCCTGGGTGCCCGACTCCTCGAGCTGCAGCTGGAACTCCCCCGCGAGCGGCTTGTCCGAGTTGTTCTGCACCGCGAACCGGAGCTCCACCTCGTCCCCTTCCCGGAGGAAGCGCGGGAGATAGGGGCGGACCATCAGCCGCTTCACGGTGCGCGCCTCCGCGTCCAGCACGCCGCTCCGCGCCTCCTTGTCCAGCGCGCCCACCAGCAGCCGCCAACCCGTCACCGACTCGGGGACCTGGAACGAGAGCGTGGCGCGGCCTGCGCCATCCGTCACCACGTGCGGCAGGAAGAACGCCGTCTCGGAGAAGTTCTCCCGCAGCGGAACGGGGGGCGCCGGGGGCTTCGCGCCACCACCTCCCGCGGGGCCACCCTCACCCTTCGCCGCGGCAGGCGCGGGCGGAGGAGGCGGAGGCTCGCCCTCCGCGGCCGGCGCTCCAGCGGCCATGGGCGCCCCAGCCCCCACCATGCCGATTCGCCGCATGGAATAGACCCCACCGCCGCGCCCACCCCACACGTCCACGGGCAGCGTTCGGAGCGCGTCCCCTGAGAAGTGCGGGACGTCCGTGCCCTTCTCACGGGCCCACGCGAGCTGCTGTCCGTCCTCCCGGTGGAAGGGGCTCGGCACCGGCTGGCGCCAGGGCAGGCCTGGCCAGATGGACAGGGCGCCGAGCGGTGCGTGCGGCGCAAAGACGTCCAACGACCGGTCATACATGAGGGCGAGCAGCTCCGCCTGCGCCGCTGCCGCGGACTTGCCGGGGCCGGTGACGCGCACCGTCCAGGTCTCCCCCTGTCCGGGCTCGAGCGTGTCGCGGAAGGTCTCGAGCGTCACCTTGAGCTGCTTGTCCGTCCACGGGACGGCGAGGACACAGGAAGCGGAGAGCCACTGCGAATCCCGCACGGCCCAGGCGAGCACCCGGACACCCCCGCGGTCCTGGTCCGTGATGGGCAGCGTCCACAGGCCCTGTTTCCCCGTCACCGTCTGCCGCTCCACGCCGTCCCTGCGGTGGATCTCCAGGTGCACCGGGAGATCCCCCCAGCCGGCCCCGAGTGCAAGCCGGGCCTGCTCGCCCACGTCCACGACCCCGCGCTCGGGCTGCATCCACAGCGCCACGGGGGCCTGCTTCCCCGCGGCCACGACCGGGAAGTCACGCCGCGCGAGCACCGCGTCCCCGCCTCCGCTGCCGAGGTACACCAGGCGGTAGACGCCGCCCTCGAGCGCGGGGAGCGACAGCTCGGCCCACCCGTCGGCGCCGTGCGTCAGCGTGCCCCCGGCCACGCGCTCGCCCTCGGTCCAATCGGCGAGCTGCAGCGTCCAGTCCTCGGGGTAGCTGGACCACCGGGGGCGCGCCCGGTCGTCCTGCGCGGGCTTCGTGAACGGGCCCGGCGCGGAAGCCGGCAGCTGGTCCGGCAGCCGCGGTCCTCCGCTGGGAGACACCAGCTTCACGAGGCCCCAACGACCCTCGCCTGCCCGAGGCTCACCGCCCAGGGTGCTCCGACGAGCGCGCACTGCGCCCAGGGGCTTTCCCTCCACGCCGAGCGAAGCGGGAAGCTCGAAGTCGACCGCCACGGGGTCGAGCCCCAACAGGAGAGTCCGGCTCCCGCTGCGCGTCTCACCGCCCTCGTCCGTGACGTCCACCGAGACGGTGTAGCTCCACGTGACGCCGGGCTGTGCACCGGGCGGCACCGCGGGCGTGAAGCGGATCCCGGCCTTTCCTTCCTTGAGCGCTGGATCCACCGCCCCGCTGCCGGAGGCGATGAGCTCCGGCTTGGCGCGCGGCGCCCAGTCCCACCACCAGCGCGGGTAGCGAGGCTCGCGCACCACCTTCCACCGGTACCGGCCGGACGTCACCGGGAGCCCGAAGAGGTACTTGCCCCCGAAGGAGAGCTGCACCTCGCGTCCCAGCGCAGGTTCACCGGCGGGCGCGTCCACGGAGACCTCGAACGTCGGTCGCTTGTACTCCTCGACCTTGAAGATCACCCCGCCTCCGAGCTCGGCGCTCAAGGACCAGTCCCCGAGCAACCGCCCCACGGGGAGTGGGACGGAGCCGGACAGCGAGCCCCACTCGTTGCTCGTCCCGTCCACCTGGCTGATCTCGTTGCCCTGGGCGTCCAGCAACCGGAGCACCACGCGCTGGCCAGGCTTCGCCTTCCACCGGTCGCGCGCGCCTTCGAACAGCACCGCCTTCCAGCGGAGCACCTGGCCGGGCCGGTAGACGGCGCGGTCGGTGGAGACGAGCACCTGCGTCCGTCGGCGTTCCTCCTCCACGTGGCGGCCCGCCCACTGCCGGCCCGTCGCGAGCCACTCCGTGCCGCGCCGGGCAACGAACAGGATCGATCCGTGGGCCGGGTTCACGTCCCGCGGGAACTGCGCCAGCCCGTCCGCGCCCGTGAGCACCGTCCCGAGGAGGACTGCCGGGTTGCGCCAGTCCTTCTGCCACGCCTCCACCGAGACGCCGGCCACGCCCTTCCCCTCCCCATCCAGCGCCCACGCGCGGAGTCCGTGTCCCGTCGAGGGCTCGGGGACGAGGCTCCACGGACAGAGATCCAACGTGAGTCCCTGGACCTGGTGCCTCGGGGCAAAGTCGGCGCTGGGGCTCGCGTGGACCAGCCACGTCCCCGCTGCCTTCATGGGCGGGGCGACGAGCACCTGGTGCGCCTGCCGGTCACCGGGATCCTTCACCTCCACGGACCACTCGGCCGCGGGCGCCGCCTTCGCGATCCGGGCCTGCTGGCTGACCGAGTCCCCGGTATCCGCGAGCACCCAGGCCAGGGCCAGGTCGTCCGGGACGCGCCATGCGCGGAAGTGGATGGCGTGGGCGTTGCGGTACTCGGCGCGGAGGGAGCGTCTGCCCAGGACGTCCGCCGACATCGCGGTGAGGGCCAGCGTGGGGCTGCCGAGCCGCTCCGCGCGCGCTGCGCAGGCCTTGCCACCCGGTGCGCTCGGCCAGGTCTTCCTGCACTCGGCGGCACGCTTCCATGCCGCCTCGAGGTTCCCCTCCTCCTCGAGGAAGCCGGCCACGGCGTCGTGCGCCATGGACGCCCACGGTGTCTCCTCCCCCGCCATGCGCGCCTCGAGCGATGCGCGGATGGCCGGACGGAGCTCTGCGCGCGCGCGCGCGTGGAGGAGCAGGTGCCGCGAGCGGGAGGCCTCGAGCGCCCCCTCCGCACGGCCCTTGCCGAGGTGCCAGGCCTCGAGATCCGCCAGCACGCCGTTGGCCTCCGCCAGGGGGTGCGCGGCGCCACGCTCGAGCGATCCACTCCACGTGAAGCCCTTCCCCGCGGCCCAGGCATCCAGCGGCAACGCGGCGACGTCCTCCTCCTGTCCCGGCGCCCACAGCGAGGTGTCCTGGAGGAAGTCTGCGACGAGGAAGCTCAGCGCATCCCGGAGGCGGCCGCGGACGGACGCGGGCAGGGTGTTGGGCTCGAGCCAGGGCGCCGCGGTGACCGGTGCGTCTCCGAGCTGCGCGCGCCGCGCCCACGCCTCGGAGAGCGCCCGCCAGGTCTCCGCCTCGAGCTGCGCCTCGCTCCACAGCTTCAGGTCGTCCGGGAGCGCGCCCTCCACGGCGTCCCTCCCGCTGATCTCGTGCCGGAAGAACTGGAGGTATTGCCTCAGCAGGTGCGCGTAGGTGAGCGCCACACCGGCACGGGGCTGGGCCTCCGCGGGCCACGGCTGGGCGCGGAGCCAGGTGACTGCACCCTCGACCTCGCCGGACGCCGCCTTGAGGTTCGCCACCGCGACGAGCCGGCGCCCGCGCTCGTCGTCGTTCTTCGCGCGCGCCACCTTCGGCAGCAGCTTCTCGAGCGCCTCCCGGTGACGTCCGTCCGCGACGAGCGTGTCCACCGCGGGAAGGCCCGTCGACGGGAGGGGGGCGGCTTCCGAGACGCTCATGACAAGCACCAACAGGACGACGGGGGAGACGGCGCGCATGGGACTTCCCTCCGGACTGCGTGATGCGTGCTCGGTGGTGCGGGTGGGCGGGCGTCAGCGGCGGCGGCCCAGGCCGGCCACGTAGATCTCCATGCTCCCGCCGCGCGTGGCCTCGGGGCGGATGAGCTTCACCTCGCCGTAGGCAGCCTTCACCGCATCGCGGAATGCCTCGAAGTCCCCGCCCATGAAGAGCTTGGCCACGAAGTGGCTGCCGGGGACGCCGCGGGCGAGCGCCACGTCCAGCGCCTTGTGCGCCAGCCGCTGGCTGCGCGCCTCGTCCGTGGTGCGGATGCCCGTCGTCTTCGGCGCGAGATCGGACACCACCACGTCGAAGGGGCCCTCGTAGAGGGCGAGCAAGGCCCGGTCGAAGTCCTCTGCAAGGACGTCCAACACGGCGGTGCGCACCCACGGCTGGGTGAAGGGGCGGATGGCTGCGAGGTCCACCCCCACGACGAGCCCCGTGGGGCCCACCGCGTCCGCGATCACCTGGAGGAAGCCGCCGGGGGCGGCGCCCATGTCCAGCACGCGCGCCCCCTTCTTGAGCAGCCCGAGCCGCTTCGCGATCTCGTCGATCTTGAAGGCGCTGCGGGCGCGCAGCCCCTGGCTCTTCGCCTGCTTGAAGAAGTGATCCTTCGGCGTGTAGCCCTTCTTCGCCATGGGCCCGTCCTCAGGGAGACGGCTGGGAGAGGTCGTCCCCGTTGGCGGCGTTCTTCACCTTCTCGAAGAGCTTGATGTACCGCGTGTCCGCGAAGTCCTTGATCTTCTCGGGCTGGATCTTCGCCGCGGCGGACGCGGAGATCAGCGCCTGGAAGATGCGCTGGGTGGTGTTGCCCTTCGGCGTGGCCCACAGCTGCACGCTCGAGAGCACGCCGCAGGCGCGCGCCTGGGCCGCCGCGGTGGCCGCCTCCTCCTCCAGCAGGGCCGGGTCCTCGTTGGTCCACGCGAGGTACGCCACGGCGTGCTCCGCCCTGGCGTCCACGTCCACCTTGTGCATCGCGGAGCCCACCGAGGTGAGCGTCAGCGCGGTCTTGAGCTGGGAGATGCACTTGGCGCCAATGTCCCCTGCCGCCTCCCCCTTGCGCACCGCCTCTTCCAGCGCGGGCAGCTTGAACTTCGCGTTCTTCGCGATGGCCGCCATGCGCTTGTCCGGCGCCAGCTTCTGCACGCGCGCGTCCTCCATGGCGGCCTGGTACTGGCGGAACATCTTGAAGTCCTCGAGCGACAGCTCGAGTGGCTCGGCGAGCGCGGGGGCGGCGGAGAGGGCGAGCAGCAGGACGGGCGTCTTCACGGGTGCAACCTCCTCTGGGAAACGGCGTTCACGCAGGAGCGGGTGTATACCCTCCCGCATGGCCGGGTGTGGAAACTGTGGAAAGGACGTCCCCGTCGTGGGCAACCAGGTAGGACGGAGGGACACCTGCCCCCACTGCGAGGCGGAGCTGCACAGCTGCCTGTGCTGCCGTCACTACGACGAGGGCGTGGCTCGGTCATGCAAGGAACCCTTTGCAGAAGTGCCTGACGACCGGGAAGGCGGAAACTTCTGCGAATTCTTCCAAATCGGTGATGGCACCCGGCGGGGTGGTGCGGACAAGGCGACGCTGCTGTCCGCGGCCGAGGCGCTCTTCAAGAAGCCCTGAGCCTCACTCGGTGCGAGCGGACGGCGGCGGCGCGGAGGTGCGCAGGGCCTCCACCAACACCTCGGCCGCGTGGCGGTAGCCCGCGGCGGAGAGGTGGATGAAGTCGGACAGCGCGAGCGAGGGCCGCTGGCAGTACCACCGCACCATCCCGCCCTCGCCGCCCATGTAGGCATAGAGATCGAAGAAGGCGGCCCCCTGCGAGCGTGCCACGGCGCGTTCCGCGTCCCGCAGCAGCCCCACCGTCGGCAGCGTGCTCGGGAAACACGCATCCCCAAGCGCAGGAGAGACCGGTGCCGCTCCCGGCGTGGGGCTGCACACCACGGGCGGGAGGCGCCGGCGCGGGGTGCGGCGGCGCTTCGGCCTGCTGCGCTGGCGCCGGAGCAGCGCCTGCTGCCGGAGCTGGGCCGCGGTGGGCTTCCTCCCGGAGGCGAGGTGCGACTGCGCGCCCGCGTGCCACGGAGAGGGACCGGGTGCCCCGCGGCGCCTCGGCCCGGCGGACTTGCCGGTCCCCTGCCCCTTCGGCGGCTTCTTCGACGGGGCACACGCTCGGGAGCGCATGGCGAGATCCGGCAGCCCCAGCGCCAGCACCGCGGCGCCGGGAGCCGCCCCCTTCACCAGCTGGACGAGCCGGTCGTACTGCTTCTCGAACGCCGCGGGGGACAGTCCGCGCTCGGGGGCGGAGTTGGTGCCGTACCAGATGACCACGAGGTCCGGCTCGCGCTGGGCGAGGAAGGTCTCGAGCCCCCCCCGCTGCTGGTGAAGCGGGTGCAGGTGGACCGAGCCGCCCAACCCGAGCCCGTCGAACTGCAGGCGGGCATCCGGCCGGTCCACGGTGAAGCCGCAGAAGCGGAAGGGCCGGGCCGCGGAGGCCTCCGTCACCTCGAGCACCACCTGCCGGGTCCCTGCGGGGAGGCTGAAGGCGCGCTGGGCGAGCGCGCCGCCGGACTGCATCACCTCGAGCTGCGGCAGCCCCTGCCCGTTCACGCTCAAGCTGAACTCCCCCCCGCCCGCGGCATCCCACCAGGCGGTGAGTCGCGTTCCCTCCGGCAGCCCCGGGGGCAGCTCGAGCGTGGCGCGGGCCCCGCGCGCGGACGCGAGGGCGGACGTCCCGGACGGTCCATCCACCCCGCCCTTCACGTGCGTGCGCCAGGTGGAGCGTTTCCACGCGCGTGAGAAGAGGATCTTCGCCGGGTGTACGCCGCGCTCCCACGGGGGCACGAAGCCGGGGGAGACCACGCCCCCCTCGGCGAGCGCCTGCCGGAAGGCCCCGGTGAAGATCCCCCACTCGGTGTGCGAGTCCCCCAGCTGCGCCACGCGCCAGGGACGTCCCTCCGGCGGGGCCCGGGTCAAGGCCGCCAGCCGGACCCGGAGGACCTCGGACGCCTCCAGGAAACGGGCCACGCCGGTGGGCTCCGGGAGCTCGGGGGCAGCGACCGCAGGCGTGGCCCCCGCCTCGTCGGTGTCTGCTTCGTCGAGCCCCTCCTCGTCATCCACCTCCCCGTCCACCTCCGGGGGCATGGCCTCCAGCTCCTGGGCGCGCGCGGGCGGCGGGTGGAACCACCCGGAGAGCAGGAGGGCGAGCAGGGAGGCGAGGACCGGGCGCATGGGGAAAGCCGCGAACTGCCGCCCCATCCTGCAGTGCATCCCTCGCCGGCTGCACGCTCTTTCTTTCCAGCCCCTGGGAGGCCGTCCAGTATCCTGCGCGCCCTGCGGCCTGCCCGTCGGCCGGCCGTCACCCCGGAGCAGCAGTGGTCTTCGCGAGCCTGGTCTTCCTGTTCCTGTTCCTGCCGCTGCAGTTCGTCGCGTACTACGCGCGGCCGGACGTGGGGTACCGCAACGCGGTGCTGCTCGCCTTCTCGCTGCTGTTCTACGCGTGGGGCGAGCCGCGTTGGATCATCTTGCTGCTCGCCACCTGCGCGCTGGATCAACGCCTGGCGCTCTTCATCGAGCAGCACCGGGGGACGCGGCTCGCGAAGGTGGCGCTCGGGGTGTCCCTCACCACCAACCTCGGGCTGCTGGGGGTGTTCAAGTACAGCGGACTGGTGGTGGAGACCGTGAACGGCCTGCTCGGCCTGCACCTGCACGTGCCCTCCCCGGAGCTCCCGGTGGGCATCTCGTTCTACACGTTCCAGACGCTGTCCTACGTGGTGGACGTGTACCGCGGGGAGGTGCCGGCCGAGCGCAGCTTCACCCGGCTGCTGCTGTTCGTGAGCCTGTTCCACCAGCTGGTGGCGGGCCCCATCGTCCGGTACGTGGACGTGGCGAAGGATCTCCGCGAGCGCACCTTCGTGGCGGACGAGTTCATCCGCGGGGTGAACCGGCTCTGCATCGGCCTCTTCAAGAAGGTCTGCATCGCCAACGTGGCCGGCGAGTTCGTGGCCCGGTACCTGGAATCGCCGCTGGACGGGCTGTCCACCGCGGAGGGCTGGTTCGGGCTCGCCATGTACACGCTGCAGATCTACTTCGACTTCTCCGGCTACTCGGACATGGCCATCGGGCTCGGGTTGATGACCGGGTTCCACTACCTGGAGAACTTCGATCACCCCTACGTGGCGCGCTCCATGGGGGACTTCTGGCGGCGCTGGCACATGTCGCTCGGGACCTTCTTCCGGGACTACGTCTACCTCCCGCTCGGTGGGCGCCGGAGCCACGCGCTGCGCAACCTGATGATCGTGTGGTTCCTCACGGGGCTGTGGCACGGCGCCTCGTGGAACTTCGTCCTGTGGGGACTGTTCCACGGCTTCTTCGTGTCCCTCGAGCGGCTGTCGGGGGTGGACCCGCGCCGTTGGCCCGCGCCGCTGGGCCACCTGTACGTGCTGCCGCTGGTGATGGTGGGGTGGGCGCTCTTCTACTTCACGGATCTCTCGAAGCTGGGCCCGTTCCTCTCGGTGCTCGCGGGCAGCCCCGCGCCGGGCGCCACTTCCGAGGGGCTCGCCGCGCTGGTCCGCGCGAACGCGGCCTGGCTCGTCCTCGCGGTCGTCCTCTGCACGCCCCTCCGCGCGCGGGTGGAGGCATGGGTGGACGGCCGCAAGGAAAGTTGGATCCGCACGCTGGCGAGCGCCTCGACCCTGCCCGCACAGGCCGCGGCGCTGCTCGCCTCCACCGCGCTGCTGGTGGGCCGCAGCTACAACCCCTTCCTCTATTTCCGCTTCTGAGCCATGCGTCCGCTGCCCCTGCTCAGACTCCTGTGGATTCCCGGCCTGCTCACGGGGTTCGGCGTGGCGTTCTGTGTCTCGCCGGAGGCTGGCCGCTTCTCGTCGGTGGAGAACCGTCCCCTCGCGTCTCCCCCCCGCTGTGACGGGGCGGAGCGCTGGTTCGACGGGACGTGCGCGCGGGAGATCGATCTCTACGTGTCGGATCACTTCCCGGCCCGGGAGCAGTTCGTGGGGGCGGCGTTCTGGATGAAGGAGCACCGCGGCGTTCGGGACGACACCCCCCGCGTGGTGGAGGTCCGCTCGCTGGACGAGGGCTGGATTGAGCGGCTCGAGGACTGGGCCCCGCTGGACGGCGGAGAGCCGGAGGAGGCGGAGGAGCCGCTGCCCGACGCGGGCCCCCTGTTCTCGTCCACGGAGATCCACGCCACGGAGATCCAACCCGCGGCGTTCCACGCAGGATCGGACGGTGAGCTGCTCCCCGTGACGCTCGCGGCAACAGGCGTGGTGCCCCCGGATGCAGGCGTCTCGCCGGATGCAGGCGTCGCCACCGCGGTGCGCCCCGCGCCGCCGCGTCCCTCCCCGCGCCCGGCCGAGGGAAAGGCCACGCTCAGCAATGGGATCCTGGTCCACGGCAACCGCGCCATGCAGCTCTTCGGTGCAGGCCGCCAGTCGGCCGTGGCCTACGCGCGCGTGATCAACGCCTACGCCGAGCGGCTCGCGGGCCGCGTCCGCGTCCACTCGGTGGTGGTGCCCACGGCCGTCTCCTTCCACCTCCCGCCGGGCGAGGCGCGCCGGGGCACCTCCGAGCACGAGAACCTGCTGGCGCTCGCCGGGGCGTTGCGCCCGGACGTGCTCAGCCCGGACGTCTTCCCGGCCCTCGCCGCGCACGCGCAGGAAGAGCCGCTCTACCTGCGGACGGATCACCACTGGAACGGCCTCGGGGCCTTCCGCGCCTACGAGTCCTTCTGCAGCACCGCCGGCCTCTCCCCGCTGCCGCTCTCCGCCTTCAAGCACGGCCAGCGGGGAGGCTTCGTGGGCTCGCTCGCGGCCTTCACCCAGGACACCGCGCTGCGCGCGGCACCGGACGTGGTGGATCACTACGAGCCCCCCGTCCAGTACACCGCCCTTCGCTTTGCCGCCCCGGACGGCAGTGGCCCCGGCGTCCCCATGCGCTTCGTGGAGCCCCGCCAGCGGGGTTACCTCGTGTTCCTCGGCGGCGACGCGCCGGTGATGGTGGCGCGCACCGAGGTGAACAACGGCCGCCGCGCCATCCTGGTGAAGAACTCGTACGGCAACCCGTTCGCCCCGCTGCTGCTGCCGCACTTCGAGCAGGTGACGGTGGTGGACTACCGGTACTTCTCCGGCAGCCTGGACGCGCTCGTGGAGAGCACGCAGGCAACCGATCTCATCTTCTTCAACGTGACGCTGCTCGCGAACGCCGCCCCACACCGCACCCGGCTCGCGCAGCTGGGACGCGGGGCGCGCGCGTGGACGCTGGGCCCGTCGAAGCGGCCGGACGCGGGGACGCCGGGGGACGCCGGCGCCACGCCCTGAAGCCTCAGAAGCCGGACAGCTTGGAGATGATCTCCTTCATCACCTCGCTGGTGC
>JBDLRJ010000440.1:0-13507 GCA_039800145.1 Pseudomonadota bacterium | reverse complement strand
CACCGTCATTGCCGGACTTCAAACCGGGGAGGGCGAACATGGCGGAGCAGGACACGGCGAAGTGGGTGGCGCGGCTGAATGATCTCATCGCGGTCGACATCGACGCGGTGAACGCGTACGGGGCGGCCATCGAGCGGGTGAAGCACGTCGACATCAAGCAGCGGCTCGGTGAGTTCCAGAAAGATCACGAGCGCCACATCCGCGAACTCTCGGCCTACGTGACGCGCTTCGGGGGCAAGCCGCGCACCCGGGCGGACGTGAAGGGCTTCTTCCTCAAGGGCTTCACGGCGCTCACCTCCATGGTGGGCGACGAGGCAGCGCTGCGCGCCATGCAGGGCAACGAGCAGCTCACCAACCGCTCGTACAAGGAGGCGCTGGAGGAGGCCTGGCCGGACGACCTGCGCCAGGTGATCGCCCACAACTACGGGGACGAGCAGCGGCACCTGGCCTACATCCGGGACGCGCTGCACAACCGCGCCTGGGAGCAGTCCGAGCCGGTGCAGCACGCCTGAGCGCGCCCGCGGGGGACGTGCGGCGCGTCAGGCGAGGTTGTGGAAGACGCGCTGCACGTCGTCGTCCTGCTCGAGCGCGTCCACCAGGGCGAGCACCTCGGTGGCCTTCTCCTCGGGCAGCTCGACGAGGTTGGCAGCGATGTACTCGGAGTCCGCGGACACGGGGGTCAGCCCCCGCGCCTCGATGGCTGCCTGCAGCTGCCCGAAGTCGTTGAAGGCGCAGCGGATGATGACCTGCTTCTCGCCCTTCTCGCCGGTGCCCTCGCCCAGCTCCTGGAGGCCGTGGTCGATGAGCTCGAGCTCGAGCGACTCCAGGTCCAGCCCCTCGGCGTTCAAGCGGAACACGCCCATCCGCTGGAAGAGGAAGCCCACGCTGCCGGTGGTGCCGAGGTTGCCGTTGTGCTTGTTGAAGGCGGCGCGGACGTTGGCCACGGTGCGGACGAGGTTGTCGGTGGCCGTCTCCACCACGAGCGCAATGCCGTGCGGGGCGTAGCCCTCGTAGAGCACCACCTCGTAGCTCTCGCCGCCCTGGCCCGAGGCGCGCTTGATGGCGGACTCCACCTTGTCCTTGGGCATGTTGCCCGCGCGGGCGTTCTGCAGCGCGCGGCGAAGGGCGGGGTTGCTCTCCGGGTTGGCGCCGCCGGACTTCACCGCGATGGCGATGTCCTTGCTGATGCGCGTGAACAGCTTCGCCATCTTGTTCCACCGCGCGAACATGGTGGCCTTGCGCGTCTCGAAAATGCGTCCCATGGCGCGCCCCTCTATCAAGCCGCGCGGGCGCCGCCCAGAGGGGAGGCGACCCCCCGGGCGCGCAACGGGCGCTCCACCCAGCGGTGGGCTGCCTCCGCGGTGGCAAGGGACAGGGCGGCGAAGGCCATCACCGCGATGAGCGGGTGGCCGTCCAGGCGCAGGGCAAGCCGGAGTGCGAGCGGGTGGAGGAGGTACAGCGCGTACGAGCGCGCCCCGAGCCACTCGAGCAGCGGGCCTGCCCCGAGCAGCACGCCGCCCCGGTCTGGCAGCGAGAGCCACACCAGCCCCGCCCCGAGCAGCGTGAGCACCGTGGCTCCGGCGCCGAGCATCCAGGGAAACGGCGCGAGCGCGGGCAGCGCGAAGACGAGCGCGCAGCCAGCCCAGCTCGCGGCGGCGGCGACGGGCCGCGGGAGAGGGCGCGGCGCCCCGCGTGCGTGGACGAGGCACGCGAGCAGCACGCCCGCGAACAGCGCATCCGCGCGGGCCCAGGGCGGGTACCGCCACTGCTCGAACGCCTGGGCCGCGGCGGGCACCTCCCACGGTCGCCAGGCCATGGGCAGCGCCACCCCCAGGGCGGCGAGGGCGGTTCTCCCGCGCCGGCTTCCCACCGCGAGCAGCAGCAGCGGGAGCAGGGCGTAGAACTGCTCCTCCACGCCGAGGCTCCAGAACCAGGCGAGGCGCTCGCCGTCGTGTCCGAGCGCGAAGAAGTTGTAGCTGCAGGTGAGGACGGCGAGCCCCTCGCGGAGCACCTCGGCCGGCGTGCCGAACTCGCCTCCGAGCGCCGCGGCGAGGAGGGTGGCGAGCAGCGCCGTGAGCCACGCGAGCGGCCAGAGGCGGAACGCGCGGCGGCGGATGAAGTCCCACAACTTCGGAGCGCCCTCGCGCAGGCGCCCGCGCAGCGTGCCGCCCGCGGGCAGCGACTGCAGGAGCGAGCGGCCCACCACGCAGCCGGAGAGCACGAAGAAGAGATCCACGCCGCTCCACCCCCCCGCCGCGAGAAAGGGTGCGCCGGGAAGCGGCACGAACCGCGCGAGGTGGTGGACGAGCACCATGGCAACCGCTGCGCCGCGGAGCCGCTCGATGTCACGCACGCGCGCGCTCATGGGGGCGGTGTCTCGTCCGTCGCGCGGCGAGGAGTCAAGCCGGAGGTGCGCGGGCAGAAGAGGACCGTTGGCGTCCTGCGCGTGTGCATGGAGGCGCGGTCGAGAGTGCGCCCTCGACCGGACGGCGGGAGCGAGCGGGGGACGGGGTGAGCCATGGGCGCGTGCGCGGCGCGGTGGAGCACCCGTGCCCGTTGCGCGGGTGGCGGATCACGGGGCGGACAGCGGCTCGTACCCGAGCGGCGGGCGGAGAGCCGGGGGCGCGCCTCGCCCGCCGCAGCGGGGCCGGGAACCGCGTGGGTTGGGGTCCGGCGCCGCCTCGTCCTACAGTGCACAACGGTCTCGCCGTGGACGTCACCCTTCATCCTCTTGAGCACCGGGCCTCCGAGACGCCTGCCGCGTTTCCGGACCCCGCCGATGAGCGCGGCCCGCACCCGCTCGCGCGGCAGGTGGCGGAGGCGTGGATGGAGGAGCTGCGACTCGCGCCCCCTGCCTGGGCCACGAGGCTCCGAACGGAGGGGCCGGGGAAGATGCTGGGGGTGCTCGTCGTGCAGCGGCCGGACGGCTCGCTCGCGTCGCTGCGAGGCTTCTCCGGGATGTTGGACGGGGCGTGGGCACAGCCCGGGTTCGTCCCGCCGCTGTTCGACCTGCAGGCGCGCGCGCGCATCGAGGTGCCGGGCGAGGCGGCGGTGAAGGCGCTGTTGCGGCGTGCCGAGGAGGCGCGCGGGGCGCCCGTGCTGCTCCGGGCGCGGGAGGACCTGGCGTCCCTGCTCGCACGGCAGCAGCAGGCCGGCGAGGCGATGCGCGCCCGGCACGCCGCGAACAGGGCAGCCCGCCATTCCCAGCGTGCCGCGGGCGGGCTGGACGAAGCAGGCCTGCACGCGCTCGGGCAGCAGAGCCGCGCGGACCAGGCGGAGCGGCGCAGGTTCGAGGCCGCGTGCGCGCTGGAGCGCCTGGAGCCCGAGCGGAAGCTCCGGCGCGGGGAGCGGCGCGTCGAGGCGCTGGGGCGGCTGCGCCGGATCTTCTGCCGCCGGTTGATGCGCGCACTCCACGATCTCTACGAGGTGCCGGGCGCCGGTGTCGCGCCGGTGCCGCTCCGCTCGCTCTTTCCCTCCGGCGAGCCGGTAACCGGGGCGGGAGAGTGTGCCGCGCCGAAGTTGCTCGGGTGGGCCCACCGCGCGGGGCTGCGCCCGGTGGCGCTCGCCGAGTTCTGGTGGGGCGTCCCGCCGTCCACGGGGGGACGGCGAGAGGGGGTCTTCTATCCCTCGTGCAAGGACAAGTGCGCGCCGCTGCTCCCGCACCTGCTCGCGGGGCTCGAGGTGGCACACGCCCCCGTCTTCCGGCCCACGCCCTTCGAAAAGCCAGGCCTCGCCGTCCTCCACGAGGACGCGTGGGTGGTGGTGGTGGACAAGCCCGCGGGGCTGTTGTCCGTGCCGGGGCGCGAAGAAGGGCTCTACGACTCCGTCCTGGTCCGGCTGCGGGAGAGGTACCCCTCGGCGCGAGGTCCGCTGCTGGTGCACCGGCTGGACCTGGACACCTCGGGCGTGCTGCTCGCGGGGTTGACACCCGACGCGCACGCGGTGCTGCAGGCGCAGTTCGCGGCGCGCACCGTCGAGAAGCGGTACGTGGCGTGGGTGGAAGGCGACGTGGAAGGAGAGGGAGGGCTCGTCTCGCTCGCGCTGCGGGGAGATCCGGCCGACCGTCCACGACAGGTGCACGACCCGGTCGCGGGGCTGGAGGCCGTCACGGAGTGGAAGGTTCTTGCACGCGGCGAGGGACGGACGCGCGTGGCCTTCTTTCCCCGGACGGGACGCACGCACCAGCTCCGGGTCCATGCCTCGCACCCGGCAGGGCTCGGGCGGGCCATCCTCGGCGACCGGCTCTACGGCCTGCCCGGGGACCGGCTGATGCTGCACGCGGAGCGGCTCACCTTCACGCACCCGCACACGGGCGAGCGCGTGACGGTGGAGAGCCCGGCGCCGTTCTAGGCCTGGGGGCCGGCGGGTGGCTGCGCTCGCCGCCGTGCGACGACGATCCACGCCCCCAGGATGGCGATGGAGACCGGCGCGGAGAGACCGAGGTAGAGGAGCGCACCCGGCGCCACGAAGAACCCGACGATGTTCCCTTCCAGCCCCGAGAACGCCATGGAGGTGAGCAGCAGGAAGGGCAGGAACGGGAGCTGCGCGAGCTGCAATCCGGCCGCGACCCGCGCCGCGGACAGGTGCCCACGGTTGAGCCTCCACAGCGCGGCGCCGAGCGGTCCCTGCGAGAGGGCGGCGACGGCGGCGCCGGTGAGGACGAAGGGGACGGGAGACCAGGCGGTGACGTTGGTCCCGGTGGGGTGGCTGGGGCCGAGCAGGAAGGCCGCTGCCAGCGAGAGCGGGTTGCAGGCGCCCCACAGCAGGCACAGGACCGCGTGGAGCGGGAGCCACGGCAGCAACGACGAGCGTTTCATGGACGCGAGCGTATAGGCTCGCGGGGCGTGAAGCAGGGTTACCTCCAGCGTGAACTTGCAGCGCTCGAGCTCCGCGTGGCGGAGGTGGCGCTCGCACTGTGCGCGGGGGCGCTGCTCCTGGCGCTCGGGGTCGCGGCGTTCGTCCAGCGCGGGCTCGGGCTGTGGCTGTCGGCGTTCGTGGTGGTCCTGTCCGGGTGGTTCGCGTGGGCGCGGTCCGCGGCCCGGAGCGGGAGGTCCGTGGAGGTTCTCTCGCGGGTGTCTCCCTTCGTGGAGATCTCCCTGCCCACGGCGGTGCTCGCCATGGACTGGAAACTGGTGGGAGGGGCCTACGCGCTGGACGTCCCCACGGTGCCGCAGTTCTACGCGGTCTTCGTGGCGCTGCAGTTGATTCGCCTCCGCCCCTGGCTCCCGGTGCAGGTGTCGCTCCTGGGGGCAGCCGAGTACCTCGCGCTGTACGCGTTCGGCATGGCGCCCGAGCTGCCGGTGGAAACCGGGGCGGCGGCCCACACGCCGTGGCTCGTCGTGACGCGGGCCGCCATCGTGGTGCTGACCGGCGGCGTGGTGGGACTCGTCACCGCGGGACTGCGGGGAGCCGTGGGACGGGCGGAGAGCGCGCGGCGCGCGGACGAGCTCTTCGGCAAGTACCAGCTCGGTGAGCGCATCGCGGTGGGAGGGATGGGCGAGGTGTTCCGGGCGCTGTACTGCCCGGAAGGAGGGTTCGCGCGGCCGGTGGCGTTGAAGCGGATCCACGCGCGGCTGGCGCAGGAGGAGCGGTTCGTCTCGGCCTTCCGCTCGGAGGCCGAGCTGTGCTCGCGGCTGCTGCACCCCAACATCGTCCAGGTGGTGGACTTCGGGAAGGTCGAGGACACCTACTTCCTCGCCATGGAGTACGTGGACGGGGGCACGCTGGGGCAGCTGGAACGCCGCGCGCGGCTGTCCGGGGCGCGGGTCCCCGAGCGCGTGGTGGTGCAGGTGGGGAGGGATCTCCTCGCGGCGCTCTCGTACGCGCACGACACGGCGCGGGACGCGGACGGGAAGCTGCTGCGCGTCCTGCACCGGGACCTGAGCCCGCCCAACGTGCTCCTCACGCGCGCGGGGGACGCCAAGGTGTCCGACTTCGGAATTGCCCGCGCGCTGGGCGAGGGCGGGGAGCTGGTGACGGCCACCGTCGTGGGGAAGAGCGCCTACATGTCCCCGGAGCAGGCCTGCGCGCAGCCCCAGGACGGGCGCTCGGACCTGTTCGCGGTGGGCATCATGCTGTGGGAGTTGGTGGCGGGGCGCCGGCTCTACGCGCGCGGCACGGACGCGGCGAACCTGCTGGCCATCGTGAACGAGGACGTGCCGCCGCCTTCCCAGTACCGGCCCGGGCTGGACGCCCGCTGGGACGCCTTCTTCGCGCGGGCCGTGGCCACTGACGTCGGGGAGCGCTTCCAGGACGCGGAGCAGATGCGGGGGGCACTCACCGCGCTGCTGGACGGCGAGCTGCCTCGGCCGGAAGAGGTGTCCCGTTTCCTCGCGGCGCTGCCACCCGGGGACGGCGCGGGCGCGCCCCCTTCGCTCGTTCCCGCGGCGCGGGAAGAGGCCACCCGGCCCGTTCCTCCGCCCGCCGGCGCGCAGGGCGGGTGATAAGGTCCTCGGCCCATGTCCAGGGACAAGTCGCTCAACGGACAGCAGCCGCACCTCGCCCGTGAAGTGGCGCGCCTCGAGCGCCGCGTGGCCGAGGGGGCGCTGCTGCTGAGCCTCGGGAGCCTCGTGCTCGCGCTGGGGCTGGTGGTGTTCGTGGACCGGCGGCTCGGGCTGGTCGTCTCGTGCGTGGTGGGGCTGATGGCCGCCTGGTTCTGGGCCGTGCGCCTGGCCATGGTGCGCAGGGAGGGAGTCGGGCTCATCCCGCGGCTCGCGCCGTTCGTGGAGGTGTCACTCGTCACGCTGGTGTTCGCGCTGGACACCCGGCTGATGGGCGCGCGGTACGCGCTGGCGGTTCCCACCGCGCCGCAGTTCTACGCCGCCGTGGTGCTGCTGCAGGTCGTGCGGCTGCGCCGCTGGGGGCCGCTGGCGGTGGCGGGGCTCGGGGCGGTGCAGTACCTGGCGCTCTGCTTCGGGTGGGTGAGGCCGGGGCTCGGGGCGGAGGCGGCGGGGCTGCCCGAGTTCAGCGCGGGACTGCTGGGCGCGCGCGCGGGAGTGCTCCTGCTCACCGGCGCCATGGGGAGCCTGGTGACGGTCGGGCTTCGGCACGCGGTGGGGAACGCGGAGAAGTCGCGCCGCGCGGCGGAGCTGTTCGGCAAGTACCGGCTGGGGGAGCGCGTGGCGGTAGGGGGGATGGGCGAGGTGTACCGGGCGCTCTACTGCCCGGAGGGAGGCTTCGCGCGGCCGGTGGCGCTCAAGCGGGTGGGGGCGCAGTGGGCACAGCAGCCGAGGTTCGTGGAGGCGTTCCGCGCGGAGGCGGAGCTGTGCGCGCGGCTGCTGCACCCCAACATCGTGCAGGTGCTGGACTTCGGCCGCGTGGACGACACGTACTTCCTGGCCATGGAGTACATGGACGGCGGGACGCTGTCCGACCTGGTGGACCGCGCGGCGGCCGCGCGCGTCCCGGTGCCTGAACGCGTGGTGGTGCAGGTGGGGCGTGACATCCTCGCGGGCCTGGCCTTCGCGCACGCGGAGGCGCGCGGGGAGGACGGGCAGCTGCTCGGCGTGGTGCACCGGGATCTCAACCCGCCGAACGTCCTGCTCACGCGGTCCGGGAGCGCCAAGGTGACCGACTTCGGGATCGCTCGGGCGGTGGGCGCGTCCGGCGCGGTCGTCACCGGGACGGTGATGGGCAAGAGCCCCTACATGAGCCCGGAGCAGGCGTGCGGCGAGCCGCTGGATGGGCGCTCGGACGTGTTCGCAGCGGGAGTGGTCCTCTGGGAGTTGCTCACGGGGCAGATGCTGTACGAGCGCGGCTCGGACCTCGCGAACATGCGCGCCATCGTGGACGAGGACGCCCCGCCCCCGAGCAGCCGCCGGCGCGTGTCCCCCGGGTGGGATGCCTTCTTCCGGCGCGCGCTGGCCCGTGGCCTCGAGGAGCGCTTCGCGAGTGCGGCCGAGATGCGGGAGGCACTCGGGCGCGTGCTCGGAGGCGCACCGACGCGGCCGGACGAGGTGGCGGCGTTCGTGGCGCAGCTGAGGCCCGCGGAGCCGGCCGGCAGCGCACCGGCGGCGCCGGACGCGCCGACGGTGCGGGTGTCCCCCGCCTGAGGACGGCTACTCCGGCTTCTGCTCGAAGTACTGGAGGTCCACGAACACGGCCGCGGCGATGAGCAGGGCCCGCTCGTCCCCGGAGGTCTGGCCGAGCACCACGCGGAAGGTGTCCGCGTCCGTGAAGGCCTCGCGCAGCAGGCCGCTCCACTTCTTCTCCACGCGGGCCACCTCGTTGCCGTCCCGCAGGAAGGGGAACGTCCACGGGCGGAAGAGCCCGGAGCGCATGCGGAGGACGACCGCGCCGGAGGCATCCTCCACGTCGAACTCCTTGGAGAGGACGGAGAAGCGCTGCTGCAGCGCGCCGAGGGCGCGTCCGTCCGCGCTTGTCACCTCGAGCCGCTGGAAGAAGAAGCGGAACGGGTGGACGGCGCGGAAGAGGAGGTTGCGGCCCGCGTCGAAGACGTGGACCTCGAAGGTGCGCCAGTGGCCGAACACCATGCGGCCGAGCAGGGCGAGCAGCCCCCGGGCCTGCTCGGCGGCAAAGCCCACCAGCTGGTTGTCCGGGGTGCGCAGTTCGTACTTGTTGCGTGTCTCGAAGCCGAAGAGCTCGGCGAGCTCGCGGCGCTGGACGACGAGGAGTTCAGGCTGCTGGAGGAGATCGGACATGGGGCCGGAGATGCTACCGCGGCCCGTGCGCCGGCGGGGCCTTCTCGGTGCCGTCCGGGTACCGGGCGAAGCGGCCGCGGTCCTTCGCGTGGACCGGCTCCTCGCTCGGCCAGGGCCAACCGCCGAACTGCGTGCGCTGGTAGTCGCGGAACGTCTCGGAGATCTCCTCCCGCGAGTTCATGACGAACGGGCCGTACTGCACCACCGGCTCGTCGATGGGACGTCCTTGCAGCACGAGGAACTGCGCCCCCCTGGGCCCTGCCTCGACGTCGACCGGCGTGGAGGTGTCCAGCACCGCGGCGTGTCCCGCGGCGAGTGACTCTCCCTCGACCCTGAGCTCACCCTCGAAGGCGTAGAGGACGCGGTCGGTCTCCGGGCCGGCCTTCGGCAGGGTCCACCGTGCGCCGGGCTCGAGCCGCGCCGTCCAGATGGCGACGTCCGCGTCCGCCCCCGAGGCATAGGAAGCCGGCGGCGGCGACAGGGGCCGCACGTCGCCGAGCGCGCCGGCCACCACGAGCACGTCCACGCCGGGGGCACGGTGGTGCGGCACCTGCTCGGCCCAGAACATCTCGAAGTGCGGCTGCGCCTTCTTGGAGGCGCGCGGGAGGTTGAGCCAGATCTGGAACAGCTCCATGGGGTTGGCACGTTCGTCCGATACGAGCGGGAACATCTCGGAGTGGTTGATGCCCGCGCCGGCGGTGAGCCACTGCACGTCGCCCTCGCCGTAGCGCGCGGTGGCGCCGAGTGAATCGGAGTGGTCCACGAGTCCCCGCCGGACGATGGTGACGGTCTCGAAGCCGCGGTGCGGGTGTTGCGGAAAGCCGGGGACGTTTCGCCCGTGGTACATGTTCCAGCCGTCCTTCCCGGCGAAGTCCTGGCCCAGTTCGCGCCCGGCGAGCGAGGCGCGCGGCCCGAGCTTCCCGTTGCCCACCGGGTAGGCGTCCACGTGGTGCACGCAGAAGAGGAACGGGTTGGGCGTGGGCCAGGGGCCCTGCCCGAGGGGCGCGCGCTGCAGGATGGGGGACATGGGGCGGGGTTGTAACGGTCCGCCCGGGTTGGGCCAAGGTCACGGCGCCGTGTCGTTCGCTCGGCACGGCGACGCCGCGGGCTGGCGTCCGCTGCCCCGCGTCCCCACCGTCCGTCCCGCGTGGAGGGCGTCATGGGACGGGGCCGCTGGGCGTGGGGGTGGGTGCTGCTGGCGGGATGCATGTCCACCCGCCCGCAGGTGCCGAGGGCTGAAGGCGGAAGCGGACGCGCCGAAGGCGCCGTGGACCGGCTCTTCGTGGGCGGGACGGTCCTGACGCTCGAGGAAGAGCAGCCCGAGGCAGAGGCGCTGCTCCTGCGAAACGGTCGCATCCTCGCCGCGGGGGCCCGCACGTCGCTCGAGCGCCTGGCGCGGCCCGGTGCGGTGGTGACGGAGCTGGGCGGGGCGGTGGTGCTCCCCGGCTTCATCGACGCGCACGGTCATTTGGCGGAGTACGTGTCGCTGTGGAACCGGCCGGACCTGTCACCGCCGCCGGTGGGACAGGTGAAGACGCTCTCGGACCTGGTGGCGTTGCTGCGGTGCGAACTGGCCGCGTCCCCGCCGACACCGGGGCAGGCGCTCGTGGCGTTCGGGTACGACGACAGCCAGCTCGCGGAGCGGCGGCACCCCACGCGCACGGAGTTGGACGCCGTGAGCACGGACGTCCCGGTGGTGGTGCTCCACGCCTCCGGCCACCTCGCGGTGGTGAACAGCGCGGCGCTGTCCCGGCTGGGGCTCTCCCGCCACAGCGAGGATCCCCCGGGGGGCAGCCTCGGGCGGGGGCCGGGGGGCGAGCTCGATGGGCTGCTCGCCGAGTCCGCCACGCGCCTGCTTGCGCAGTGGCTGACGGTGCCCGAGGGGGACGAGGCGCTCCGCGTGCTCGAGTCCGTCCAGCGCTGGTTCGCCTCGAACGGCATCACCACCGCCCAGGAGGATGCCGCGCGGATGGAGACCGTGACCCTGCTCCGCGAAGCGGCGGCGCGCGGCGGACTGCTGCTGGACGTCGTGGCCTACCCGCTCTGGACGGAGCTCGAGCAGCACGCGGTGCTCCGGAACGCGGTGCCGCGGGTGGGGCGGGAGCGGCCGGTGTACGAGCGGGGCTTCCGCGTGGGGGGGATGAAGCTGGTGGTGGATGGCTCGCCGCAGGGGCGAACGGCGTGGCTCACCGAGCCCTACCGCGTTCCGCCGCCCGGGCGTCCGCAGGGGTGGCGCGGCATCCCGGTGATGGCACCGGCGGAGCTCGGGCGCTGGGTGGACGAGGCGTGGCAGGGCGAGGTGCAGCTGCAGGTGCACGCCAACGGGGATGCCGCGCTGGACGCGCTCCTGGACGCGGTGTGGCAGGCGCGCCGGCGCCACGGCCCGAAGGATCTCCGCCCGGTGGCCGTGCACGCCCAGCTGGCGCGCTATGACCAGGTGGACGAGATGGGCGCGCTGGGCGTCGTGCCCTCGTTCTTCACCGCGCACGCCTTCTACTGGGGAGACTGGTACCGGGAGATCCTCGGGGAGACGCGCGCGGAGCGGATTTCCCTCCTTCGCTACGCGCTCTCGAAAGGCATCTGGGCGAGCAACCACGCGGACGCACCGGTGGTGCCGCCGGACATGTTGCGGCTGCTGTGGACCTCCGTGGCGCGCGAGACCCGGAGCGGCCACGTGCTGGGGACCGCCGAGCGCGTGACGTCGGTGCAGGGACTGGAGGCGCTCACGAAGATGGCGGCATGGCAGCTCTTCGAGGAGCAGGAGAAGGGAACGCTTGCACCGGGGAAGCGGGCGGACCTGGTGGTGCTGTCCGGGAACCCGCTCACCGTGCCCGTGGAAGATCTGCCGCGGCTCACGGTGGTGGAGACGGTGAAGGACGGCAGGACGGTGTACCGCGCCGACGAGGGCAAGCCGCGGGGGCCGGGCGGACGCTGCACCGCGCGCTGAGATCAGGAGGTGCGCCAGTCCTTCTGCGTGATGAGCCGCGCGCCGCGCCGGGAGAACAGGTAACTCCAGGTCCAATCGGCGAAGACGCGCACGCGGCGGCGAAAGCCGACCAGGTAGAAGACGTGGACGAAGAGCCACGCCACCCACGCGACGTAGCCGCCCATCCGGACGCTCCCCACCTGGGCGATGGCGCGGTGCTTCCCGACGGTGGCCATGGAGCCCTTGTCCACGTAGCGGAAGGGAACGCGTGCCCGGCCGTCCAGGTCCGCAAGGATGTTCCGGGCCACGGCGCGGCCCATCTGCAGCGCGGCGGGGGCCACGCCGGGGATGGGCCCCTGGGGCCCCTGCACGGAGGCCATGTCTCCCGCGACGAAGATCTCCGGGCGCCCCTCGAGCGAGAGATCTTCCCGGACGGGGACGCGGCCTGCACGGTCGAGCGGGATGCCCAGCGTGCGCCCGAGTCGCGCCGCCTCCACGCCGGCCGCCCACAGGACGGTTCGCGCGGGGAGGCGCTCGTCGCCCAGTTGCACGCCGTCCGCGTCCACGCCGGTCACGCGGGCCCGGGTGCGGACGGTGACGCCGAGCGCGGTGAGATCCTCGGAGGCGCGGCGGGCGAGCCGTTCGTCGAACGTGGGGAGGATGCGCGGCCCGGCCTCGAGCAGCACCACGCGCGCGAGCGAGGGATCGATGTGGCGGAAGTCGTCCACCAGCACCGTGCGGGCGATGTCCGCGATGGCCCCCGCGAGTTCCACGCCGGTGGGCCCGCCGCCCACCACGATGAAGGTGAGGAGGGCGCGGACACGCTCCGGCTCGGTCAGGTTCTCCGCGAGCTCGAAGGCCATGAGGATGCGGCGGCGGATCTCCGTGGCCTGCTCGACCGTCTTGAGCCCGGGGGCGAAGGGCTCCCACTCGGGGTGGCCGAAGTAGCTGTGCTGCGCACCGCAAGCGAGCACGAGGTAGTCGTACCGCTGCGGGTTGAGCTGAGGTCCGAAGACGGTGCGCGCCTCGACGTCCACGCGCTGCACCTCGCCGAGGTACACCTCCACGCGCGGCGCGTCGCGGAACTGCGAGCGGATGGGGAGGGCGATCTCCGAGGGGCTCAGCCCGGCGGTGGCCACCTGGTAGAGCAGCGGCTGGAAGAGGTGGTGGTTGCGCTGGTCGACGAGCGCGACGTGCAGGCGCTTGTCCCGCGCGAGCCTCTTGGCGGCCGCGAGCCCGGCAAACCCTCCGCCCACCACCACCACCCGCCGCGTTTTGCCCGGTGCCATCGCCGCGACACTCAGTGCTGGCCGGTGGCGGACGGGGACTCCAGGGAGTCCCCGCGCGGCTGGGTGTCCGGGTGGGTGGACTCGGCCAGCGCCTCGGGGCGTAGGTGCGTGAGGGACTCGGGGAGCCGCCCGGGCACGGCACGGCCGAGGCCCGAGGCCACGCGCTGCCCGTACTCGCGGTCCGCGCGGGAGAAGTGCCACAGCATGCGCTCCTGGATGTCGTCCGGGCAGCGTGCGAGGAGGTTGACCAGGTTCGAGACGAGCTCGTCCCGCTCCCACGGCTCGAACGCGCGGAAGCGCTCGCCGGCCTGTTGGTAGTTGTTCTGCCGGGGCAGGGACTGGCGTACGAGCGGGCCCCCGGCGAACGGCATGTGCGCTTTCCCCGCGGCGGGGGCCACGCGGAGCCCCCCGAGCGAGGAGGGCTCGTAGTTCACGTGCGGGTTCTGGCCCGGCGCCACGTCCACGGCGTAGGCCATGTTGCCGCCGCGCTGGTGGGTGGCCACCGGGCTGCGCGGGGCGTTGATGGGCAGCTGCAGGTAGTTCGCTCCCACGCGGTGCCGCTGCGTGTCCGAGTAAGACATCGTCCGCCCCTGCAGCAGCTTGTCGTCCGAGAAGTCCAGTCCGTCCACGAG
>JBDLRJ010000439.1:0-3024 GCA_039800145.1 Pseudomonadota bacterium | reverse complement strand
GACGTGGTCAGGGCGTCCGACGCAGACTCCACGCCGATTTCCCGCATGCGGACCAGGATGTTGGAGACCTCGTTCATCGCGCCTTCCGCCGTCTGCACCATGGAGAGGCCATCCTGCGCGTTGCGGCCCGCCTGCTGGTAGCTGCGGATCTGCGCCTCGAGGCTGACGCTCACGCCGAGGCCCGCCGCGTCGTCGGACGCCTTGGTGATGCGCATGCCGGAGGACAGCCGGCCCATCGCGTTCTCGAGCTGGGCGGTGTTGTTGAAGAGGTTCTTCTGCGCATTCAACGAGGCAACGTTCGTGCGGATGCTAAACGCCATGGTGGAACTCC
This sequence comes from Pseudomonadota bacterium, assembly GCA_039800145.1. Lineage (GTDB taxonomy): Bacteria > Myxococcota > Myxococcia > Myxococcales > Myxococcaceae > VGRA01. The sequence goes on along the minus strand of JBDLRJ010000439.1, from coordinate 2,693 downwards.
TGGGTGCGAGGCCGACGTCATGTCCGCCTACGCCCTAGTCTTCGGCACGCCCCGCGCGGGCATTAAGGCGTTCCGCGCAGGTTCATCCACGAAACCAGCCGGCGCCAGGCGGCGGCGCGCACGTACACCCGCAAGAGCCCGCCCACCTGCTCTCCGCGGATCAGCACGTCCAGCTCGGACATCCCCACCACCGGCTGCTTCCCCACGGGGGTGACGGACAGCAGTGTCTGTGCGGCTGCATCCCACCCCCACTCACAGCCGGCACCAAACCGCTCGCCCCGCACCTCCAGCCAGAGCTTCCCGAGCTCGCCGCCCAGCTTCACCGGCACCAGCTGCTGGGACTCGCGGGACAGCCGCTCGACGCGCTGGAGGAGTTCTTCCTCGAGCTGGATGTTGAGCAGCTGGGGCTGGGGCTGCGCGCGGAGCAGCGACTGCGTCTCCTCGAGGCGCTGCTCGAGCTGCTCCACCGGCACCTGCTCGGAGAAGCGGTTGCCCTGGCTGTCACCGAAGACCAGCAGCGCGCGCCGCCGGTCCGGCAGCCCCACGCCGAAGCAGGTGATGGTGGTCGCCCCAGCCTTGATGCAGCGCTCGAGCGCCCCGGGGAAGCGGTTGCCGTTGAGCTGCCACGACTCGGCATCCGTCACGTACTTGCGCGGCCGCCCCGCGTAGTTTCCGGTGGCGTACTCCCGGAGCGTTCCCCCGGTCGCCACGATGACGCGCCCCTCCACCTCCACGGCGCTCTGGCTCCCGGCCACCTGGGGAAGCCGGGCGAGCCGCAGCAGGCGGTCCGCCGCGGGCGCGAGCTCCGGGGTCACCGCGCGGATGTCCACCGCGCGCTTGAGGGACAGCGCGCGCAGCACGGACACCGTGGCCTCGCGGAGCGACAGCACCCGGCAGGAGGGCCGTGTGCCCGCCCGAACCGCGGCGCGTACCACCTGCGGCTGCTCCGGGCTGTCCACCACGAGGAAGAGCACGCGGCTGTCGCGCGCAGAGTCCGCGTGCCACTTCAGCAGCTGGGGTGCGCCCGGCAACTCCGGCGCCGCGTGTCCGAGCAGTGCGCCGCGCAGCTGGGCGTGGGCGCGCTCACGCCCTCGGGCGAGCACCTGTCCCTCCCGCCCGCGCCGGAGTTCAAACGTCCCGCGCTCGTACGCGAGCAGCAGCGCCCCAGGTGCCTCCGCCCCGGCAGGCAGCCCGGTCCCGTCCAATGCCGCGGTATAGGCGGCGCGGAGCTTCCGCCGCAGCGGGCCCGTCGTCCGGGACACCGCGCGCGCGGCCATCAGCAGCAGCTTGCGCTCGAGCAGGAGAGGATCCTGGTCCGCTGCCTTGGGCGCCACGGCACGGGCCCACTGGCGGGTGCGCGTGTCGCGAGCCCTGTGGGCGAGCAGCGGGAACAGCAGGTCGCTCGTCTCCCCTGAGCGGCTCGCCGTGGCCACGGCTGCCGCCTCGGGGGAAATTATCTTCGTGCTGCGTCCGAGCTGCACCAGGGCGAGCCCCGAGGGCAGAGGAACCCCCGCGCCGCACAGGAGCGACAACTGACAGAACGCGTCCAGGCCCCGCCCGAGAAGCCGCGGGAGCTCTTCTGGCGTCAGTACGCCCGTGCCCAACGCGAGCGACACTGCGTCCGCTGGCGGCGTCCCGCCGAGCAGCCCGCCGAAGAGGGCGAGCGAGGCCATGTGCCCGGCGAGCGCGTCTCCTGAGGGCGGTACCACCGTGAAGGAAAGCTGGAGTCCCTGGCGGCGGGCGAGGATCTCCACGGACGCCGCCGTCCGCGCCACGTGCGCCGCCTGCGGCGCCGAGGACCCCGGCGCGAGCAGCAGCAGCAACGCAATGGGAGCGCCGGGCTTCGGCGGGTGCTCGAACATCACAGCCGAGACGAGCGGCCGCGCATTCTGGAGGCCCGTGGGAGGCTTCAACCCGAAGAGCCGCGCCACGCGCCGGGTTCCGCCGCGCCCCTCTTGGCGCTCGACGCCGGGGGCATCCTGGAGCCCGGCATCCGGGAAGATGCAGTGGAAGAGCAGGGGGAGCAGACGGAGTCGGTCCCGCTCTGCGCCTTCCGGCATTCCCTGCAGGAACCCGCGCGCTCGCCAACGCCACAACGCGCGGAGACCCCGCGCCACGTCCTCTGACTTGCCCGCTGCCGCCTCTCCCCGGTGACTCACCGGAGGTACGTTAGCAGGGACAGCTGGAAGCTCTGAGCAGAAGACTGCAGCGTGGCCTCGAGCGAGCGCTGGGCCAGGGCCATCCGCGTGCTGGCATCCACGAGGTCCACGTCCTGGATGCGCGCGCGCGCCGTCGCGAGCGACGTGCCGGTGCTGACCGCCGCCGCGCTCACCGCGTCCAGCACGTTGACGATGGTGCCCCCCTGCACCCGGGCCGCTGCCACCTGTCCGACCCCCGCCTCCAGCCCGGCCAGCGTCGCCTTGGTTCCCGCCACGTCGTTGGTCTCCAAAGCGACGGCCAGTGCATCCAGCGTCGCCATGACGTCCGCACCGCCATTGACCCCCTTGATGGCCACGTCCGCGCGGACGGAGACGTCCTGGAAAATCCCGGGGGCAATCTCGATCTGCCGGATGCCCGCGTCCCCCAGGTAGGCGCCCGTGCTGTCGAACGGCGCCGACCCGTCCTTGTCCCCGCCGAACAGGAAGCGGTTGTTGAACCGCACGTTCATCTGCGCCAGCACCTCCTGGGCGAGT
>JBDLRJ010000438.1:0-30038 GCA_039800145.1 Pseudomonadota bacterium | reverse complement strand
GTTTTCATCCGGCCTGCCAGCCGCTCCAGCACGTGCACGCCCACGTTGTGCCGGTTGCCCTCGTACTCGCGGCCCGGGTTGCCCAGGCCCACCACCAGCTTCATGGATGCCTCCGAAATGGCACGGGGCCGGTACCGGATGCCGGCACCGACCCCGCGTCACAGCGTGAAGTGGGACGACTACTTCTTCGCCGCCGGCTTCGCAGCCGCAGCGCCGGCCGCGGGCTTCGCACCCGCCGCCGCCTTGTCGCCACCCGCCGCCGCACCGGCCGCCGGGGCCGCACCGGCCGCAGGAGCCGCAGCCGCCGCTGCCGCAGGCGCCGCCTCCTCCTTCTCCGGGGCAGACACCACCGCGATGGTGTAGTTCACGTGCGTCTTCACCGTGATGCCCGCGGGGAGCTTCACGTCGTTGATGTGGAGCGCCTGCGCAATCTTCAGCGGCGTCACGTCCACCTCGATCTTCTCCGGGATGGACGCGGGAAGCGCCCACACCTCGAGGTCGCGGCGGATCTGGCTGAGGATGCCGCCCTCGGCCGTGCCCTCCGCCTTGCCCACGAGCACCACCGGCACGTTCACCTTCACCGGCTCCGTCTCACGCACCTCGATGAAGTCCACGTGCAGGATGGCGCGGGACACCGGATCGTTCTGGTAGTCCTTGAGCAGCACCGTGCGGTCGGCCTGGCCGGCAACCTTCAGGGTGATGAGCGTGTTGAACTTGTGCGGGGTGGCAATGGCCTTCTTCACCGCCACCGGGTCCACGGCCACGTGGAACGGCTTGTCCAGGTGACGGCCGTACACCACCGCGGGCACGTTGCCCGTGGCGCGGAGGCGGCGCGCCGCGCCCTTGCCGGAACCCTCGCGGACCTTCGCGTCCAGGCTGCTGCGATCAATCGACATGTCTGTGCCCTTTTCTTCGTTCGTGGGACGTTCTTGCGCCGGCATCCCGCCCCCATGGCGGGCCCCGAGCGCGTGTCCCGTGGTTGAAACGCCCGGGCTTCTCCCCCGGATTGCTCTACCCCGTCAAGTCCCGCGCCGCGTCCGTCAGACGAACAGCGAGCTCAAGCTGTCGCCGGAGTAGATGCGGAAGATGGCCTCGCCGAACAGCTGCTCGGTGCCCAGCACGCGGATCTTCCCGCACGCCTGCGCCGCCGCCGACAGGGGAATGGAGTCCGTGAACACCAGCTCCTCGAGCTCCGACTTCGTGATGCGCTCGATGGCCGGCCCCGACAGCACCGGGTGCACCGAGTACGCGAACACGCGCCGGGCCCCCTGGGCCTTCAGCGCCGCGGCCGCCTGCGTCAGCGTACCGGCCGTGTCCACCATGTCGTCCACGATGATGGCGTCCTTGCCCTTCACGTCGCCGATGAGGTTCATCACCTCGGACTCGTTCGCCCGCCGCCGCCGCTTGTCCACGATGGCGAGCGGTGCCCCCAGCCGCTTGCAGTAGGCCCGCGCCCGCTCCACGCCCCCCGCGTCCGGGGAGACGATGACCAGCTCGGACGCATCCGGGAAGCGCTTCTTCAGGTCCTCGAGGAACACCGGGGCCGCGTACAGGTGATCCGACGGGACGTCGAAGAAGCCCTGGATCTGCGCCACGTGCAGGTCCATGGACACGAACCGGCTCACCCCCGCCACCTGCAGCAGGTCCGCCACCAGCTTCGCCGTGATGGGCGTGCGCGGGGCCACCTTCCGGTCCTGCCGCGCGTAGCCGTAGTAGGGGATGACCGCGGTGATGGAGGCGGCGGAGGCGCGCTTCAGCGCGTCGCACATCACCAGCAGCTCCATCAGGTGCTCGTTCACCGGGGGGCAGGTGGACTGGACGATGAACGTGTCGTGGCCGCGCACGTTCTCGCCAATCTCCATCTGGATCTCCCCGTCCGAGAACCGCCCGAGCTGCGCCACGCCGAGCGGACGCTTCAGGTACTCGCAGATGCGGCGTGCGAGCGCGGGGTTGGAGTTACCGGCGAAGACCTTGAAGTCCGCGTTGGGCATCATGGGTGAGGAGCCCTCCGGGCCCGGCTCCCTAGCCCATTCCCCCCACCCACGGAAGCGTTAGTCGTCCGGATCCTTCGAACCGGCGGTCCCCGCCGCCAGCTCCCGCTCGTACGCCGCGAGCACCGCCCCCTCCAACCGCTCCCGCGCCGCCACGTTCAGCGGGTGGGCAATGTCCTTGTAGCTGCCGTCCTTGCGCTTCTTGGCCGGCATGGCCACGAACAGCCCGCCGTTGCCCTGGATGACCTTCAGGTCCCGGATGACGAAACAGCCCCCGAGCGTGATGGTGACGTAGGCGCGGAGCTTGTCCTCGTTGACCGGGTAGACCCGGACCTCCGTAATTTCCATGGAGCGCGGCCCCCCCGGGCGCGTTGCACTTTCGAGTCAACGACAGGGGGATTGTCGACCACCCCCCGGTCCGGGTGCAAGCCATCCGCCCGCGGTCCGGGGGGCGCGTTCACGGCTTGACGGGGGCGTGCCATCCGGGGAAACGTGCGCGCCCTCCACGTGCACGCTTTCCCCAAAAACATCGGGTGGATAGAGGTCATCTGCGGGTCGATGTTCTCGGGCAAGACCGAGGAACTCATCCGGCGGATGAAGCGCGCGCTGTACGGCAAGCAGCGGGTGCAGGTCTTCAAGCCGCGGATCGACACCCGGTACGACGAGACCGCGGTGGTGAGCCACTCGCGCGCCGCGCTGACCTCCACGCCCATCGACCGGGCGGACGAGCTGTTCCACCACCTCGCCCCGGACACGCAGGTGGTGGGCATTGACGAGGTGCAGTTCTTCGGCCCGGAGGTGGTCCCGGTGGTGGAGGCTCTGGCAGCGCGCGGGCTGCGGGTGGTGTGCGCGGGGCTGGACCAGGACTACCAGGCGCGCCCGTTCGAGCCCATGCCGCAGCTGCTCGCGGTGGCGGAGTACGTGACCAAGGAGCTCGCCATCTGCGTGGTCTGTGGCAACCCCGCCAACCGCTCGCAGCGCATTGCCGCGCGCGGGGACCGCGTGCTGGTAGGTGCGGCGGATTCCTACGAGGCGCGCTGCCGCAAGTGCCACGTCCCGGAGCCGGTGGAGGCCACGCCCCCGGAGACGCTCCCGCTGTTCGACAAGTAGCAGCCCCCGAGGGAACCGGAGCAGCCCATGCGCGACTCGCTGTACGAGACCATCCCCTTCCAGCGGCCCGAGCTCGAGCACCGCTACGGGGCCAACGTCCACCTCATTGCCAACCCGTTCCTGCTGTCGCAGCTGGCCACGCTGTGCGCCAAGGGCACGTACCAGCCGCAGGTGAACCGGCTCGTGGCGCTGCTGTACTCGGACCTGGTCAAGACGGTCATCAACGCGGAGTTCCCGCGGAAGGCGGCCGCCATCCCCACCCGGATGATCGATCACACGCCGCAGGGCATCTACCAGGGCGAGGTGGTGGACCCGGAGGTGCGAGCCGTCACCGTCAACATCGCGCGCGCGGGGACGCTGCCGTCGCAGGTCACGTACGATCTGCTGAACGTCACCCTCAGCCCGCAGCTGGTCCGGCAGGATCACATCATCATGAGCCGCGAGATCGACGCGGCCGAGAAGGTGGTGGGCAGCAACATCGGCGGGGCGAAGATCGGCGGCGACATCGACGACGCGTTCGTCCTCTTCCCGGACCCCATGGGGGCCACCGGCGGAAGCCTCTCCACCGCCATCCGCATGTACAAGGAGAAGGTGCCGGGGCGCCCGCGCCGCATCCTGTGCCTCCACCTCATCGTCACCCCGGAGTACCTGCGGCGCATGACGGCGGACCACCCGGACGCGGTCATCTACGCACTCCGCCTGGACCGCGGGCTGTCCCCGCCGGAGGTGTTCGGCACGGCCCCCGGCACGTACTGGGACAAGGAGCGCGGGCTGGATGACCGGCAGTACATCGTTCCCGGGGGCGGCGGCTTCGGGGAGCTCATGAACAACGCCTACGTCTAGGAGCCTGCCCGTGGCCTTCTACGAGAACGACGTCGAGGTCTTCATCGACACGGGGCGGCTGCAGGCGCGCGTGCGGGAGCTGGGCGCGGAGATCACCCGCGACTACGCGGGCAAGCCCGTCACGCTGCTCGGCATCCTGAAGGGCTCGGTGTTCTTCGTGACGGACCTGGCGCGCGCGGTGGACCTGCCGGTGGAGCTCCAGTTCCTCGGCGTCTCCAGCTACCAGGGCGGCACGGAGACGACCGGCGAGGTCCGCATCACGTCCGACGTCACGCGCCCGCTGCATGGCCAGCACGTCGTCGTGGTGGAGGACATCATCGACACCGGGCTCACCATGCGCTTCCTGCTCGAGAACCTCGAGGCGCGTCACCCGGCGTCCGTGCGCGTCTGCTCGCTGCTCGAGAAGCCCGCGCGCGCGCGCACGAAGGTGGACATCCACTACAAGGGGTTCGTCATCGAGGACCGCTTCGTCGTGGGGTACGGGCTGGACTACGCCGAGAAGTACCGGAACCTGCCCTTCGTCGGCGTCATGAAGGGCAAGTAGCCCATGGGCGGGCCCGCGGAGGTCAGCACCGGCAGTTACAAGCGCGTGCTGTCGCTGCTGTTCCAGGTGACGCGGCGCGTGAACGAGGGGGCCACGCTGGTGGACCTGTTGCGGCTGGTCGCCTCGCACGCCGGGGAGCTCGTGGGCGCGGACAGCTGCTCCATCATGCTCCTGGACGAGCAGCGGCGGGAGCTGTTCGGCAAGGCGTCCGCCGGGCTCACGCCGGAGGAGGAGGCGCTCTTGTCCTTCCGGGTGGGGGAAGGGGTGGCCGGCTGGGTGGTGGAGCACGGGGCCCCTGCGCGCGTGGAGGACACCACGCGGGACGAGCGCTTCAAGGTGCTTCCCGGACAGGCCCTGCACATCCGCTCGCTGCTCTGCGTGCCGCTCATCACCAAGGACGGCGCCATCGGGACGCTGACCGTCACCAGCGGCCAGGTGGGCGCCTTCACCACCGAGCACGAGGAGCTGCTCGTGTACCTGGGCGGGGCCGTGGTGCGGGACGTGGAGAACGCGCGGCTGTACCGGCTCGCCATCACCGATCCGCTCACGCACGCCTTCAACCGGCAGTACCTCTTCCAGCGCCTCCCCGCGGAGCTGGAGCGCGCGCGCCGCTACGGGGATCCCCTCTCCGTGGCGCTGATGGACATTGATCACTTCAAGCACGTGAACGACACCCACGGCCACCTCGCCGGGGACTTCGTGCTGAAGGAGCTGGTGCGGCTCGGGCTCACGCAGGTGCGGGAGGTGGACGCGCTCGTCCGCTACGGCGGGGAGGAGTTCCTGCTGCTGCTCCCCAACACGCCGAGGGACGCGGCGGCCACCGTGGCGGAGCGGCTGCGGGCGGCGGTGGAGCAGCTGGTGATGCCCTGGAGCAACCGCAAGCTGCGCGTGACGGCCTCCTTCGGCGTGGCGGAGTGGCACCGGGACGAGACGGACGAAGATCTCCTGCGCCGCGCGGACGAGGCCCTCTACCGGGCCAAGGACGGCGGCCGGAACCGGGTGGACGTGGCGTGAGCCTCCCCTTCCGCACGCTCGGTCCCACGGAGCTGCTCCCGCGGTACGTCTTCGCGGAGCCGCTCTTCCTGCGCCGGCGCGTGCTCGAGGTGGGCGCGGTGGCCTCCACCGCCGGGGCCTCCGCGCGCTTCCTCCGCACCCGCGGCGCGCGCTCGGTGCTGGCGTGTGACGACGACGCCGCCGCGGTGTCGGCCGCCTCCGAGGGGAACGACGACGAGGCGCTGCGCTTCCGGGCGTGCGTGTTCGAGGATCTCGAGCCCGGCAGCTTCGACGTGCTGCTCGTGGCGGACCTGGCGCCGTACGTGCGGGCGCCGGGGCTGCTCGCGGAGCTGCTGCGCCTGCGGGCGCCGCACGGGCACCTCGTGGCGGGCCTGCGCAACCTCGGGGGCCTCGCGCTCGCGCGGCTCGGGGAACCGGAGCCGGGAGACGCCCCGCCCACCTACGGCCAGGCGTTGGACGCCCTTGCAGCCCACCTCTCCTCGGTGGAGGTGGCCACGCAGGCGGCGGTGCTCGGGTACCAGCTGGCGTTCGACCGCGGCGAGGGACTGCAGGTGGACGGGACGCTGGGTGGCCCGGGGGACGTGGCCTACTACGTGCTCGTGGCCGGGGAGGTGCCCGCCCAGCGCTGCGAGCCGGTGTGGGTACAGCTGCCGCCCGAGCCGCTCGCCTACGCGGGGGGACGCGTCGAGGCCCAGGTGGCGGAGCGGGACGCCGCGCTCAAGCGCGTGCGCGCGCTCGGGGCGGAGGTGGCAACGCTCGCGGGCGAGCGGGATGCCGCGGTGACGGACCGGGCCGTGCTGCAGGGGGCGCTGGACGCGGCCCACGTGGAGCTGGGGCGGCTGTTCGGGCGCGTGCAGCAGCTCGAGTCCGCGGGGAGCACCGCGCGCGGCGTGGACGCGCTGTCGCTGCGGGTGCGGGAGCTGGAGCAGGCGGTGGCCGGGGCGGAAGCCCTGCGCGCGGAGGCGGAGGCAGACGCGCAGCGCGCGCGGGCCGCGGAGGCGCGGGCACAGGAGGCCGCGGCCGAGTGGACGCGCGACGCCGAGGCCAGCCGCAGGCGCGAGCAGGTGCTCGCGGAGCAGATGCGGACGGGGCTGGCCGCGCTCGAGTCCACGCGCGCGGAGTGCGAGGCGCTCCGGCGCCGGGCGGCCGAGCTGGAGTCCCGCGAGGACGCAGGCCAGGCCGTCGCGCGTGCGAAGGAGGCCACGGGCCGGGCGGCTGCCGCGGAGCGCGAGCTCGCGGCAGTCCGTGAACAGCTCGCAGCTGCAGAGGCAGCGGCCGCCGAGGCGCGGCGGGTGGCGACCGAGCTGTCCGCGGAGGCCGAGCGGTCGCGGGCGCCTGGCCGGGTGAACGGGGCCGGGGAGCCGACGGCCGCGGAGTGGAGGAGACGCGCGGTCGAGGGGAGCGGCCGGGCCCCGGAGCACCCAGCGGCCAGCGCCGCGGCTGGAGGGCGTCAGGGCGAGCCCGGGCACGGCGAGGTGCACCCGGACGGGAGCCCCTCCTCCGAGGCCACCGGGGCGGACGCACCGTCACCGGCAGACGCGCCGCCGCCCGCACCCGCGGCCTGGGTGGAAGAGCGTGAACGGCTCGAGGCGCGCGTGGCGGAGCTCGAGCGGCAGCTGCGGGAACGCAACCGGGCGTACGACGCGTTGTCCCGAGCGCAGGAAGAGACCGAGGCGCGGTTCCAGAACTCGGAGCAGGCGCTCCGCTCGCTCCGCGAGGCGCTGGATGCCGCCGCGGCGCAGGGGAGGTGAGGGCGGTGCAGCGCTTCTCGAAGTACGAGGGACTGGGCAACGACTTCCTGGTGGTGGACCGCCGGGACAGCGGCGTGGACGTCACGGCGGAGGAGTCCCGCGCCTGGTGTGACCGCCGCTTCGGCGTAGGGGGCGACGGCGTGCTGGCGCTGCTGCCTTCCGCGGCTGCCTTTGCGCGGATGGTGGTGCACAACGCGGACGGCAGCACCGCGGAGATGTGCGGCAACGGGCTGCGCTGCGCGGTGAAGCACCTGCTGGATGGGACGGCGGACGGCCCGGACGCGCTGGAGGTCGAGACCGGGGCCGGCGTGCTCGGCTGCAAGGCGAGGCGCGAGGCGGGGAAGGTCGTGGAGGTGGAGGTGGCGATGGGGCCGGCGCGGCTGGTCGCGGGCAATCTCCCGTCCCACCGGACCGGCCAGCCGCTCGTGCGGGGGGAGCTCTCGGGCTACCCCGGCGTGCGGGGGACCGGCGTCAACCTGGGCAACCCGCACCTCGTGCTCTGGAACGTTCCTGCAAGCGAGGCGGGCGTGCTCGGGCCGAGGTTGGAGCTGCACCCGGACTTCCCGGAGCGCACCAACGTGGAGTTCGTCTCGCGCGTGGGCGAGGGGCTCGAGGTGACGGTGTGGGAGCGGGGGTGCGGACTCACGCTCGCGTGCGGCACCGGGGCGTGTGCCTCGGTGGTGGACGGCGTGCTCGCCGGCGAGTTGCCCGCGGAGACCTGGGTGCCGGTGCGGCTGCCCGGGGGACCGCTCGCGGTGAAGGTGGCGCGGGACCTGTCCCAGGTCTGGATGCGGGGACCGGTGCGGCACGTGTTCGACGGCACGCTCGGCTGACGCGCGCGTTCACCCGCGGGAATCTTCCCACCGCACCTCGGCCCCGAGCTCGGGCAACTCCCGCAGCAGCTCGAACTCGTCCTTCGTCAGCAGCGAGGTCCGCTTCCCCGACAACCGCTCCAGCGTGAGTTGGATCTTCACCTCTCCCGCGTCGCCGGGGTCGCTCGGCGTACAGCGCACGCGTCTGCCTTCGCCGCTGCACGCCTGGATGTCCCGCGCCAGGCTGCGCAGCCGGCGGGAAATCCGCAGCGCGGCGCGCCCCTCGGGCGTCTCGAAGGTGTGGAAGTGCCGGTTCCGGGAGAGCGGCGCGCCGGGCGCGTGGAGCCGCTGGACCAGCTGTCGGACGAACGGGTCCACCGCGGCTCAGCCTCCTGCCTTCCCGAGCAGCCGGCCCGCGCGTTCCAGCGCGTCGCGGAGCGCCTTCACCCCGGTGCGGGGGCCCACGGCCACGAGCCCCAGCCGTCCAGGCCCGAGGTACCGCTGCGCGACTTCTTGTACTTTCTTGCGAGTGACGGCACGCGCCGCCTCCACGCGCGCGAGGAAGGGCTCCGGCCTGCGGAACAGCTCGGTCCCGCCGAACCACCCGCACAGGTCCGACGGCGAGTCCTGGGCGAACTCCAACAGCACCCGCTGGCGCCGCGCCGCGCGGGAGAGCTCGTCCTCCGTCACCAGCTCCCTCCGCACGCCGCCGAGCACCCTCAGCACCTCCTCCACCACCTGCGCCGCGTGGTCCGGGGCACACGCGGCCTCCACCTCGAAGATGCCCGTGTCGTGGAACGTCTCCAACCCGCACTGCAGCTCGTACGCGAGCCCCTTGCTCTCCACCACGGCGTACGGGAGGCGGGACGAGAGCCCGTCGTCCAGGATGCGCCGGAGCAGCTGCAGGGCAGGGAAGTCCGGGTGGTGTTCCGGGACCGCCGGGAAGGTGAGCTTGAGATCGAACTGGGGCTCGTCCCTCACCACGTGCTGCAACCACGGCCCGCGCGGGGGCGGCGGAGGCGGCAGCTCCGTGCTCGCGTCCCCCACGGGGAGGTTCCTGAACGCGCGCCCCACGCGCTCGACCACCGCGCGGCGCTCCACCGGGCCTGCCACCGCCACCACCAGGTTCCCGGTGACGTAGTGCTGCCGGTAGTGCGCGAGGATCTCTTCGCGCGTGATCCGCTTCACCGTCCCGCGCGTCCCGGCGATCTTGAAGCCGAGCGGGTGCGGCCCGAACAGCCGCATCTTGGAGAGGTTGTCCGCGTCGATGTCCCGGCCGCGCCCGTCCACCTCGTCCAGCATCTCCTCCAGGATGATGCTCCGCTCCACTTCCACCTGCGTGAGCGCCGGCCGCGAGAGCATGTCACCGAGCACGTCCAGCCCCCGCCCGAGCCCGGCTGGGTGCAGGGGCGTGTAGTAGCAGCCGCTGTCCCGCGTGGTGACGCCGTTCAGGTTGCCGCCCACCTCCTCCACGGCGGCGTTCATCTCGCGCGTGTCCGGGTAGCGCGTGCTGCCCCGGAAGAAGAGGTGCTCGAGGAAATGGCTGACGCCGTTGGTCCGCGCCGTCTCGTGGCGGCTCCCCGTGCGGACCCACGCGGTGAGCAGCGCCGAGTGCAGGTGCGGCGTCTCCAGCGTGACGACGCGCAGCCCGCTGGGCAGGACGTCCCGGTGGCGGCGGAATTTCATGTGCGGCGAAGCCTCAAGGTGAAGGTGGTCCCCGCGCCCGGCGCGCTCTCGCAGCGGAGGCTGCCGCCGTGCGCCTGCAGCACCTGCTGGCTCACGGACAGCCCCAGCCCCGTGCCGCGCTCGCGGGTGGTGAAGAACGGCTCGAAGATGCGGGCCTGGACCTCGGGCGTCATCCCGCAGCCGGTGTCGCGGACGGAGATCTCCACGCCGTCCGCATCCGCGCGCGTGGCGAACTCCACGCGCCCCCCGCCCGGCATGGCCTCGCGGCTGTTGCGCAGCAGGTTGTGCAGCACCTGCTTGAGCTGCGCCTCGTCCACCAGCGCACGCGCCTCGCCGTGTCCGAGTTCCACCGAGACGGACACCCCGGATTGCTGGAGCTCCGCGCCGCCGAGCGACAGCACGTCGTCCAGCACCGTCCCCACGTCCTCGGGAAGCAGCGCCGGCTGCCTCTGCGGACGGGCCATGGAGAGGTACTGCTCGGTGACCGCGGCGAGACGGTCCACCTCGCGCGTGATGGAGGAGAGCATGGCCTTCGCCTCGGTGGCTTCCTCTCCCGAGGAGAACTGCGCGCGGCCGACCGCCTCCTCCAGGAGTTCCACGTTCAGGCCGATGGAGGAGAGCGGGTTGCGGACCTCGTGCGCCACCTGCGCGGTGACGCGTCCCACCGTGGCGAGCTGCTCGGCGCGCAGCAGCGCCTCCTGCTTCTCCCGCAGCTGCGCCTCGCGCTCCCGCAGCGAGCGGGCCATCTGGTTCACCTCGCGCGTGAGCTGGGAGATGTCGTCCTCGCCGGTGACGCCCACCTCCGCCGGGTAATCGCCGCGGCCGATGCGCGAGACGTTGGCCATGAGAGTCCGCACCGGGCGCAGCGTCCGCGCGGAGAGCGCGGTGGCAGCCAGGCCCACCAGCGTGGCGAGCAGCGAGAGGGCGATGATGGCTGCCCCCGTGCGCCGGGCGCGCTGCTCGGCCGCGTCCACCCGGTCCCGGATGCGCCCCTCCACCTGGAGCCGGACCTTCCGCACGTCCGTCCCGAGCTGTCGGCCGAGCCCCTGCAGCGTCTCGCCCTGGGAGGACAGCCGGCCGGGCTCGGGCGTCGCCACCTCCAGCAACGTGAAGAGCCGCTCGGCCGCGGTGGCGAACTCCCCGTGCCGCCGCGAGAGCTCCGAGAGCCGGCCGTCCAGCTCCGGGAGGAAGGCCTCCTCGCTCGAGGGGGCAAAGGCCCGGATGTCCCGGGCGCGGGTGCGGGCCAGCCCGAGCTGCTGGTCCATGTGCGCCGCGTTGTAGAGGCGCGCGAGCCGCACCAGGGCGCGGCGCGTCTCCACGCTGGGCTCGGCGAGCATCCGGTCCAGGTCCTGCGCCTGGTTGGACTGGAACGTCTCGAGTGCCGCCAGCTCCTGGGCGAGCGGCAGGTAGCCCGCGCTCACCAGGCGGATCTCCTCCTGGTTCTGGTGCATGGCCCTCACGGCGAAGAGGGACACCGCCCCGAAGGTGACGAGCACCGCCGCGTAGCCGAGGAAGATGCGGGTGGCCAGGGAGAGGCGCATGGGGCGGGACTGACGCAGCGCGGGGACAGCAGGGGGGGCGTTCGTTGACCCCGCCCCTCGGGGGTCCTAGCGTGCGGGGCCGGTTTTTCGGGGTTCTGCGCCGTCTTCTAACAGGCGGAACGTCCCCCGCGGAGCGTAGAAACGCATGTCGACATCCACATGGCAGCGCCGGGCTGGAGCGGCCTGGCTCGTCACATTGCTCGCCCAGGGCTTGGGCCTGTTCGGCGCGGTGGCCCCGCGGGTGGCCTTCGCTGGCGGGGATGCCCCGAAGCTGGTCGTGGTCCCGTTCCTCGTGGGCGAGGGGGCGGAGCCCGAGCAGGCCGAGCGCTTCACCCGGCTCGTGCGCGAGGAGCTGCAGTCCCGCGACGACGTGGTGCAGGTGGCGTCGTGGACGGGCGAGTCGCAGCGCAAGGCGCCCGCGTCCGCACCCGCCGCCGGGGGCAAGGCGGACACCTCCGCGGCCACGGCGCAGCAGGGGCTCGAGCTCATCCAGGCGGGACAGGACGCGCTCGCGGAGCTCCGGTTCGAGGAGGCCATCGAGAAGCTGAAGGCGGGCGTCGACAAGGTGCTGTCCGCCCCCAGCCACGCGGTGTTCGACAAGGTGAAGGAAGCCTGGGTGGCGCTCGCACAGGCCAGCTTCCGCACGCAGGACGACCGCGGCACCAAGGAAGCGCTCACGGCGCTGGCCCGGATGGACCCGGCGTACGAGCTGGAGGAGGGGCGCATCCGCGAGGTCTTCTCCGGCGAGTTGGAGAAGGCGCGCAAGCGGCTCGCCAAGCAGGGAAAGGGCGAGGTGGTGATCGACGGTCCCCCCGGCAGCACGGCCTTCATCGACGGCCGCGAGCTGGGCCTGGTGCCCGCCCGCACCGAGGTGGCGCTCGGGATGCACTACGTGCGCGTGGACGGGCCCTCCGGCGAGCGTTTCGGACAGCCGCTGGATCTCAAGGGCAAGGAGGGCAAGGTGTGGGCGCAGTTCAGCGGCCGCGCCGCCGCCCCGGAGTCTCCCGCCGCGGCGGAGGGCGGGCCCTTCCCGTCGCCCGTCCTGGACGAGAACGCGGTCTTCCGGGTCGCGCAGCTGTGCAAGTCCGCGGGGGCGAGGTACGCGCTGGTGGGGCTCGTGTACCAGTCCGGCACCGCGCAGCTGACGGCCAACACCGCGCTCTTCTCCGTGCAGAAGCAGGGGTTCGCCGTGCTCAAGCCGCAGCCGTTCGACGGGGCGCTCCTCACCGCCAACGTGGACGCTTACAAGCTGGGGGAGCAGGTGGCCGAGGCGGTGCGGCAGTTCCCGGCGCCCTCTCCCCCGCAGTCACTCGCCGGCAAGGCGAGCGTGGCGGTCTCGGACGCGCCCGTGGAGATCGAGGCGAAGCTCGCCACCCGCGAGTCGGGGAAGCCCGCGCCCCTGCCCACCCCGCGCCAGGCTGGCCCGGACGCGCGGAAGGTTTACCCCTCCACTTCTCCGTACGAGACCGGTCCGCTCCCGCCGCGGGACACCTCTGCCACGCTGGACGAGGGCGGGGTGGCGTGGTGGGTCTGGGCGCTGCTCGGCGTGGGGGTTGCCGGTGCCGTGGGCGGCACCGTGTACGGCGTCTCGCAGGCCACGCGCCCGGTCACGGGCACGGTGACGGCCACGTGGTGAAGGCCCCGGGTGCATCCATGTTTTCCCTGACTCGCGCGTCTGTCTCTTCCCTCCTTGCCGCCCTCGCGCTCGCGGGCTGTGCCCCGCGCACGGTGGCCTACGAGGTCAAGCTCGTCACCGAGGCCTGCGGCGACGAGCGCCCGCCCATGGACGGCGTCACGCACCTGCAGCTGCGCGTGACGGGCGAGGGCGAGGGGCTGCCGCTCACCCAGAAGGCCGTGCGCGGCGACGGCACGGTGTCCCTGCCGGAGATTCCCGCGGGGAAGGGGCGGCGCATCGAGGTCCGCGGTTACGCCGGTGACCCGGACACGGGCGGCCAGGTCGTCTCGCTGGGGCGCTCCACGTCCTTCGAGATCCCGGACGTGCTCCCCGAGGGGCTCGAGCAGCCGGTGAAGGTGACCGTCTTCCTGCGGCGCGTGAACGCCTTTGCGCGCCTCGCCTCCGCGGACAACCCGCGCACGTGCGTGGGGCTGCGCGGCGCACGCGCCGGCCACACGGCCACGCTGCTGCCGGACGGGCGGGTGTTCGTGGCGGGCGGCTTCCAGCTGAACGGCTCCCGGCGCACGGCGCTCTCCACGGCAGAGATCTTCTACCCGTCCACGGGTGACTTCGCGCAGGCGGCGGAGCTCGCCTTCGTCTCGCCCAACCAGGTCTCGTACGCCACGCCGCGCGCGTTCCACACCGCCACGATGATGGACGCGAAGACCGGGCAGGTGCTCGTGACGGGCGGCGAGACGTACACGGACAGCGGCAACCCGGCGCCCATCACCTTCGGGCTCCTCTACGACCCGGGCTTCAATGACTACGGCGTCATCCGCATGAAGGCCGAGCGCAGCCGGCACCAGGCGGTGCAGGACGCGAGCGGCCGCGTGCTCCTCGTGGGCGGCGTGGACAAGGCCGGCGCGCCGCACGCGACGCTCGAGTCCTACCAGCTGGGGCTTGCCGAGACGTCCGTCGCGGCGGACGCCACCGGTGCGCTGCTGTCGCTCAAGCGCGTGGGCCACTCGGCCGCAGCGGTGCAGGGGGGCAAGTACATCGCGGTGGCGGGGGGCCACGACGGCGCCACGCTCCAGGACGGGGTGCGGTTCCTGAGCTTCGACGGCGAGCGCTTCAACTTCGCGGAGGCGCAGAGCCCGCAGCTGAGGGATCCCCGCCGCGCGGGCGTGCTCGCGGGCTTCCGCAACGACGAGCAGTTGCTGCTGCTCGGCGGCTACGACTCGGCCTCGGAGAACGCCTACACCGCGGTGCCCACCACGGAGCTCATCAAGACGGGGCAGGCGTTCCAGGTGAGCGACGGTCCCGCGCTCCTCAACGCGCGCGGCAGCCTGTGTGCGGCCTCGCTCCCGGATGGGCGCGTGTTGACCGTGGGCGGCTTCGTCTCGGATGCAACGGGCGCCCGCAGTGACTCGTCCGCCGAGCTCATCTCCGACAAGGGCGACGGCACGGCGCTCGTCACCACGTTGCAGCCCCTGGAGAAGGGGCGCCACCACGTCACCTGCACCACGCTGCAGGACGGCAGCGTGCTGGTGCTCGGCGGCGTGAACGCCGTGGGCAGCACGCAGACGGTGCTGGACGAGGCGCTCGTGTTCACGCCTGCACCGCTGGACTGACCGGGCCCCCTACAGCGCGTCGTTCACCGCGTCCCGGACCGTCTCGTACGGCAGGGCGCCGACGATCTTCCTGCCGTTGACGAAGAACGTGGGCGTGCCGGTGGCGCCCACGCGGGCCGCCTCGGCGAGGTCCTCGTCCACCAGGGCCTTGATCCGCGCGGACTTCAGGGCAGCCTTGAACGCCCCCACGTCCAACCCGAGCTCCCGCGCGTGCTCGACGAGCGCGTCCGGTCCCAGCTGCGTCGGGTCTGCGAACAACCTGTCGTGCATCTCCCAGAACTTCCCCTGCTGGCCCGCCGCCGCGGCGGCGAGGGCCGCGCCCCGCGCGTTCGGGTGGAACGGCAGCGGGTGGTGCTTGAACACCACGCGGAGCTTGTCGCCGAAAGCTTCGCGCAGCTGGCGGACCGTCCCCACCGCGCGCGCACAGAAGGGGCACTCGAAGTCCGCGAACACCACGAGCGTGACGGGTGCGTCGCCGGGGCCGAGCGCGGGAGAGGAGCCCACCCGCACCTCCGAGCGCGGCTCCGCGTCCAGGACCTTCGTTCCCGGTCCCGCTTGGTAGCGCCCGGCGTTCCGCGCCAGCAGGGCGTCGTAGAGATCTCCAGGCGGCGTCCCGCCCGCGAGCAGCTCCCGCCCGGCCGCCCGCTCCTCGTCGATGATCTTCTTGAACACGGGCAGGGACTGGGCTCCCGCCACCTTCCGGCCATTGATGAAGAAGGTGGGGGTCCCCCTGGCGCCGGCGGACTTGCCGTCCCGGATGTCCTGGTCCACCCAGCCTTCCAACGTGCTGCCGGACAGGTCCCCACGGAACGCGTCCAGGTCCAGCCCGAGCGACTCGGCCAGCTGCTCCCAGGGCTCCTGCTCGAACTCCGCCTGGTGCTCGAAGAGCGCCTCGGCCATCTCCCAGAAGCGGCCCTGCTGGTGGGCGGCCATCGAAGCGAGGGCGGCCGCGCGGGCCTGCTCGTGGAAGTCCAGCGGCTGGTGCCGGAAGACGACGCGCAGGTCGTCCCCGTAACGCTCGCGCAGCTCTTTCAACGTGCCGCTCGCCCTCAGGCAGAACGGGCACTGGAAGTCCATCCAGGCCACGAGCGTCACGGGCGCGCCGGCCGGACCCTCCGTAGGGGAGTGGGCGGGCGCCTCTACGCGCTGGAACTCCTCGCCCGGCAGCGGGCCGGCGGTGCTCCTCGTCAAGGCCTTGCCCTGGGCGCCCTCCATGAGCTTGTCGTAAACCGCTCCCGGCGCGGTGCCCGAGGCGACCATCGCGCGGGCGGTGGCGAGCTCCTCGTTGATGAGCTTCCGGAAAGCGTCGACCGGCTGCGCGCCCACCAACTTCCTGCCGTTGACGAAGAACGTGGGCGTGCCGGTGGCGCCCACGGACGTCGCGAGCGCCTCGTCTGCTTCGAACCGCTCGTTCCACCGGGCCACGTCCGCCGCCGCCTGGAACCGCTCGGCGTCCAAGCCCAGGGACGCGGCATGGGCCTGCAGGTCGTCGTCCTCGAGCGCCTCCTGCTTGTCCACCAGGACGTCGTGCATCCGCCAGTAGGCGCCCTGCTCCCCCGCGGCGAGCGCCGCGGCCGCCGCGGCACGTGCCCGTCCGTGGAAGGGGAGCGGCCGCTGCTTCACCACGTAGCGGAGCTTCGTGCCGTACTCGGCCTGCAACGCCTTCACCGTCCCGTGGGCGCGCGTGGAGAACGGGCACTCGTAGTCGATGAATCCGACCAGGGTCACGGGCGCCGTCCTCGGTCCCCGCGCGGGGGAGTCGCCCAGGGGGACCTTGAAACGCTCGACGACCGGCTTCGCGGGCGGGGGCGCATTCTTTCCCGCCAGCGCAGGGGAGGACGCGGACAGCACCAGGCCGAAGAGGGCGGACAGCAGCAAGACACTCGGGCGCATGGCAGGGACCTCTACCATGCGCGCGGCCCACCTACGCACCAGCCGTCACTTCTTCTGCTGCTGCGCCTCCGCGTCCTGGCGCTGTACCTCGGCCTCGAGCAGGCGGACATCCTGCTCCAACCGGACGATGTCCGCGCAGGCCTTGCGGTTCTCCGGGGCGGCGAGGAAGGTCTCCGCGTCACCCACGACGGGGCCGTTGAAAGCCCCACCCGCGGACCGGCACGCGAGCCAGAAGACCTTGCGGTCCGTCTCGCGTGCCCCCGTGGCGAGGGCCTCGCCCAGTCCCCCCGGGACCTTGCCTGCTGCCTCTGCCGCCGCGCGCGCCGTGCCGCTGCCGCCGTAGCGCGCGTACAGCCGCTCCTCGCGCTCCTGCAGGTCCACGCGCATGTCTGCGAGCCGCTGCCGCGGCGTGCGACAACCGGCGAGCAGCAGCCCGCCGGCGAGCAGGATGAACCCCGTGCTCAGGGCCCGCTTCACGCCTGCGCCGCCTCGGGCGCCTTCACCTCGGTGGCAGGGGCCGCCGCCAGCTCGGGGGCGGGCGTCTCGGCGGGAGCTGCCGGGGCAGGGGCCACCGCGACCGCGACCGCCTCCTCCGCGGACTTCGCCGCGGCCGCCGCCGCAGCCTCGGCCGCCTTCTCCGCCGCGGTCTCTGCGGCCTGGCGGTCCTCCACGCTCTTGTCGGACGCGGCCATCTCCTCCTGCGTCAGCTCCAGGCGGTCCGCCGCCATGCCGGTCTTCTTCTCCAGGTCCTTGATGGCCCGGCGCAGGAGATCCCGCTCGAGCAGCACGCGGTTGAGACGCTTCTCCACCGCGCGGAACTTGTCCCTGGACAGGTCCAGCTCGGACTGCGCCACCTTGAGGAAGCGGGCGCCGTTCTCGGCGCGCACCTTCAGCTTGCGCACCTCGTTCTCCAGGTCGGACGCCTTGTGGCGCGCCTTGGATGCGTCCGACTCGAGCCGCGCCATCTTCTCGCGGTCCGCGTCGTTGAGCTCGCGCACCACGCGCTGGATGACCACCTGCGGCTTCTCCACCGGGGCGGCCTCCTTCTTCTCCGCCTCGGCAGCGACCGGGGCCGCGGCCGGGCGACGGCTGCCCGGCTTGTCCGAGCGCAGCCGCTCGATCTCGGAGAGCGCCTGGGCCAGCTCCGCGCGGACGTTCTCCAGCTGGATGGAGGCGTTGCGCTCCACCTCGGCGCGCGCCTTCACGAGGTCGTTCGCGCCCTTGTCCGCCTGGCTCTGCTCGTACAGCTTCTTCTTGGCGCCCTTGAGCTCGTCCTTCGCGTCGTGCAGCTCCTTGCGCAGCGCGTCCATCTCCTTGCGCTTCTTCTCGAGCTCCGCCTCCGCGGACTTGCTCACCGCCGGGGCCTCGGCCTGGGTCTCGGCCTTCGCCTTCGGGAGGTTGGGGTTGGCCGGGGCGGCCTGCTTGCTGCCGAAGAGGATGTAATAGAACTGCGCCACGACGAGCGCGGCGAGGAAGACGACGAGCGCGATCACTTGGAACTGCCTCCAGTTTGAAAACGGGCGTGGCAGACTGCTTCGGGCCGCCCCCCAGCGTCAACCCTCGGACACGCGGGTAGAGCCTCAGGCGGCTCGCATCCCGCGGAGGCGCCGGATGCGCTCCTCCATGGGCGGGTGGGTGCTGAAGAGGGCGAACACCCCACTCCCGGACAGCGGGTTGGCGATGAAGAGGTGCGAGGTGGCGGGCGCCCGGTCGTACGGCATCCTCTCCACCCCGGCCGAGATGCGCGAAAGGGCGTCCGCGAGGGCGTCCGGATCTCCGAGCAGCTGCGCGCCCGTGGCGTCCGCCTCGTACTCGCGCGCGCGGCTGACCGCGAGCTGCAGCAGCGTGGCGGCAATGGGCGCCACGATGAGCAGGCCCAGCTGAGCGAGGCCGGAGCCGCCCCCCTCCTCGCGGTCCCGGTCCCCGCCGAGGAAGGCGCCGCCGAACCAGAAGAGGGACTGGGCCACGTAGCTGATGACGCCGGCCATGGAGGCGGCCACCGTGCTGATGAGCGTGTCCCGGTTGGCCACGTGCGCCAGCTCGTGGGCGAGCACCGCCATCACCTCGCGCTGGGAGAGAGACTCCATGAGCCCGGCCGTGACGGCGACGGCAGCGTTCGCGGGGTTGCGGCCCGTGGCGAAGGCGTTGGGGGTGTGGGTGGGGATCCAGTACAGACGCGGAACCGGGATGCCGGCCCGCTCGGAGAGCCGCGCAAGCCCCTCGTGCAGCCAGGGCGCCTGGTCGAAGGGGAGCGGCTGCGCCCCGTGCATGGCCAGCGCGAGCTTGTCGCTGAACCAATAGGAGAAGAAGTTCATCCCCACGGCGAAGACCGCTGCGACCACCAGCCCGCGCGGCCCGCCGATGACGCGACCCACCCAGAGCGTCAGCGCGGTCATGGCCGCGAGCAACAGCGCTGTCTTGAGGTAGTTGCCGAAGGTGTGTGTGCGCATGGTGCCGGGCAACCTAACGGCCGGGACCGGTCCGTCAACGGTGCCGGGGCGGTTACACGTAGAACCGGTCGGCTATTCCAGTGGTTGCGTGGAGGAGGGTGGACCAGCCGGCCAGCTGGTCCACCTTGCCCTCGGCGTCTGCGGGGGTTCGCCCCAGCGCTGCGAGCGAGCCGGTGCACCCCCACGTCCGGCAGTGCCCGGTCTCCTGCGCGTGGGACAGCAGATCCCTCAGCGTGGGAAGCCCGCGGGACTCGAATCGCTCTTCGACGTCCGGCCGCGCGGGAAACTCCGGCGCGTCCAGCCGGCCGTCCAGCAGCCGCTCCAGCGCCCACCACGTGAACACCAGGTGCACCGTCCGGCCGCCAGCCGCCGCCGCCGCCGCGATGGCGAGCCCCTGGTGCATCCGGTCGTAGTCGCCCGAGTGGAAGAAGACCGCGAGCGGAGGCAGGGGGGAAGCAGGCATGTCCGGGGCACGGTTACGGGGGGATTTCGCCTTGCGTCAAGGGGGAGCCCGCTGCTAACCGGCCCGCGGCTTCTTCCTTCCTTAATTCCCTGAAACGTGACGCCCCTTGCGTCATCTGAGAGGCGCCCCATGGTCGAGGATCAGACAGCGAGGAGGAAGGACAGCCACCTGGACCTGTGCGCCACCGGGGACGTGGTGCCCCAGGGGAGCCGCACCCTGCTCGGGGACGTGAAGCTCCTCCACTGCGCGCTGCCGGAACTGGCCATCCCGGAACTGGATCTCTCCGCGCGGCTGTTCGGCAAGCCGCTGCGGGCGCCCCTCATGATGACCGGGATGACCGGCGGCACGGACCGTGCAGCGAGCGTGAACAGGGACCTGGCGAGGCTCGCCGAGTCCGCCGGCATCGCTTTTGGGCTCGGCAGTCAGCGCGCCATGCTGGACGACGCCGCGCGGAGTGCGAGCTACCGGCTGCGGGACGTGGCGCCGACCGCGGTCATCGTCGGGAACATCGGCCTGACACAGGCGGTGCGCGCCGGGGTGGATGCCTGTCGTCGCCTCGCGGACGACATCCAGGCGGACGGCTTCGCGGTGCACCTGAACGCGGGGCAGGAGCTCACGCAGCCGGAGGGGGACCGGGATTTCCGGGGCGGGTACGACATCCTCGAGAAGCTGGCGCGGGCACTGCCGGGCCGGCTGCTGGTGAAGGAGACGGGCTGCGGCATCTCTCCCGCGGTCGCTCGGCGCCTGGTGGGCCTGGGCGTCACGGTCCTCGACGTGTCCGGCGCGGGCGGGACCAGCTGGGTGCGCGTGGAGCAGCTGCGCGCCCAGGGCGTGGCGGCCGAGGTGGGGGAGACGTTCAGCGGTTGGGGCATTCCCACGGCGGCGGCCATTGCGTCCGTGCGCGCCGCGGTGGGGCCGGAGGTCACGCTGGTGGCCTCGGGGGGGCTGCGGGATGGGCTCGAGGCCGCCAAGGTGCTCGCGCTGGGAGCGGACGTGGCGGGCATGGCGTTGCCGCTGTTCCGCGCCCAACAGGCGGGGGGGTACGAGGGGGCAGCACGGGCGCTCGAGGTGGTGCTGACGGGGCTGCGGCACGCGCTGCTGCTCACCGGCAGCCGGGACGTGGCGGTGCTGCGGAGCCGGCCCCGCGTGGTCACCGGGGAGTTGAAGGACTGGTTGGCCGCGCTGTCGGCCGGGGTTGCGTGAGGAGAGGTTGATCATGTCGGAACGGGTGTCGTCGCGGATGTCGGGGTTCCACAAGCTGTCGGTCGGCGAGCGGCGGGAGCGCATTGCCCGCCTGTTCGATCTCTCCGCGGACGAGGTTGCGCAGCTGGCCGGGACGGCCCCGCTGCCCATGGAGACCGCGAACCAGATGATCGAAAACGCGGTGGGCACCTTCACGCTGCCGCTGGGGCTGGGGCTCAACCTCCAGGTGAACGGCCGGGACTACGTGGTGCCCATGGCCGTGGAGGAGCCCTCGGTCGTGGCCGCGGTGTCGTTCGCCGCGAAGATCGTCCGCGAGGCCGGCGGCTTCACGGCCGAGGCGGACGAGCCGCTGATGATCGGCCAGGTACAGGTGACGCGCTTCGGGGACCCGGAGCGCGCGGCGAAGAAGATCCAGGAGCACAAGGAGCAGATCCTCGCGCTCGCCAACAGCTTCCACCCGGCCATGCTGCGCCGCGGGGGCGGGGCGCGCGAGGTGGAGGTGCGCATCCTGCCGCCGCCGGAGGGGCCGCGCGGCGAGCCGCTGCTCGTGGTCCACGTGGTGATGGACACGCAGGACGCCATGGGGGCCAACCTCATCAACACCGTGGCGGAGGGCGTGGCGCCGTTCATCGAGCAGATCACCGGTGGCCGCGTCTACCTGCGCATCCTGAGCAACCTCGCGGACCGGCGGCTCGCGCGCGCCACGTGCCGCATCCCGCTCTCGCTGCTCGCGGACTTCGACCTGCCGGGGGACGCCATCGCGGAGGGAATCGCGCAGGCCTCCCGCTTCGCGCAGGCTGACCCGTACCGCGCCGCCACGCACAACAAGGGCGTGATGAACGGGATCGACGCGGTGGCCATTGCCACGGGCCAGGACTGGCGCGCCATCGAGGCGGGGGCGCACGCGTTCGCCTGCCGCGACGGCCAGTACCGGCCCCTGTCCACGTGGCACCTCGAGGAGGGCCACCTGGTGGGGCGCATCGAGCTCCCGCTCGCGCTGGGAACGGTGGGCGGACCCATCAAGGTTCACCCCGGCGTGCAGGCGGGACTCAAGGTGCTGGGCGTGTCCGGCACGCGCGAGCTGTCCCAGGTGTTCGCCGCGGTGGGGCTCGCGCAGAACTTTGCCGCCGTGCGAGCGCTCGGCTCGGTGGGCATCCAGAAGGGCCACATGGCGCTGCACGCGCGGTGCGTGGCGGTGACGGCCGGGGCCCGCGGCGAGGACGTGGAGCGGATCGCCGCGCTGATGATGAACCAGGGCCCCGCGTACGTGAAGGTGGAGCGCGCCCGCGAGCTGCTCGCGGCGAGCGCCGGCTGACGTGGTCCCCGTGGACGACGCCCTCGGTCGCCGCGCGTTCGGGCCCGGCAAGGTCATCCTGCTGGGCGAGCACGGCGTGGTGTACGGCCATCCCGCGCTCGCGGCCCCGCTCACCCGGGGCGTGACGGCGATCGGCGAGCCTTCGCGGCGCTGCCAGCTGGTCATCCCGGACGGCGCCCCTCCGAGAGCGGCCGCGCAGCTCCGGCGCGCCTTCACCCAGCTCGCCGGAGGACTGGGCCGCCCGCCCCTCCGCGTCACGCTGCACAGTGACATCCCGCTGTCCATGGGGCTGGGCTCCTCCGGTGCGCTCGCGGTGGCGTGTGCACGGCTGCTGCTGGAGGCGAGGACGGGGCGGCCGGCGCGCACGGCGGACGTGGAGCGCTGGGCGTGGGTGATGGAGCAGGAGTTCCACGGCACCCCGTCCGGCGTGGACCACACCACGAGCGCGCGCGGGACGCTGCTGTACTACCGGCGTGCACCCGGCCAGGCCCTGGGGCGTGCGTCCGAGGTGCGCCCCGCGCGGCCGCTGCAGCTGGTGGTCGCGCTCGCGGGGGAGCGCACCGGGACGAAGCAGACCGTGGCGGCGCTGCGCGAGCGCGCGCGCGCGTGGCCGAAGCGGTACGAGCGGCTGTTCCGCGGCATCGGCGCGCTGGTGGACGAGGCGCGCGGCGCGGTGGAGGCGGGAGATCTCGCGTCGCTCGGAGATCTGATGAACATGAACCACGGGATGCTGTCCGCCCTGGGGCTCTCGTCTGGCCGGCTGGACGGGCTGGTGCACCGGCTGAGGGGGCTGGGCGCGCTCGGGGCGAAGCTGTCGGGCGCGGGCGGGGACGGGGGCGCGGTCATCGCGCTGTTCGAGGATTCACAGGGGGCGCTGCGGGCGCTCCGGCAGGAGGGCGTGCCGTGCTTCGGCTCGGTGGCGCCGGGGAGAGACGGATGAAGGCCACGGCGACGGCGCACCCCAACATCGCGCTGGTGAAGTACTGGGGGAAGCGTGACGAGCGGCTCATCCTCCCGCACCAGTCCAGCCTCTCCCTCACGCTCGCGCCGCTGTCCATCACCACCACGGTGGAGTGGGGCGTGGGCGAGGACGAGATAACGCTCAACGGCAAGCCGGCGCAGGGCACCGAGCGGGCGCGCGTGCTGGCGCTGCTGGACGAGGTGCGGGCGGAGGCGGGCCGCGCGCTCGGCCACGCGCGCATGGTGTCTGCGGGGGATTTCCCCGCGTCCGCGGGGCTCGCGAGCAGTGCAGCGGCGTTCGCGGCGCTCGCGCTCTCGGCGCGCGCGGCGGCGGGGCTCCCGCGGGACGTGCGGCGCGAGAGCATCCTCGCGCGCAAGGGCTCGGGCTCGGCGTGCCGCAGCATCCAGGGCGGTGCGTGCGTGTGGCAGCGGGGCGAGCGCTCGGACGGCGAGGACAGCTACGCGCGCCAGGCCTTCCCGGCGGAGCACTGGCCGGAGCTGCGGATGTTCGTGGCGCTGCTCTCGCGCGCGGAGAAGGAGGTCGGCTCGCGCGACGGGATGCGCAACACCGTGGAGACGTCTCCCTACTACCCGGCGTGGGCGGCGGACGCGGAGGCGGAGCTGCCGCGCGCGCTCGAGGCGCTGCTGCGCAAGGACATCACGGCGCTCGGCGAGCTCTCGGAACGCAACGCGTGGCGGATGCACGCCAGTGCGCTCGCCGCGGATCCCCCGCTCTGCTACCTGTTGCCGGGCACGCTCGAGGTCATCCACGCGCTGCGGCGTGCGCGGGCGAACTCGGGCCTGCAGGCCTGGTTCACCCTGGACGCGGGGCCCAACCCGGTGGTGCTGACCACGGCGGACCAGCTGGAGGCGGCCGAGGCGGCGGTCCGCGCCGCGGGGGCCACGGACATCGTCCGGTGCCACGTGGGCGGGGATGCCACGGTGCGCCTCGTGGACGCGGGCGCGCAGGCGTGACGTCCCGCGCCCTGTCCGCCGGGGGAAAGCTCTTCCTCGCCGGCGAGTACGCGGTGCTCTGGGGCGGGACGGCGCGGGTCGCCTGCGTGGGGCCACGCACCCACGCGTGGGTGACGCCGCGGGACGACCGGGGCGTCCACCTGCACCAGCGGGAAGGGGCCCTGCGCGGCGTACGGACCCCGCTGGGCGTGGCCTGGGAGGGGCCGGTGCCGCCCGCCTTCCACTTCGTGGCGCGGACGGTGGACCTCTGCCTGCGCGCGCACGGCGTGGAGGGGACGGGCTTCTCGCTCGCGTTCTCCCCGTCACCCCTGGGGCCCGGTGGCCGCAAGCTGGGCATGGGCAGCAGCGCGCGTGCCACCGTGCTCGCGGCCGAGGCGTGCCGCTCCGTGCTCGGGGCGACGTTCGACGGGCGGGTGATGGCGTTGCTCTCGCACGCGGTGGCGCAGGAGGGGAAGGGCAGTGGCGGGGACGTGGTGGCGAGCCACGTGGGCGGGCTGGTCCGCTACCGCCGCTGCGACCTCGGGGCGCTGCTCCCGCACGTGTCGGACGGGACGCTCGCGCGGGCACTCGCGGAGGCCCCTCCCGTGGAGGCGCGCGCGGTGGGGCCGGTCCGGGTTCCCTTCTTGTACGCTTTTGCAGGAGACAGCGCGGCCACCCCCACGCTCATCCGCCGGGCGGAGGCCACGCTGGACGCGGCGGCGCGCGCGTCGTTCGCGCGGGAGTCGGACGCGCTCGGGCAGCAGTTGGAGGACGCGCTGCGGGGTGGGGCGTTCGGCTCACTCGCCGAGGCGTGCGAGGGGTTGCAGCGGCTGCTCTGCTCCCTGGGCCCCCTGGAGACGGAGCCCATGGCGCGGGTGTTGGCGCTGGCGCGTGCGCACGGCTGCGCGGGGAAGATGAGCGGGGCGGGGGGCGGGGACGGCTGCGTGCTGTTCGCCCCGGACGAGGCCTCCGCGGCCAGCCTGCTCGGGGCGCTCGCGGCCCGCGGGTTCCACGCCTTCCGGTTGCAGCTGGAAGAGGGCGTGCGCGGCGAGGCGGCGCCGCCGGACGATCTCCGGGCGTGGGCGCGCACCTGACGCGCGCGCCCGTCGTTCAGGCCAGCTTGCCGCCGCGGCGCAGGATGCCGTTCAGCCAGTCCGTCAGCTCGGCGAAGAGCGCCGCGGTGCCCTGCTCACCCACGAAGAGGGTGCGCTGGTAGACGGTGGGATCGTAGCCGGTGGCGGAGACGCGCCCGAGTTCGAACGGCACCTTCTCCGCGTCCGCCTTCACGTGGCCCATCTCGCCGAACGACGACAGCAGCCCCGAGCCGATGATGCGCAGCTGGCCCGACTCGCGGACCAGGCCGAACTCCATCACGTACCAGTAGACGTTGAGCAGCGCCGTCATCGTGGGCTCGTCGGCGATCTTGGAGGCCTCGCCGAACAGCCGGTTCATCCGCGCGAACTCGGGGGCAGCCAGCAGCGCCGCGTGCCCGATGAGCTCGTGGATGACGTCCGGCTCGGGGGTGTACAGCGGCACGCTGTGGTGGCGCATGTACTGCGTGGAGAGGAACACCCCGTCGGCGAGCCGGGACATGAACACGCGCGGCGTCACCAGCCCTGCCACCGGGATCAGCTGGAAGCCCGAGATGCGCTCGAGGTGGACGTTGACGTCCGCCAGCTCCGGGATGTGCTGGGTGGGGAACTGCAGGGCGGGCCAGTACTGCAGGTACTCCCGGCACGCGAGCTCCTGGTGCAGGGGCACCAGCTTCTCGAGCGCCGTGCGCCACACGCCGTTCTCCACCTCGGTGTAGCCCGCGCGGGGGATGGGCTGGCCGAAGCGCCAGTCCAGCGCGAGCTTCGCGATGGCGTTGCGGCGCGCGCGGTACTCCGCGTCCCGGAAGCCGGGATGGTCCTGGTCCAGGGGGACGATGTCCGCCTGTCCCTGGGTGGGGGCGTTGCCGTGGGACGTGTCCATTGCGAGAAGCGCTCCTACTACGTGGGACAGGCCACGTTCCAGAGCAGGAAGTCTCCGGGCCTGCTGCAGAGGTGGCGGGTGAGCGTCTCGTCCTGCGTGAGGTACCAGCTGCGCAGGCACCGGTTGCCACCGAGCCGGATGAAGACGTTGGGCAGGTTCTCCACGCACGGGCGGTCGCACGGGCAGACGACCGGGTGGCCGAGGACCAGGTTCACCCGGCGCTCCTGGAGGTAGGACAGCGGCGCGCGCTTCACGTGGCCGCGGTAGGTGATGTCCCGGCGTGGCAGGTGCGCCACGAAGGCGTCGTTCAAGCCCCACTCGTCGACGACGGTGCGGTCCGAGAAGTAGGCGAGCGTGCCCGCGAGCGTGGTGGAGAGGACCGTCTCCCGCGGGAGCACCTCGTTGAGACGGGGGGCCACGGCCGCGCCGAGCCGGTAGTAGCCGTCCATCTCCTCCATGGACTGCATGGCGAAGCGGTGCTCGAGGTGGGGAGGGGCGAACGAGAGTGCGAGCGAGGCCGCGGCCAGGGCGCGCGCGGCGCGGGGGTGGGCAGGGGCGAGCGCGGCGAGCACGGCCGCCGCGGCCACGACGAGCGCCGGCAGCAGCTCGAACATGAAGCGGTAGTACATGAAGTCCCCGCCCACCTTCGCCGCGTAGAGGCTGAAGAGCCCGAACGCCGAGAGGGCGTGCACCACCAGCAGCCGGTGCGGCGTGGCCCACCAGGCGCGCGCAGAGGCGAGCAGGGCCAGGAGCAGCAGCACCGCCCACGGCGAGTTGCGCGCGAAGGCGAGCAGGTACGCCCCGCCCACCTCCCAGTGGGCCACGTCTCCGGCCTTGGCGTAATAGGTGTTGGGCAGCAGGTCCCCGTAGTACCCGAAGCGGAGCGCCGCGGAGAGGACGGTGCCCGCCATCCACGGCAGGTGCCGGGCGGCCAGGGGACCGAGCTGCTGCCGCCACGCCCGCCGCTCGGGCCACGCGTGGGCCACGTCCACCAGCAGCGCCGTGCCGGGGAGCAGCCCCGCGTCCAGCCGCGCGAGGATGCCCACCAGTCCCACGGTGGAGGCGAGCAGGTTTCTTGTACGGGATTGCGCCCCCGGCCCGAAGTAGAGCAGCGGCAGCACGGCTGCCACCGCCCCCACCAGCGGCGTCTCGAGCCCCGTGGTGGCCATGGCGGCCATGCCGAAGGGCCACGTCAGCAGCGGTGCGAGCAGGGCCGCGGTCCCGGCGTGGTCCGGGCCGCACCGGGCGGAGGCCCACAGCACCGCGCCCACCGCCGCGGCGAGGCAGAGCGCCCCGAGCACGCGCGAGAAGGCGAGCGGATCCGAGCCCAGCCACAGGGGCACGGCGTTGAGCAGCGTCCACAGCAGGTTGGTGAAGCCCTCCACGCGCTCGCCGGGGTTGTAGACGAGCCCCTGGCCTGCCACGAGGTTCTGCGCGTAGCGGTAGCTGATGAAGGCGTCGTCGAACACGACCGCCTCGTGCGCAAGCCGCCAGGTGGCCCCCGCGAGCGCGAGCAGTCCGCCGGTGACGACGGGCAGGGAGAGGGAGCGGGAGACGTGGACGGCCATGGCGGCCGGGCACCCTACACCGCGCCCGCCCTCAGAACATGTGACCGAACGAGACGTAGAAGGCCTTTCGGCCCGTCTCGAGTTCCAGCGACGCGTCGAAGCGGAACACCGCGGCGCGGCGCACCAGGCGGATGCCCAGCCCCGCCCCGGGATGCCACGTCCAGGCCGTGCCGTCGTCCGTGTCCGGGTGCCACACCCTCCCCGCGTCCACGAAGGCCAGGCCCCCCACGTGCACCGGGGCGCGGAAGAGCTGGAAGGTGTACGGCAGCCAGCGGAGCTCGAGGTTGACGAAGGCCTTCACCGCTCCCGCGTAGCGGTTGCGCGGGACGCCGCGCACGGAGCTCATCCCGCCCACGCCTTCCGCGAGCGAGATGCCGCCCACGTTGGTGAGCTCGAAGAAGGGATAGCCGCCGAGGAGCGCGTCCACGCACACGCGCTCGGCCAGCACCAGCCGCTTGCTGCCGAGCGCGAGGTAGCGCCGGTCGCACGCGGTGGCGCCCCAGAAGGCGTAGTCGCTCGCGAGCCCGCGCACCGCCCCGCGCAGCGAGAGCTCTCCCAGCCCTCCGGAGGAGGGGTTGTTCTCGTCGTCCCGCGTGTCCCACAGCAGTCCCACGAGCCCCTGCGTGACGTGGCCCCCGGAGAGGCCCCGCGGGGCCTCGCGCCCGAGCACGCTGCCGGGGTACGGGCGAACGCGGGTGAAGTGGTAGTCCACGCCGGCGTACGGCTGGAGCGAGGGAAGCGACGCCCACGGGCGGGATCTCAGCCGCACGAAGCCGCCGGGCTGGAGCAGATCGTACGCGTAGGCGCGGCTCCCCACGAGCGGGCCCACCGCCTCGGGGGCGCTGCGGTTGCCGGGCCCATACCAGGGGGAGAAGAGCTCGCGGGACTGCTCGAGGCGGATCTCCAGCCGTGCGCGCGGCCAGAGTTCCGGTGCGTCGAACCGGAGCCAGTGGCTCTGCAC
This sequence comes from Pseudomonadota bacterium, assembly GCA_039800145.1. GTDB lineage: Bacteria > Myxococcota > Myxococcia > Myxococcales > Myxococcaceae > VGRA01. Next base: position 1,759 of record JBDLRJ010000438.1, on the reverse strand, counting down.
GCCGCGGGTGGTGAAGAACACCTGCGCGGCGAGCGCGAACCGGTACGGCACGTGGCCGGGCGCGTAGAGGTAGAGCCCCCCGACGGCGCCGTACCCCACGCCCGTGTCCGAGTTGAAGGAGAGCAGCGGCACGCCGGCCCCGTCGATTCCCCGCCGCTCGCGTGGGGCGTCTCCGGGCGGGGCACGGCGGGGGACCTGGTCTTCCTGGGCCGCCGTGGGGACGTGGGGCTCGGGGGCGAGCAGCAACAGGGCGAGCAGGAGGGACACGCGGCGGGCAAGGTGGGCAGCGCGCGCCGGGGCGCAACGGGAGCGCCGGGCCGCTGTCCGCTGCACGGCAGCACGGGGCCGCACCGCTTCCGCGGCCGAGCAGCCGTGCCCAACGTGGTGCCATGGCCAACGAGGTGCCCATCCGAGCGTCCGTCCAGGCATGGGCGCGCGCCTGTGCCCGCGCCGTCGCCGCGCGCGTCCCGAGGATCCCGCAGAGGCGGTCCCGCAAGCTGCTCCTCGTGCACCTGGACGGTGTGCCCCTGGCGCTGCTCGAGGGGGCCATGGCGAGCGGCCGGATGCCCTTCCTCTCTCGACTGCTCTCGCCCGGCGGCGGACACGTGCTGGCGCCGGCCTTCTGGGGCTCACCGGCCTCCACGCCGGCGTTCCAGGCGGGGGTGCTCTATGGCCTCCGGCATCCCAACCTGCCCGCCTACAACTGGTTCGACCGCGGGCTCGGGCGCGAGGTGCGGATGAACGCGCCGAGGGACGCGGTGGACGTGGAGCGCCGCGTGCGCGGCAGCCACCCGGAGAGCCTGCTCGCCGGAGGGGGCACCACCTACCTCTCGCTCTTCCGCGCCGAGGCGGACAACCTGCTCTGCATGACGGGCCTGGCCGAGTGGAAGGCGCTCGCCCGCGCGCTCGGGCGCGACGTCCGGGAGCTCGGGCCCACGGCCCAGCGTTCGTCTGGAATGTTCTTGCGGGAGCTCTTCTCCGACACGCTGCGCACGGGCGTGGACGCGTGGCGCTGGAGCCTCCGGGTACGCTCGTTCCGCCACGAGCGGCAGTACTGGCTCAACCGCTTCTTCATGATGCAGCTGGGGTGGCAGTTGGCCCACAGCCGGGCGCTGGTGGACATGGTGCGCGGGGTGCCGGCCATCTACCTCGTGTTCGGGAACTACGACGAGGTGGCGCACCGGCGCGGGCCGAGATCTCCCCAGGCGCTCGAGCAGCTCTACAAGGCGGACGGTGCGCTCGAGGCGCTCCACGGGATGGCCCGGACGCTGGAAGAGCCGTACGACGTGGTGCTGGTGACGGACCACGGCCACGTGGACTCCGTGCCCTTCGAGGAGCGTACGGGACGGAGGCTCCAGGCGTACCTCTTCGGTGGCCCCGTGCCGGTGCTGCCGGGGGGGCTCGAGCGGCAGCTGCTGGACGGGCGGACTGCGTCCAGCGGCGAGGAAGAGCAGGCGGTGCCGTCGTCCCCCGTGGTCATCGAGGCGGGGAACTTCAGCCACGTGTACCTCTCGCGCGGGGCGACGCCGCTCGAGGCTGCAGCCATCCTGGCGCGCCACCGGGACGTCCTCTCGAGGGCCGCGGCGAGCCCGCACATCGGCCTCGTGGCGCTGCGGCTTGGGACGGGCGCCGTGGCGCTCGTGCAGGGGGAGGCCTACACCGCGGAGACGGTGGGGCGCGCGCCGCTGCACCCCGGGTTCAACCCGCGCGCCGTGGAGGATCTGCTCCGGGAGCTGCCGCACATGCCCACCGCCGGAGA
>JBDLRJ010000437.1:0-7021 GCA_039800145.1 Pseudomonadota bacterium | reverse complement strand
TTGGCCGTCGTCCGAGAACAGTCCCACCGCCGTCGTGCGGAGCCGGACACGGCCGCCCGGGAGCTCGGGCATGGCAGGGGCGCCGGCTTCCGGGGCACCGGACACGAGCCGTCCCCCGGACACGGCCTCGCGCTCGAGTACCAGCACCTGCCGGCCCGCAGAGATCAACGCCTGGGCCGCGGCCGTGCCTGCCGCCCCCGCCCCGACGATCACCGCCTCCACGGAGATCGCCTCCGAGGCGAGACCCGGAGGGGAAGCGTCCTTCGGCAACCGGCCAAGCCCGGCGAGCGCGCGGGCCACGTGAAGCATCACCGTCTCGGCGACGGGGACGCCCGCGAACATCTCGTGGTGGTCCATCCCGCGTGGGAAGAGCCAGTCCACCGCCTCGAAGACGTCCACGTCTCCCGAGGGGAAGGCGTTCTGCCGCTGCAGCTTCATTCCAGGGCGCGCCGCCACGCGGCAGGTGGCGACGTTGGGGACACCGTCCACCTGCATGAGGCACTGGCCGCAATCCCCGGTCATGCAGTACGGCCCGCGGGGGCGGTGGTACTTCGCCGAGCGCGAAAAGACGCGCACTCCGCCCGCGAGCAGCGAGCAGGCCACCGGCTCCCCGGGGCGTGCCTCCACGGACTCGCCCTCGAGGTCCACGCTGAAGCGCCCCTCCGAGGGGCCGGCGGTGAGACGGCGCATGGGACTAGAACGTAATGTGCCGGCCCTTCTGGCGCCGGCTGTAGATGGAGAGCGTGGCGGTGATGTCGCCCACGCCCATGTTCCCGGTATCACCGATTCCGGAGTTGCCGAACTCCTCCCACTCGAGCGCGCTGTCCGTCCCGTCGTTCTCCTTCAGCATCCCCCCGAGCGTGCGGCGCGCTCGCTGCAACTTCCGGTCGTCCCGCGTCCAGATGCTGACGGCGAGATCGTGCGGGTTCTCGAACAGGCTGAAGCGCAGGAACGCGTCGAATCCCTCCATTTCCATGGTGACGAGGAGGGGCATGAAGAACTCGTGCGTGGCGAGCTCCACGTCCTGCACCCCGCGGCCGTCCCAGTTCACCTTCACCACGCTGTCCCTGCGGATGCGCAGCATGGCGGGCTTGCAGGCCTCCGAGTTCTGCCCGTACTCGCCGTCCGCGCGGCCACCCTCCACGAGCACCTCCACGCCCGGCGTCTTCTTCGCCTCGGAGACGATGTCCAGGAGCGTCTGCGCCTTGTGGACCATCAGGGGCGAGACGTACTTGTCCCCGGTCACCTCGCGCGGGTCCTCCGCCTTCCAGGTGGCCCACTCCTCCTTCATGTACTGCTCGAGCTTGCGCAGGGTGGGGCCGGACGCGGCCACGCCGTGGAGCGACGTGCACTTGTGCGAGCCGAAGCCCAGCTTGGAGTAGCTGAGCCGCACGGCCACCCGCCGCAGCTCCTCGTCCGTGTACCCGTCATCCACCCAGGACCAGTTGCACCCGCCGCCCTCGAAGCGGAGCCGCTGCAGGCCGCGACCGTGGGCGATCTTCTTCGCCGTCTCGGATGAACCGGTGAGGCACACCACCGCCACGCGCGGATCGGTGGCCAGCCCGGCGATCCCGCCTCCGAACCCCTCGAGCTTGTGGATCTGCCGGGGATCCGCTCCGGACGCGAGCAGGAAGCGGATCATCGTGGTGTTGCTGAGCGCCGCGAACGGGTGCCCCTTGTAGATGTACGGCACGCCCGCCAGGTACGCCCCTGCGAGGTGGATGCCGGGGATGCCCCAGATGAAATTCATGGGGGTGATGATGGCGCTGACGCCCGCGGGCAGGTACGCGTTCCGCCAGTACACGTGGTCCGCGAGCATGGGCGGCACCACCTCGCCCCGCACGGCCGCCTCCACGCTGCCGCCGAGGTGATCGGCCGCGCGCTTCGCCTCGAAGAAGTCCTTCTGCGCCTCGAGCCGCGTCTTGGGAATCTGGAAGCGGATCTCCCGCAGGCATTCCTCGGAAAAGTGATCCATCAACCGCGCGAAGTTGGCGATGACGTGCTTGCGGTAGGTCATCACCTCGTCCGCCCAGTGGAGCTCCTTCCAGTAGCGGTCCGCGGCGGAGACGGCGTCCTCCACGTCCTCCTGCGTGGAGGCAGGCACCTCGGCCAGCGGCACGCGCCTGTCCGCGGGGCTCTGCATCGTCGCCATCTCGCCGCGGGCGGGAAGCTTCCACACGCCGTTGACGAGGTTGAGGACGCGGACCGGCGCGTCCGAGGCTGAGCCGGGGAACTTCCCGCCGTGGCAGAAGAGGTAGGGCCGCAGCGCCTCCATCTCCGCGGGGGTGAGCAGCGTGCTGAAGAGCCCGTACCGCTTGCGCCGCTCCGCGTAGAGCGCCGCCACGGGATCCTGTCCCTCCTGGCCGCGGGCGTTGAACTGGCGGATGTCCTCGGAGAGCTGGGGGAAGTGGCTGAGATCCATGGGCGGGGGACTAGCACAGCCACCCGCCTGCTGGGATCTAGGGAGGGGCCAGCGGGAGACGGAACCCGAACACCGCCCCGCCCCCCGCGGGGCGCTCGGCCCAGATCGCCCCGCCCTGGGCCTCCACGAGCACGCGCGAGAGGTACAGGCCCAGCCCCAGGCCGCCGCCGTGACCGCCCCCCTGCCACCCGCGCTCGAAGAGGTGCTCCCAGTCCGCCTCGGAGAGCCCCGGCCCTTCGTCCCGGACGCGGAACTCGAGCCCCCCTGCCGCGGGGGAGATCTCCAGGCTCACCGTCCCTCCCCGCGGCGAGTGCCGGAAGGCGTTCCCGAGCAGGTTGCCCAACACCTGCATGAGCCGCGTGGCGTCCCCCTGGACGCGCGGGAGCGCGGGAGGGGAGCGCACCTCCCACCTCGCCTCGCTGGCCAGCCCGTCCCCGAGCGCGCGGATCTCCGGGAGCAGCGCCTCCACGACCAACGGCGCGCAGCGGACCTCGAGCTTTCCTGCGTCTGCCCGCGCCCCGTCCAGGAGCGCCTGGAGGATGCCATCCGCACGCACCGCTGCGCGCTCGGAGGATTCAGCGGCCCGCGCCGCCACCTCCGGGCGGTCCGGGAGCGCCCGCCGCACCAAACCCGCGGCCATCCGGACGGTGGAGAGCGGGTTGCGGAGTTCGTGGGCCACCACGCCCAGCAGTGCTGCGCGCTCGCGCCCCGCCACCTGCGCCGCCTCGAACAGCGCGGCATTGTCCAGCGCCAGGGCTGCGCGGGTGGCGAGCAGCCGTCCCCACGCGAGGTCCGCCGGGACGTAGCGCCCCTTCGCTCGCAGGAGGACGAGCCCGCCGCGGGTACGGCCGCGGGCCTTGAGCGGCAGCGCCAGCAGCGAGCGGATGCCGAGGCGCTGGAGACCTGCACGGAGGCGCGCGGAGGGCACGCGGGCAGCGAGATCCGCCCCGTCCAACCGTGGCAGGAGCAGGGGTTCTCCGTCCCGGTACAGCGAGGGGGCGAGCAGCAGACCGTCCTCCTCGAGCGGGCCACCCAGCCGTGCGTCGATGCCCGGCACGGGGATCCCCGCGGCAGCAGAGAGGGCCAGCCGTTCGAACCGGCCGTCCTCCCGCCGCACGTGCAGCAGCGCCACGTCCGCGTGGCCCACGGACGTCGCCACGCGCGTGACGTCCTGCGCAGCGGACCGCTCGTCCAGCGTGCTCGAGAGCAGTTCGCTCGCCTCCGCCAGGAGCCGCCGCGTGGAGTCGGCGCGAAGCCGCGCGGAGATGTCCCGCAGGAGAACGGTGCGCAGCACCTGGCCGTCCCAGCGGAACGCAGACGCGGTGGCCTCGAGCTGGAGCGGCTCACCTCCAGCCCTTCGCCAGCAGCCGGGCAGCCGGGTGGCGTGGGGCAACGGGGGGGCCGCGGCGAGGGCGGCGCGGGCGTCCGGGCGGCCACCGGGCTCGAGCAGGACCGAGACGTCTGCGCCCTCGAGGCGAGACGCGGGGTGGCCGAAGAGCGCCTCGGCCGCGCGGTTGACGCGGGTGATCCGCAGCCGCCCATCCACGCACACCAGCGCCTCGCCCATGGACGCGAGCAGCGCCTCGAGCTGCCCCTCCACCGCCTTCAACTCCGTCACGTCCTGGAGCAACACCACGGCCCCCGCCGGAGCAGCCCCGCCCGGAGCGGGGACGGGTACGGCCGAGTGCACCACGAGCCGCTGGCTGCCATTCCCGTCCTGCATCCAGAGCGCCTGGCCGATCACCCGTTCCCCGCTGCGCGAGGCGCGGTGCCCCGCCCAGTCGGACGCGAGCACCTCGCCGCCGCTCCCCCAGGCGGTCCGCGGGGGCAACAGCAGCTCCGTTCCGGCGACGAGCGGGTCGGGCCAGGTCCCCTGCGCGGCGGGGTTCCACCACGCCAGCAGTCCCCGCGCGTCGAGCACCAGCACGCCGGCGGGGAGCAGCTCGAAGAGCGAGCGGAGGAGCGCGTCCTCCGGCAGTGCCGCTCGGGTTGCGTCGCCTCCGCCCACGGATGGGAAGGTGCGGCGTGGTACGAAGGCCGCCACGTGGCCCGACGGGAGGCCGGGGTGTCAGCGGCCGTGCGGGCCGGGGCGTCCGCCGGACGGCGTCTTGCCGGTCCGGGCGGTCGCCTTCTGCTCCTTCTTCTGGCGCTGGCGCTCGAGGAACCCCAGCCGCTTCTGCGGGGTGCTCGGGCGCGTGTCCGCGGGCTTGCCCTGCTTTCCGCGCGTGCGGGGCGCGTCCGGGGGGGCCGGCGGGGCGTCCGTCCCTTCCGGCTCCTTTTGCCGCCAACCGGCGCGGATCTCCTCGGCGCCCTCTTCGCGGTAGCTGAAGTGGAAGAGCCGCTTCACCACGAGCGTGGCGTACGAGCCGGGCGGCAGCGTGAACGCCACGTTGAGCTTCTGGTACCCGTCGTTCAGCTCGTCCCGCTGGACGCGGCCGAGCACGAGCTTGTGCGGCGTGACGAGCAGCGGCCGCTCCTCGTGCTTGAAGAAGAGGAGCTTGCGGGCCTCGGGGATGACGAGCTTCGAGAGCTCCAGCTTCTCGCGGCCGAGGATCCACTCGACCGCCTCGCGCACCCGCGGATCCGAGAACTGGGTGTCCGGGGCGAGCAGGGGGAAGGTGGCCCCGCGCATCCACTCGAGCACCTCGCGCGGGGCGTCCCGGTGGTGGAGCAGGGTGCCGGCCTGGTACGGCATGGGGAAGAGCGCCGTCCGGGGGAGCAGCAGCTGCAGCAGCCGCCGCACGCCCTCGTTCCAGAGGTAGCTCTGGTACGTGAAGAGCAGCATGGCGCGGTGGCTCGCGTCGATCTGCAGGAAGGCGCGGACGAAGTTGTCGGGCTCCTCGCGGAGCGCGTGCAGGATGCGGGCGTACTTCTTGTTCGCCTCGAACGGGACGCGGGCGCCCCACTTGCCCCAGTTCTTCTTCCAGAAGGCCTTCACCTTCGCGTCGTCCGAGCGGTCCAACGGGCTCGGCTGGGCCATGTAGTTGCGGAGCGCCGTCTCGAAGTCCCCGCGGAGGAGATCCTTGGCGATGAACCCCTGGCCATGCTTCAGGCTGCCGAAGCGCTGGCTGTCGAAGTAGTTCACCACGCCGAGCCGGGAGACTTCCGCCGCGGCCTGGTTGAGCTCGGACACCTCCTCGGTCCGCACCGCGCGCACGGTGACGGAGAAGCGGTTGGAGGTGATGTTGGCGGCGGACAGGGGACGGTCGGTCCGGCCCAGGAACTTCAGGCGCAGGTCCTCGTCCTGCAGGTCGACGTCCGCGCCCTCCACGGCGATGATCTGCTCGGTGCGTCCCTGCTTGTCCTTGAGCCCGCAGTGGCTGATGGTGCCCGGCTTCAGGCCGAACGCCTCGCGGATGCGGTCCACGGCGTCGAACGTGGAGAGCTTCTGCTTGTCCATGAGGTAGACGCGGAAGCGTCCCCCCGTGACTTCGTCGAAGCGGTAGGATTCCTTGACGGAGAAGTCTTCCGGTCTCTGCTTGATGCGCACGAACCGTGACTTAGCAGCTTTCCCCGAGGCGTCCCTGAAATGATCCGAGTGCGCCTGCTCGCCGTGTTCGCCGTGATCGCCTCGGGGTGTGCCACGCACCTGTCCTCCCTGCAGACCGCGCGGCCGGTGAAGCGGGGGAAGGTCCAGGTGACGGCCGGCACGGGGGTCTACGCCAACGTGGGGCCCATCTCCGGGCTGCTGTCCGAGGCCTCGGAAGAGGCGGAGCAGATCCAGAAAGCGCTCTCCTCCGGGCAGCCCTACACGCTGACGCCGGAGGCGCAGAAGCGGCTGCTCGTGGCGGGGGTGGCGCTCGCGGCGCTGTCTCCCGGCGTCGGGACGGAGTTGTCGGTCCGGACGGGGGTGCTCCCCGAGGACGGGGACGCGGGGCTGCGCGTCACCGGGAACTCGGTGCGCCTGGACGGGCGCTACCGGCTGGCGAACGCGGCGCAGGAGGGGGCCCTCTGGCTGGACCGGCGGTCCTTCAACGTGTCCGTGGGACTGGGCGTCACCCGGTACTTCTTTTCCAACCCGCTCTTCACCGCGCTGAAGCTGGTGGCGGTGGATGGCTTCACCCGCTGGGACGTGGAGGTGCCGCTGTACGTGAGCGTGGAGTACGGACAGGTGCTCAAGCTGTACGCCACGCCGCGGTACCTGTTCAGCCGGACCGCGCTGGACGCGCAGGTGGTGGAGCTGGCGCGCGAGGCCGCGTCCGCCATGGGACTGCCGAGCGGGTTGCCAGCGGTGGTGGACATGCACTTCGGGGGGGCCACCGGCGGCGTCGCGGTGGGATATGGCCCGCTGCACCTCTTCCTGGAGATCACGGCGGGGTACACGTTCTGTGCGCCGGAGCTCTTCGGGAACCGGACCCAGCTGGGGGGCGCCACGTTCTATCCAGCGGTCGGCCTGACCTTCCTCACCCCGTGAACGGCCGGGTCTGCTACCCTCCGCAGTCGCTCATGTCCCCAGCGAGCCTCTGCCCCGATTGCCGTTCGATGGTCCAGCACCCGCTGCCGCCGTTCTGTCCGGCTTGCGGTTTCCAGCTACGCCCCATGGGGCCCATCACGGCCTCCCAGATCGCCGCCCAGCAGACGTCCGGAGCGGGACGCCCG
>JBDLRJ010000436.1:0-5296 GCA_039800145.1 Pseudomonadota bacterium | reverse complement strand
GAAGGGGAGATGGGGGATGCCCACATGGGCGTGCAGGCCCGGCTCATGAGCCAGGCGCTGCGCAAGCTGACGGGCACCATCGCCAAGAGCAACACCTGCGTCATCTTCATCAACCAGATCCGCATGAAGATCGGCGTGATGTTCGGCAACCCGGAGACGACCACGGGCGGCAACGCGCTGAAGTTCTACGCCTCGCAGCGCATGGACATCCGGCGCGTGGGGGCCATCAAGAACGGCGAGGCGGTGGTGGGCAACCGCACCCGCGTGAAGGTGGTGAAGAACAAGCTCGCCCCGCCGTTCAAGGAGGTCGAGTTCGACATCATGTACGGCTCGGGCATCTCCCGCGAAGGGGACCTCGTGGACCTCGCCGTCAACGAGGCCATCATCGAGAAGTCCGGGGCCTGGTTCTCCTTCAAGGGGGAGCGCATTGGGCAGGGGCGTGAGAACGCCAAGGACTTCCTGAGGGAGCACCCGGAGATGACCGCGGAGATCCAGGCGCGCGTCTTCGAGAAGGCCGGCATCAAGACGGGGCCGGCCGCGGCCCCGGCACCTGCCGAGGAGCCGGTCGAGGACAAGCGCCCGCGCGTGAAGGCGGTCAAGTAGGCCCGCCCCTGCGGCGGTGGCCTGCACCCATGCGGGGGCCTCGGCTGCCCTCGCCTGGGGAGGGCCCCGCGCGCCGCGGTGGCAGCGGGGCGCCGTTCCGGGTACAGCTGGGGACGGCATGGAACTGGGGAAGTCAGGGTGGCTGCGGGCGCTGGTGGAGGAGGCCATCTCCTCCCACGCGTCCGCCGCGACCGGGCAGCCGGCCGCTCACGGAAACCCGGATGCACGCCTCTCGCCGCGGGCCCGCGCGCGGGCGGGGCTGCAGCAGATGGTCCGTGACACGGGGCTGCTCTACGGCACGCCCACGGAGTCCGGGGCTGCAGATGCCGGTGGGCGCCCGGCGGAGGAGGTGCTCTTTCTCGCCGTGCTGCGCACGTTCGTGCGCATCAGCGTCCGGCTCGCAGAGGTGACGCAGGCCCCGGCGGGGCCGCGGGCGCAGCAGGTGCTGCACCTGCTCGCGGCCCTGGTGGGCGAGCGCGAGGCGGCCGAGGTGCTCGGGGCCGGGGGGACGCTGCGCGGGCGGCGGCTCGAGGCGTTGGAGGAGGCGGTGGAGCAGCGGGCCATGTCGCTCGCGGGGGACCCGGCCTACGGGCTCGCGCTGCACAACGGGGCCGTCTACACCGACGTGCAGGTGCTCGGGCGCAACGCGCTGCAGCTGTTCCTCACCGGTGCGTTGCCGTGGGAGGCGGCCGCGCGCCGGGCCCAGTTCGCGGCCCGGCAGAAGGCGGTGCTGGTGGAGGTGCTCTCGGCGCTCGCGTGCGTGGAGCGGCCGCCCAATTTCTCCACGCGCCGGGCCATCCTGCGGCAGGTGGAGGATCTCCACCTCCCGGACGGGCTCACGTCCTCGCTGCGGGCGAAGGTGAAGCGCACGTTCGACCGGGTGCCCCCGCTCGAGGAGGTGGTCCGGGACGTGCGCAGCCGGGGAGCGCGCCGCTTCGTGCTGGAGCAGGCGCTCCTGGCCTCCCTGGTGGACGGGCGGCGCTCGCGCGCGGAGCTCCGCTACCTGCACGCGCTGGCGTCTGCCCTGCGGTTCGACGCGGCGGAGGTGGCCCGCATCGAGGTGGAGATGGCGGAGTTTTACGCCCGCAACCGCGCGGTGGTGGACGTGTTCACCGTGTCAGAGGGCGCCGGGCTGCTCGGGGATGAGCTCATCGGGTCCATGCAGTCCGCGGTGGAGAAGAACTTCTACCGGCTGCTGCAGGAGATACGGGAGACGGGAGAGCTCTCGGTGCTGCTCACCAAGGCTGCGCGCGGCCAATCCCTCACGGAGGCCGAGCGCGCCGCCATGCGCGGGCAGCTCATCGACGTGGCGAAGGCGATTCCCGCGCTCGCCATCTTCGCGGCCCCCGGCGGGGTGCTGCTGCTCATCGCCCTGGCGAAGGTGCTGCCGTTCGACCTGCGCCCCTCCTCGTTCCAGGAGCCGCCGCCGCGTGAGGACGGCGGCCCCGAGCCGCGCGGAGGGGAGTCCGACCCGGACTAGCTCCGCTTCAGCTTCACGCGGAGCCGGCGGAGCTCCTCGTTCACCTTCACGAACTGCGTCTTGCCCGCCTCGTCCGCGAGCTGCTTCTCGAGGTCCGGGAGGGCCTTCTTCGCCTCGGCGAGGCCGGCCGCGTCGTCGGTGAGCCAGTAGAGCGCCTGGGCGTAGCCGTTGCGGGCCTCGAGGTTCTCCTCGCGCAGCCGCTTCATGAGCGCGGCCGCGGCGCTGGCCTTGCCGGACCGGCCCAGCTCGAGGGAGGCGCGGGTGCGCACCAGCGCGTCCGCGTCATCCAGCTTCTTCTCCCAGCAGCCCGCGTCCGTCCCGCACTCGCCGGCGGCCGCGAGCGGCTTCTCCTGCGCCGCGATGAAGGCCTCGTGCTGCTTCACCAGCGCGTCCGGCGCGTTGCAGCCCTTGTAGTCCGGGTTGTCCTTGCACTCGGCGCGCGTGAGGGCCGCCTCGCCCTTCACCAGCTTCTGCAGGTCCGCGGAGGCCTTCGGGGTGCCCAGCGCGCCCACCGCGAGCACGCACGCCTCGCGCGCGTCCCACGGCCCCTTGGCAGCGCACTTCACCAGTGCGCCCAGGGCCTCCGGGTTGCCGATCTTCACCAGCGCCTCGGCGTAGTCCTTGCGGGTGTTGGCCTCGTCCTCGTCCAGCATCCCGGACAGGGGCTTCACCGCCGCCTTCGACCGGAGCCGCCCGAGCGCCTGCGCGGCGAAGCGCCGCACGCCCAGCTTCGCGTCCAGCATGATGTTCTCGTAGCCCAGCTTGGACAGGAGGATCTTCTCCGCGCGCTCGTCCTGGAAGTCGGACGCCACCTGCGCCGCCTTGGCGAACAGCGCCCACTCCGCGCGGTTCTTGGCCCGCGCCCACGCGAGCAGCTCCGCGTCCTTGCCGTCCATGATGGGCAGCATGGCCTCGGCGGCCTTCGGCCCCACCTGGAAGAGCGCGAAGGAGGACTCGGCGTAGAAGGACACGCCCTTGCGCTCCTGGAACATCATCTTCGTCAGCGCCGGCACCGCGGCCGGGTCCGCCACCTCGCCCAGCGCGATGATGGCCTTCTTGCTGATGAAGTTCTCCTCGCCCTCGCCCGTGGCGATCTCGGAGAGCTCCGGCACCACCTCGGTGGCCTTGAGCGCCCCCAGCCCCTCGATGGCGGCGATGCGGACGTAGGGATCCTTCGCCTTGAGCAGCTTGCGCAGCGTGGGGATGGCGCGCTTGCTCCCGGAGCGGGCGAGCGCCAGGGCAATCTCCTTGTTGAGCGCGTTGGCCGCGGGCTCCGTGTTGGACAGGTCCAGCGCGGCGAGGATGGCGTCGAACGCCGCGTCCCCCTTCTCGGCGGACAGCAGCTTGACGATGGCCGCCTTGACCTCCGGCGCCTTCTCGGACTCCACCTTCTTCGCCAGCATGGGGAGGAACGCCTCGGACATCTTCCCGGAGGCCTTGAGCTCCTCGACCACCTTCACGCGGTCCTTCGGCTTCTGGGCGTTGGTGAGCTGCTTCTCCCAGTACGCGGGCGTGGCGGGATCCCCCTGGCAACCGGCGAAGAGCAGGGCGGAGAGGGCGAAGGGGGCGAGCTGCCTCATGGGAACGTCACCTCGGAGGGCATCGGGTAGGGCCGGGGGCTCTAGCAGCGGGCTTCGGCGGGGGTCAACCGCGGTGGGCGGCGCGGTGGGCGGTGCCTCCCCGGCCGCTCCGGTTTTGCGCTAAGGCCCCTCCGCACATGGCCCGCCCGCGCATCGTCTTCATGGGAACCCCCGCGTTCGCCGTCCCGTCGCTCGAGGCCTGCCTCGACGTGGGCGAGGTGGTGGCCGTCGTCACCCAGCCGGACAAGCCGAAGGGGCGCGGACAGGAGGTGCAGCCGCCCCCTGTGAAGGTGCGCGCACTGGAGGCGGGGCTCGCCGTGCTGCAGCCCCAGAAGCTGCGCGGCACGGACTTCGCCGGGCAGCTCCGCGCGCTCCGCCCGGACGTGTGCGTGGTGACGGCGTACGGGAAGATCCTCCCCCCGGACGTGCTCGCCGCGGCCCCGCGCGGGTGCGTCAACGTGCACGGCTCGCTGCTGCCGCGCTTCCGGGGAGCCGCGCCCATCCAGCGCGCCATTGCCGCGGGGGATGCCGAGACGGGCGTGTGCCTGATGAAGATGGACGAGGGCATGGACACGGGGCCGGTGCTCGCGGTGCGCGCGCTGCCCATCCGCCCCACGGACACGAGCGCCTCGCTGCACGACGCGCTCTCGGTCCTGGGCGGCGAGCTGCTCCGGGACGAGCTCCCGCGTTGGCTCGACGGGACGCTTGCGCCCGTGCCGCAGCCCGCCGAGGGCGTGGTGATGGCGCCCATGATTGACAAGGAGGAGGGCCGGCTGGACTTCACGCGGCCGGCGGTGGAGCTGGAGCGCCGGCTGCGCGCCTTCACGCCGTGGCCGGGGGCGTTCACCACCCTCGAGGGACAGCTGCTCAAGGTGCACGCGCTGGCCGTGGGCAGTGGGAAGGGCGTGCCCGGCGAGGTGCTGCGCGCGGACGCGGACGGGGTGGAGGTCGCATGCGGCGAGGGCTCGGTGCGGATGCTGGAGCTGCAGGCGGAAGGGAAGCGGCGGATGACGGCGAAGGAGTTCCTCGCGGGACGGAAGCTGCAGGTGGGGACGCGCCCGTTCGGGCAGGAGGGGGCGCGGTGATGCGGCTGCTCGTGCTCCATGGTCCGAACCTGAACCTGCTCGGCGAGCGGCCGGGGGACGTGCCGGGCGTGACGCTCGCGTCGGTCGAGGCAGCGGTGCGCACGGAGGCCGCGCGCAGGGGCTTCACCGAGGTTCGGTTCGTGCAGAGCAACCACGAGGGGGCGCTGGTGGATACGCTCCAGGCGGCACGCCACTGGGCGACGGCGGTCCTGCTGAACCCGGGGGCGCTGACCCACAGCTCGTGGGTGCTGCACGACGCGCTGGCCGCCACGCGGCCGCCGGTGGTGGAGGTGCACCTGTCCAACCTGGATGCGCTCGGGCCCGCGCGGCGGCAGTGGGTGCTCGAGGGCGTGGTGGAGGGGCGGATCCACGGGCGTGGCCTCGCGGGGTACGTCGAGGCGCTGGAGTTGCTCGGGCGGGAGGCCGGGGCGTTCCTGGCGCACGGGTTGGGCGACGAGCGCGGGACGGGCACGGACGCCACGGTGAGCGTGCAGGGCGCGGTCACGTCCTCCGGGACGACCGGCGCAGGGGCCGTGGGCACGGGGGCG
>JBDLRJ010000435.1:0-10214 GCA_039800145.1 Pseudomonadota bacterium | reverse complement strand
CACGCGCTCGTGGAACGCCGGCCCCCGCGCCCAGTCCGGGAGGAGGGTGGGCACGAGCGTCTTCCCGGCGCGGTCCAGGATGACCAGCGCGGTGAAGTCGCCCACGGCACGGCCTCCCGGGAGGGGCGAGGCCACCGTGTCCGTCACCGCGACCACCGAGCCCGTGGACCGTCCCTCGCGCACCCGCGGGTAGGCCACCGCGAGCCGGCCGCCGCCCAGCACCCGGAACTGCGCGCGGTTCACCGGTGGCAGCTGGATGCTCCAGGCCTGGAGCTCCCCCCGGAGCTCGAGCGGCAGCGTCCCCTCCACGAGGTTCCCGTTGGCGTCCACCCGCGCCATCCCGGCGTTGAACAGCCCCACGGGACCGAGCGAGAGATCTGCGCCGTCCGCCGCGCGCGCCACCCCGGACTCCATCACCTGCAGGTGCTGCGCGAGCGCCTCGGCGTACACCTGCGCGAGCTGCAGCACGCGGTCCCTCAGCGCGGAACGCACCTGCGCCACGTCCGCCTGGTAGGACAGCACCGAGCCCAGCAGCGCCAGGGCGGACGCCGCCGTGAAGGCGATGACGAGCGCGCGTCCGGGGGTGCGTGGCGGCGGGGCCATTCAGGGAGGGGCCATGCCACGGTCCTCCCAGCGGACACAACCCCGTGCCCCCGCGTTCAGCAGGGGGCAGCCGCCGCGCCGCGTTGTCCACCGCGCCACCTCCCGTGCGCCGGGGCGGTCCCATCCCGGCCCCGGGATGGCCATCCGGCAGGCCCCACTCACCGGAGGTTCCCACACATGGCTGCTCCCTCTCTCCAGCGCCCCGCGCGCTGGCTCCCCGTGGCGCTGCTGCTCGTAGCCGCGTCCTTCACCGCCTGCACGGACGAGTGCGACGTCGACTCCGACTGCGCCACGCTCGCGACCGACGGGCGCACCTACGCCTGCATCGACAACGAATGCGTGGCCCGCACCGTGGATGGAGGTACGACCGGGGACGGCGGGACCGACGCCGGCCAGGTCCAGGACGGCGGCACGTCGGACGGCGGCACGGACGCCGGCACGGGCGGTGACGGCGGGGTGACGGTGCGGATCCTCCACGCGGCACCGGACGCGCCGGCCGTGGACGTGTACGCGCAGGGGCAGTCCACGCCGCTTGCCACCAACGTGGCGTACCGGGCCACGAGCGCGTGGATCACCGTGCCCGCGGGAACGGTCACCGTGGAGTTGCGCCCCACGGGCGCCGCGGCCTCCAGTGCCCCGGCGTTCACCTCCGCTCCCCTGGCGCTGCAGGCCGGGGAGCGGGTGACTGCCATGGCCGCCGGCCTGCTCGCGAGCACCGATCCGGCAGCCCAGCTGCGCGTGGTGCCCCTCGTGGAGCGCTTCGGCACCCCGTCCGCCGGGAACGCGCGCGTGCGCGTGGTGCATGCCGGCGTGGACGCGCCCGCCGTGGACCTGGACGTGGGCGACGACGGCACGGCGGAGATCACCGGCCTGGAGCGCTTCACGGACACGGGCGAGGAGGGCGTGGGGCTGCCGGCCAGCACGTCGCTGCAGCTGGGCATCCGGGCCGGCGGCAGCCGCGTCACCGCCTTCACGCTGCCCGCGCTCGCGGACGGCGCCGAGTACCTCGCGGTGGCCACGGGCCAGCTCTCCGAGCCGCCGTCGTCTCCCCGCGGCTTCGGCATCCTCGTGGTGGACGAGAACGGCGTGGTGGGCACGGTGCTGCAGAACCCGCGCGCACACATCCTCCACGCCTCCCCGGACGCCCCCGCGGTGGACGCGTACGTGGGCGCCCAGGAGATCGCGGACAACGTGACGTACGGCCTGCTCGCCCCGCCCGTGCAGGTGCCGCCGGGCAGCTACACGGTGGACCTCTTCGCGCACGAGGCCGGCTCCACGCGGCCCGCCGCGAGCCCCGCCTTCACCGCGGGCACCGGCGCGCTCGAGGCAGGCAAGGAGTACCTGGTGTTGGTGGCGGGCTTCCTCGCGGCGCCGCGCACGCCGCCGCTGCAGTTGATCGCGCTCGAGGCGGGCTTCGTCCCGCAGGGGACGGATGCCCTGGTGCGCGCGGTGAACGCCTCGCCGGACGCCCCGGCGCTGGACTTCGGGCCGGTGTCCTCGGGGCAGCTCGCGCCGACGTCGGGCCTCGCGTCCGTGGCGTTCGGCAGCGCGAGCGCAGCGGCGGGTGCGCCCATCAACGCCACCACGGCCACGTGGGGATCGGCGCCCACCGGCACCACGGCGCCGCTCGCCACCGTGTCGCTGGATCTCACCTCGAGCAGCCGGGTGTTCCTCGTGGCCGCGGGGCTCGTGACGCCGGGGGCCAACGAGCCGGCGTTCCAGCTGTGGCGCGTGGACACCTACGGGAGCACCTGGAGCGCACAGGTGATGCCGGGCATGCCGTGAGGCCGGGCTGATCCGTCAGCGGCGCCCGCGGGCCGCTGCCTTCGCGAGCACCTGCGCGAGGTAGCGGCCCGTGTGGCTCTCCTTCACCTTCGACACCTCTTCCGGCGTGCCCTCGGCGAGCACGCGGCCGCCCCCCGAGCCTCCCTCGGGGCCGAGATCGATCACCCAGTCCGCCGCCTTGATGACGTCCAGGTTGTGCTCGATGACGAGCACGGTGTTGCCGCCCTCCACCAGGCGGTCCAGTACCAGCAGCAGCCGCCGGATGTCCTCGAAGTGAAGCCCCGTGGTGGGCTCGTCCAGGACGTACAGCGTGCGCCCGGTGGCGGTGCGCGCCAGCTCGCGGGACAGCTTGATGCGCTGGGCCTCGCCGCCGGACAGGGTGGGCGAGGCCTGTCCGAGCTTCAGGTAGCCGAGCCCCACGTCCTCGAGCGTCTGCAGCACCTTCACCACGTCCCGGTGCACGGAGAAGTGGGCCATTGCCTCGCGCACGCTCAGCTCCAACACCTGCGCGATGTCCAGGCCCTTGTACCGGACGCGCAGCGTGGCGTCGTTGAAGCGGCGGCCGCCGCACACCTCGCACGGCACGAAGACGTCCGCGAGGAAGTGCATCTCCACCTTCTTGACGCCGTCCCCTTCGCACGACTCGCAGCGGCCTCCCTTCACGTTGAAGCTGAAGCGGCCGGGTCCGTACCCGTAGGCGCGCGCCTCGGGGGTGAGGGCAAACACCTCGCGGATGGCGTCGAACACCTTGGTGTAGGTGGACGGGTTGCTGCGCGGGGTGCGCCCGATGGGCCGCTGGTCGATGTCCACCACCTTGTCCAGGAGGCTCGCCCCGTCCACGCCGGCGTGCTTGCCGGGCAGCTCGCGCGAACCGTGGAGCGACCGGCGCAGGGACGGCAGCAGGATGTCGTTCACCAGCGTGCTCTTGCCTGCACCCGACACGCCCGTCACCGCCACGAACAGCCCGAGCGGGAAGGACACCGTCACGTCCTTCAGGTTGTTCTCCTTCGCCCCGCGCACCGTGAGCCGGTCCTTGCCCGGCGCACGCCGCCGCTCCGGGAGGGGCAGCTGCTGGCGGCCCGAGAGGTAGGCGCCGGTGAGGCTGTCCGGGTTCGCCGCGACCTGGGCCGGCGTGCCCTGAGCGACCACTCGCCCCCCGAGCTCGCCCGCCCCGGGGCCGAAGTCCACGAGGTGATCCGCCGCCTCGATGGTCTCCTCGTCGTGCTCCACCACGATGACGCTGTTGCCGAGGTCCCGCAGCCGCTGGAGCGTCCCGAGCAGCCGGCCGTTGTCCCGCTGGTGCAGCCCGATGCTCGGTTCATCCAGGATGTAGATGACGCCGGTCAGCTCGCTGCCCATCTGGGACGCGAGCCGGATGCGCTGGCTCTCGCCGCCCGAGAGCGTGGCCGCCGCGCGGTCCAAGCTCAGGTACCCCAGCCCCACGTCCAGCAGGAACACGAGCCGGCTGCGGATCTCCTTGAGCAGCTCGGCCGCGATGGTGGCCTGGGACTCCGAGAGCTGCAGCCCGTCCAGCGCGTCCCGCGCCGCGGTGATGGTCAGACGCGAGAAGTCCACGATGGAGCGCCCCGCCACCTTCACGGAGCGGCTCTCGGGCCGGAGCCGCTCGCCGTGGCAGTCCGGGCAGGGGCGCTCCGCGAGGAACTTCGCGTAGTACTGCCGCATGGCGTCGCTCTGCGTGGTCCGGAACCCCCGCATGAGCTTCTCGTTCATGCCCTCCCACGAGGTGTTCCACTTCCCGCCGCTCCACGACACGTTGAACGTCTTGTCGCCGGAGCCCAGCAGCACCACGTCCTTCTCGCGCTGCGACAGGCCCTTCCACGGCTTGTCGAGGTCCAGCTTGCAGGCCTTCGCGAGCGCCTCCACGAAGTCCGCGGTCATCCCCTCGCCGCGCTCCACGGCCGAGGCCCACGGCTCCACCGCCCCCTGGCGGATGCTGAGGGACGGGTCCGGCACCAGCAGGTCCGGGTCCACCTCGGGGCGCGTGCCCAGGCCGTTGCACGCCTGGCACATGCCGAGCGGGTTGTTGAACGAAAATGCAGCCGGGGTGAGTTCCGGGAAGCTCAGCCCGTCCACCGGGCAGGCGTTCTTCTCGGAGATCAGCCGGTCGCTCGCGGGGCGGGAGTGCTCGTCGGACAGGATGAGCGTGCCGCTGCCCTCGCGGAGCGCCGCCTCCACCGAGTCGGTGATCCTCCCGCGCGCCTCGGCCTTCACCACCAGGCGGTCCACCACCACGGCGATGTCGTGCTTCAGCTTCTTGTCCAGGCTGAGCTTCTCCTCCAGCCCGTGCACCACCCCGTCGATCCGGGCGCGGGCGAAGCCGCGCTTCTGCGCGTCCTGGAGCACGTCCTTGTGCTCGCCCTTGCGGTCGCGCACCAGCGGCGCGAGCAGCACCACCTTGCTGCCCGCGGGCATGCGGAGGATCTCCTCCACCACCTGCTGCGCGGACTGCCGCCCCACCTTCCGCCCGCACGCCGTGCAGTGCTGCACGCCCAGGTTCGCGTAGAGCACGCGGAGGTAGTCGTGGATCTCCGTCACCGTGCCCACGGTGGAGCGCGGGTTGCTGGACGCCGCCTTCTGCTCGATGGAGATGGTGGGCGACAGCCCCCGCAGCGTGTCGTACTTCGGCTTCTCCATCTGCCCGAGGAACTGCCGGGCGTACGCAGACAGCGACTCCACGTAGCGGCGCTGTCCCTCGGCGTAGAGCGTGTCGAACGCGAGCGAGGACTTCCCGGAGCCGGACACGCCGGTGAAGACGACGAGCCGCTTCTTGGGAATGTCCAGCGAGACGTCCTTGAGGTTGTGCTCGCGGGCGCCCCGGACGGAGAGGAAGTCAGGCTCGGACATGGATCACTCGTTCACGCAGCCCTCGCGCTCGCCCTTCCAGCGGGCGGCCCCGCTCCAGAGCGTCAGCGCGGAGGTGCGCACCAGCTTGTGCTGCACGTCCACCTCTATCCGCGCCACCTGCGGGTTCGCCTTCGTCCAGGCGCGGCAGTAGGCCTCGTCCTGGCCCATGACGAACATGCAGGAGCAGAAGTCCTTGGCCGTGTAGGCGGTCACCAGCTGCAGGTCGTTCTGCGTGTACCGCTCGGGGCCATTGCAGCCGGCAGCGAGCAGCAGCGACGCGGCGGCAAGCTTCAGCGCCTTCATGGCACCACCCCCAGGGCGAGCGAGTGCTTGATGAGATCGTTCACCTTGTTGGGCACCTTCGCCCGGTCGTCCCCGGTGCGGACGATCACCATGTTCCGGGATGGCACCACCACGATGTACTGGCCCCAGTGGCCCGCTGCCATGAAGGTGTCCAGCGGCGCGTCCGGGAAGGGAATGCCGAGCCCCACCTCGGGCACGGGCTGGTTCAGCCAGATCTGCCACCCGTACGCCGTGTCGTCCTGGAGCGGCGTGGTCTTGAACGGCACGTTCACCGTGCGCGCGTTGGCCATGAAGTCCTCGGGCAGCAGCCGCTCCCCCTTCCAGCAGCCGTCGTGGAGCATGAGCGTCCCCACGCGCGCCATGTCCCGCGGCGTGAGGTAGCCGAAGCTGCCCCCGTGGAAGTCCCCGGCCACGTCCCGCTCCCAGGTGAGGCTGGTGACGCCGAGCTTGTCGAACAGCAGGGTCCAGGGGAACGCGTCGCCGTGCGCTGCGCGCAGCGCCCCGCTCACCACGCCCATCAGCAGGTGCGAGTCGCCGGTGGAGTAGTTGAACCGCTTGCCCGGCGCAGGCGTGATGGCGTGGCCCGCCACGAAGGGGACCACCGCCTTCCTTCCCTGTCCGTACAGCATGGCGAGCACGCTGGACGCCTGGTACTCGCCGTCCTCGTACTCCTCCGCCCAGTCGAACCCGGAGGACATCTGGAGCAGGTGCCGCACCGTGACGCCGCACGAGCTTTCTGGAACGTCCTTGCGGTGCTTGCAGATGGAGTCGTCCAGCCCGAGCGCCCCCTGCTTCACCGCCACCGCCGTCATGAGCCCGGTGAGGGTCTTGGTCACGCTCCACAGCAGGTGCCGGTTCCCGGGGCCGAAGCCGCGGCCGTAGCGCTCGTACAGCACGCGCCCGTCCTGCAGCACGAGCAGCCCGTCCGTGCGCAGCCCCAGTCGCTCCTCGTCCGTTCCCGTGAGCGTGAAGGCCCACGCGTCCAGCGCGGCGACCGCCTCCGGGCGGCCCGTCTTCGTCTCCGCGCTGCGGTCCTCCCACTGCGCCTCGGGGTAGACCGCGCCCGCGGGGCACTGCTGTGCAGCGGCCATCCCCGGGGCCGTCACCGCCGCCGCCACCGCCATCCACGAGAGCCTGCTCACAGCGCCACCTCCCAGACCGTTGCGGAGGCCAGCGGCATGGGCCGCGGGCGTCCCGTCTCGAGCAGGGCCGCGGGCGGCGCCGCGGGCGAGGGGCTGGCGTCCCACAGCATCCACGCGCCGGTCAGCGCACCGGGGATCACCAGCGCACTGGCGAGCGAGAAGAGCGAGAGGTGCAGCGGGTTGGCCGCGTTGACCCCGCCCACGATGGCCGCCACCGCGAGCAACAGGTTGGTGCCGAGCGCCACCCACACCGCCGGCGCGAAGCGCGTGCTGCCCTCGAGGAGCCTGTTCCCCGTCCACCAGCCCGCGGCCGTTGCCGCCAGCGCCGGGAGGACGATCCACGTCAACACGGCGAGGGGCGCTACCCGGACGTAGTCGTTGGACAACGTCCCGAGTGCCCCGCCGAGCAGCATCCCGGCCGGGACGGTGACGAGCGTCGCGCCGGCAGCGGCGGCGAACTGGATGCCCCGCTCGCGCGCACCGAGCCGGAGGGGAGGGCCCTCGGCGGGCGCGGGCGCGGAGATCGCCGCGGCGGGCGCCTCCGCGGGCACTTCCGCCCAGGCGGTGGACGCACAGCAGAGCAGCGGGACCAGGAGGGACAGGGTGGGTTTCACGGGGCGAACCATAGCCCGCGCCCCGGTGACGCCGCTCGGGTTTGCGGGGCGGGGCGCCGCGCAGGAAGTCCTTACCGGGGCGCCCGCACTCGCCCCCGCCACCTGCCCGGACAAGGGGCCGCATTCCGGCAGCTTGCCGCCCGGCAGGTGCGCTGCCGGGAGGGCACCCGCGTTGCAAACCGCGCCCCGGGGCGTCACGGGGAAGCCTGGGCGGCGGCGGGGGAGGCGGACATGGGGCGTGGGGCGTGGGCGTGGTGCGCGCTGGGGGCGCTGTGGCTGGCCGGGTGCACGGACCGTGCGCTGTGGCGCACCGGCGAGGACTGGGCGTTGGCGCCTGCCGGGGTGGACTTCGGCCCGGTGGCGGTCGGCGAGCGCGCCGAGCGAACGCTGGAGCTCACCAACGACGGCCGTGCGCCGCTCTCGCTGCTGGAGGTGACGCCGGGCGACGCACGCCTCGCGGTGTTGGACATTGTTGCAGGGGACGTGATCCCGCCCGGGAGCATCCGCCGGCTCCGCGTGGTCTTCTCGCCCGAGGCGGAGGGGCCCCTGGCATCCGAGCTGCGGGTGCGGACCGGCAGCGCGGGGGATGCCGCCGTGGCCATCACCGGGCTCGGCGCCCCTGTCCAGCTCGAGGTCTCCCCCGGCGTCCTGGACGTGGGGAGCGCAGCCGTGTTCGACCGGGCGGACGCGGCGGTGCGCGTGCGCAACGTGGGAGTGGTGCCCGCGCAGCTGGGCGTGGGGCTCTCGGGCCCCCACGCCGGCACCTTCACGGTGGACCCGCCGCCTTCGCTGCTCGTGCCGGGGACGGAGGTGCAGCTCCCCGTCCGCTTCCGTCCGGTGAGCGTGGGGCTCGCACGCGCCACCCTGGCCCTCACCGGGTGCACGGGCTGTCCGCCGGTCGAGGTCGCGCTCTCGGGCCTGGGCACCGCCGGCATCCTCTCGGTCACCCCCGAGCGGTTGGACTTCGGCCGCGTGCCGGTGGGGAGCTCCGCGACGCTCAAGGTGACGTTGAGCCACGCCGGGAACCTCCCCATCACGGTGCACGCGCCGTCGCTGAAGGGGGATCCGAACGGGCGCTTCACGCTTGGTGCCGGGACGGCGGCGTTCCCCCTGCAGCTGCAGCCCGGCCGCACCGCGGACGTCGTGGTGAACTTCGCTCCCGGCGCGGAGGGGAAGGTGGTGGGGGCCTGGCTCGAGCTGCGGGCGCAGGCGAGCAACACGGACGGCCGCGTCGACATCCCGCTGTCCGGCGAGGGGGGCAGCGGGTGCGTGCTGGTGCTTCCGCGCGCACTGGACTTCGGCGTCGTCCCGCAGGGCATGACGGTGTCGCGGAAGGTGAACGTCCTCAACCGGTGCAGCGGCGAGGTGTCGCTGTCGGATCTCCAGGTGCTCGGTCCCACGGGTGGGTTCTTCGCCGTGGATGCCTCGACGGGGCCGGTGACGCTGGCGGTGGGCGCCATCCATCCGCTCTCGCTCCAGTTCACCCCCCGCGCGGGTGAGACGCAGGCCTCGGCGACGCTCAGCCTGAAGGCCTGGGAGGGGGGCGCCCCGTATGCGCTCTCGGTGCCGCTCACCGCCTCGAGCAGGATCTTCGCGCCCTGCGTGGCGGAGCTGCTGCCGGCGGCGCTGGACTTCGGCGGCGTGCAGGTGGGCGCCCGCACGACCTTGTCCGTCTCGGTCCGCAACGCCGGCACGGACGACTGCGTGGTGTCCGGCTTCGGCCTGGTGCCGGGGTCGGACGCTGCCTTTGGCATCGCTCCCGTGGACGCCGCCACGCTCGCGCCGGGCGCGGTGCAGGTGCTCCAGGTGGCGTTCTCTCCTCCCGCGGTGGGCAGCTACGCGGGCCAGGCGGCGCTGGCGGTGAACCAGGCCGCGCCGGGTGCGTTGCTCGTGCCCCTGTCCGGGGAAGGGGTGAACGGCTGCATCCGTCTCGACCCGCCGCTGCTCGACTTCGGGGCCCGGATGCTCTCGTGTGGCGGGCGCTCCGCGTCCATCACCGCGAGCAACGTCTGCCCCTCGCCGGTCTCGGTGGTGGGCGCTGCGTTGCAAGGGGGCGGGACCGAGATCTCGCTCGGTGCGCTGCCGGCCCTCCCGTCCCTGCTCGCGGGGGGACGCTCCGTCAGCTTCCCCGTGCTGTACCACCCGACCCGCGGCGGCGTGGCGGCTGCCAGCTTCCGCCTGGACACCGGCAGTGGCCCACCGCTCACCGCGGGCGTCACCGGCGAGGCGCTGCTGGAGACGCACGCGACCGAGCTCTTCGTCCAGGACACGCGGCCGCGCGTGGACGTGTTGCTCGTGGTGGACAACTCGGGCTCCATGCTCGAGGAGCAGGTGAACCTCGGGGCGAACTTCTCCGCGCTCCTCTCGGCCGCGCAGGCGCAGGGGGTGGACTACCAGATCGCGGTGACCACCACGGGCATCGTGCCGAGCCCCGGCAGCTGGGCCACCTGCCCCGGCGGCGCGGAAGGGGGCGAGCGGGGACGGCTGTTCCCGGTGGACGGCACGCGCCCCCGCATCCTCACGCCCTCCACGCCCAACGCGGACGCGGTCTTCCGCGAGAACACGGCGGTGGGGGTGTGTCACTGGGACGAGCAGGGGCTCGAGGCGGCGTACCTGGCGCTGTCTCCACCGCTCGTCGATCACGCCGATGATCCGTCCACGCCCACCGGCCCGGCGGATGGCAACGCGGGCTTCCTGCGGGCCGGGGCGAGGCTCGCCATCGTGTTCCTGTCGGACGAGGAGGACACGTCCCAGCGGCCGGTGTCCTTCTACGAGTCCTTCTTCAAGGGGTTGAAGGGGGATGATCCGTCCCTGGTGAGCATCTCCGCCATCATCGGCACGGCGCCGCTCGGGAGCTGCCCCACGGCCTCCAGCGTGGGCTCGCGGTACGAGGCGCTCGCGG
>JBDLRJ010000434.1:0-2605 GCA_039800145.1 Pseudomonadota bacterium | reverse complement strand
TGGCTGGACGGCCACTCGGCGCTGGCCGAGCGCACGGGCATCCCGCTCATGCGGTCGCTGGTGCTGGGCTTCCCGCGGGACGTGCGCGCGTGGGGCGTGGCGGACGAGTACGAGCTGGGCGCGGGGCTGCTGGTGGCGCCCGTGGTGACGGAGGGGGCCACCTCGCGGCGCGTCTACCTGCCCGAGGGCGAGTGGGTGTCGCTGTCCACGGGCGAGCGCTTCGCCGGTCCGCGCGAGTTGGACGTCCTTGCGCCGGTGACGGAGGTGCCGCTGTTCCTGCGCGCGGGCACCTGCGTGCCGCGGTTGCCGGGGCGCGTGGAGACGCTGCTCCCCGCGGCCCCGCCGGTGGTGGATCTCGAGGACGTGCAGGGCGAGCGGGTGCTTTGGCTCGCGCCGGGTGGCAGCAGCGTCTTCACCGAGCGGGACGGCACCACCTACCGCGTGGAGGCGGGCGAGGGTGGGCCCTTCTCGGAGGGGGGCGAGCCGCTGCCGGACTGCGCGGGCGCGGCGGCGCGGGGGTGCGTGGACCGCGGCGGGCCGCGGCCGGTGGTGCGCATGGCCGGGCAGGGGCCGCTGCGCTTCCCCGGCGGGAGGCTCACCGTCACCGGGCCTGCGCGGACGCTGGACGTGGAGTGGCTCGGGCCGTAGCGCGCGGGGCGGGGGGAGAAGTGTGTTAAGTCCCCCACACCCGTGACGACCGGCCAGGAGTGGCTCATCGACGCCTCAGGATGTCTGCCCGCGCGCCTGCGCGACGCGGCCACCCTGTCGCGCCTGTGTGAGCAGCTGGTGGGCCTGCTCGGGTTGCAGGTGGTGGCGCCGCCGCAGTGGCACACCTTCCCGGGCGAGGGCGGGGTGACGGGGCTGCTGCTCCTCTCCGAGTCCCACCTGGCGGTGCACACCTTCCCGGAGCACGGGTTCCTCGCGCTGAACCTGTACAGCTGCCGGGAGCGCGCGGCGCCGGACTTCGGCGCCTTGTGCCGCGAGCACGTGGGGGCCACGGCGGTGCAGCTGCGCGAGCTGAAGCGGGGGCCGGCATGACGGAAGGGAATTGCCCGAGCTGCGGCGCGCCGGTGCGCTTCGCGGCCGGGGATGCCAGCGTGGTGGTGTGCGGCAGCTGCCAGGCGGTGGTGGCTCGCACGGACCGGGGGCTGGAGGAGCACGGCAAGGTGGCGGCGCTGGTGGACACCGACTCGCCGCTCTCGGTGGGGATGTCCGGGCGCTACGACGGGGTGGGGTACCGCGTCACCGGCCGGCTGCAGCGCTCCAACGGCACCAGCACCTGGGACGAGTGGGCGCTGTGGTTCGACGACGCGCGCGAGGGCTGGCTCTCGGAGTCCGAGGGGACGTGGCGCGTCATGTTCCCCGAGGAGGGGGCGCCGGAGTTCCGGGTGTGGAACGTCGGCGTGTTCTTCGCCGTCCAGCGGACGCGCTACGCGGTGGAGGAGGTGGGCGAGGCGGCGGTGGTCTCCGGGGAGGGAGAGTTGCCGCACGGATTCAGCGTGGGTGCGCGGGCCCGGTTCGCGGAGGCCACGGGACCTGCCGGCGCGTTCGCCTACGTCGAGCGGCTGGGCAGCGAGCCGCCGGTGCTGTTCGTGGGCCGGGCGGTGACGCTCGCCTCCCTGGGGCTCGAGACGTCCGGGGCGCCGCCGGTCCGCAAGAAGGTGGCGAAGCTCGCGGCGATGACCTGCACCCAGTGCAACGGCCCGCTGGAGCTCCGCGCCCCCGACGTCTCGAAGCGGGTGGGGTGCCCGTTCTGCGGCGCGCTCCTGGACTGCTCCAGCGGGAAGCTGCGCTTCCTCGAGAAGTTGAGGGAGCCCAAGGCCCCGCCCATCCCGCTGGGGCGCAAGGGCAAGCTGTTCGACGTGGAGTGGACGTGCCTGGCGCGGCTGAAGCGCTCGTGCGCGGTGGACGGGGTGCGCTACCCGTGGGTGGAGTACCTCTTCTGGAACAAGGAGGCGGGCTTCCGCTGGCTGATGGAGTCCAACGGCCACTGGACGTGGCTGGAGCCGCTCGCCGCCGGGGACGTGACCGTGACGGGCCGGGTCGCCGAGTACAAGGGCACGGCCTACAAGCTGTTCCAGAAGGTGGAGGCCCGCACCGACGAGGTGATGGGCGAGTGCTACTGGGAGGTGGCGGGGGGCGACGAGTCGGTCGCGGAGGAGTACGTGGCCCCGCCGCACGCGCTCAACCTGGACCGAACGTTGGAGGAACTGAGCTGGACGTTCAGCACGTACCTGTCCGCGGAGCAGGTGAAGGCGGCCTTCCAGCCGAAGACCACGTGGCCCGCCGAGGGCGTGGCGCCCTCGCAGCCGAACCCCATGGCGGGGACGGAGGGGAACGTGTCCTGGGCCGTGCTGGCCTGCCTCGTCGTGCTCGTCGTGCACGTGCTGCTCTCCATGGCGGACAGCGAGACGGTGCTCTTCCGGGACTCGTGGACGCTCACGGGGGTGCCGGGTTCCACCGAGAACATCCGCTTCGGAGGTCCGTTCAAGCTGCCGTCGGGGACGAAGCTGGAGATCATCGCGGACGCCAGCGGGCTCAAGAACTCCTGGGCGGGGCTGGAGGTGGACCTCGTGGACCAGCAGGGCGAGGTGACCGCCACGTA
>JBDLRJ010000433.1:0-3759 GCA_039800145.1 Pseudomonadota bacterium | reverse complement strand
GCGATGAAGGACGAGCCCTCGAGCGCGTAGGTGGTCTTCCCGCCGAGCCGCCAGCCCACGGTGGTGAGCAGCCCCGCGGTGCTCTGCACGGGCGTCTCGCCGGTGTTCATGAGCAGGAAGGCGCCGGTGCCGTAGGTGCACTTGGCCTCGCCGGGGCTGAAGCAGGCCTGGCCGAAGAGCGCCGCCTGCTGGTCGCCGGCCATGCCGGAGATGGGGATGCCGTCCGGGAGCGACTTCATCCCGCGCGTGGTGGCGTACACCTCGGCGGAGCTCGCCACCGTCGGCAGCACCCGGCGCGGCACGTCGAAGAGGCGGCAGAGCGTGTCGTCCCAGTCCAGCGTGGTGATGTCCAGCAGCAGGGTGCGTGAGGCGTTGGACACGTCCGTCACGTGCGCCGCGTGGCCGGACAGCTTGTAGACGAGCCAGGTGTCGATGGTGCCGAAGCACGCCTCCCCCGTCTCGGCCTTGCGGCGCGCCCCCTTCACGTGGGTGAGCAACCACGAGAGCTTGGTGGCGGAGAAGTAGGGGTCCAGCACGAGCCCCGTCTTCCGCCGCACCTCCGCCTCGAGCCCCCGCGCCTTGAGCTCCGCGCAGTGCGGGGCGGTGCGGCGGTCCTGCCACACGATGGCCCGGTGCAGCGGCTTGCCCGTGGCGCGCTCCCACAGCCCCGTCGTCTCGCGCTGGTTGGTGATGCCGATGGCGGAGATGTCCCGCCCCTTGAGACCAGCTGCCTTCAGCGCCCGGGCGATGCACCGCTCCACGGTGGCCCAGATGTCCGCCAGGTCGTGCTCCACCTGGCCCGGCTTCGGGAAGTGTTGAGGGAACTCCTGGTAGGCCTTGCCCACCACCCGGACCCGGCCGTCCAACACCGCCACGTGGGTGCCGGTGGTGCCCTGGTCAATGGCCAGTACGTACCTGCTCTTCGCCATGGTGCCTCCTGGAAGGGGGCCGCAAGATGCCGGAAACAGGCTGCAATTGCACCGCTCCCTGCAAAACCCCGCCTGCCGGGTCAGCTTTTTGTAGTGTGGCCCGCCATGTCTTCAACTGGCAGCCACGCACAGGGCCCCGGTGCCCGCACCGGCACGCTCGCGCTGGCGGCGCTCGGCATCGTCTTCGGCGACATCGGGACGAGCCCGCTCTACGCGGTGAAGGAGTGCTTCACCGCGCACACGGGGCTGCGGCCCACGCACGACAACGTGCTCGGGGTGCTCTCGCTCTTCACCTGGTCGCTGCTGTTCGTGGTGTCGGTGAAGTACCTCGTCTTCGTGCTGCGGGCGGACAACAAGGGCGAGGGGGGCATCTTCGCCATGATGGCGCTCATCCCCTCCACGGGGAACCCGCGGCTGCGTGCAGGCATCCTGTTGTTGGGGCTGTTTGGCGCGGCGCTGCTCTACGGAGACGGCGTCATCACGCCGGCCATCTCGGTGCTGTCCGCGGTGGAGGGGCTGGAGCTGGCGGGCGGCCACCCGCCGGTGGTGCCGGTGACGCTGGTCATCCTCGTGGGGCTGTTCCTCTTCCAGCGCCGGGGGACGGCGGGCATCGGCCAGGTGTTCGGGCCGGTGATGGTGCTGTGGTTCGGGGTGCTGGCGGTGCTCGGGCTCCGGTACATCCTCATCCACCCCACGGTGCTCGCGGCCCTCAACCCCTGGTACGCGGTGAGGTACTTCCTGCAGAACGGGCTGCAGGGGACGCTGGTGCTCGGGTCCGTGGTGCTGTGCATCACCGGCGGCGAGGCGCTGTACGCGGACATGGGCCACTTCGGCACGCGCCCCATCCGCATCAACTGGTTCGGGATGGTGCTGCCGTCGCTGCTGCTCAACTACTACGGGCAGGGGGCGTTGCTGCTCGAGAACCCGCGCGCGGTGGACCAGCCGTTCTATGGGCTCGTCCCGGCCGGGATGCTCTACCCCATGGTGGCGCTGTCCACGGTGGCGGCCATCATCGCTTCCCAGGCCATGATCTCCGGCGCGTTCTCGCTCACGCGCCAGGCGGTGCAGCTGGGGTACAGCCCGCGCGTCACCATCGTCCACACCTCGGGGGAGCAGGAGGGGCAGATCTACATCCCCGAGATCAACTGGGCCATGATGGTGGCCTGCCTCTGGCTGGTCATCTCCTTCAAGGAATCCAGCCGGCTGGCCTCCGCGTACGGCATCGCGGTGACGGGCAGCATGACCATCACCTCGTGCGTCTTCTACGTGCTCGCCACCCGCAGCTGGGGCTGGCCTGCGTGGAAGGCGCTGCCGCTGGTGGGCTCGTTCCTGCTGTTCGACCTCTCGTTCTTCGGCGCCAACCTCCTCAAGTTCGTGGACGGCGGCTGGTTCCCCATGGTGGTGGCCGCGGGCATCTACACGCTGATGACCACCTGGTACTCGGGCCGGAAGCTGCTCTCGGACCGGTTCCAGAAGCAGGCCATGCCGCTGGACATGTTCCTGGACGACGTGAAGGCGAACCCGCCGCCGCGCGTGCCGGGGACCGCGGTCTTCATGGCCGCCTCCGCGTACGGAACCCCGCCGGTCCTGCTGCACCACCTCAAGCACAACAAGGTGCTGCACGAGCAGGTGGTGCTGCTCTCGGTGCTCGTGGCCGAGCAGCCCTCGGTGCCGGTGCAGGACCGCGTGCTGGTGGAGGAACTCGGCGCGGGCTTCTTCCGCGTGGTGGGGCGCTACGGCTTCATGCAGACGCCCTCCGTGCCGGAGGTGATGGCCGCCGCGCGCAGGGAGGGGCTGCGGGCCGAGAACAACACCACCAGCTTCTACCTGGGACGCGAGACGCTGCTCCCCAGCAGCAAGGGCGGCGGCATGGCCCGCTGGCGCAAGTTCCTGTTCTTCTTCATGTCCCGCAACGCCCGCGCCGCCACGGACTACTTCGGCCTCCCGCCGGGACGCGTGGTGGAGCTGGGGATGCAGCTGGATCTCTGAGGCCGTCGCTGTTTGACGGGGCCTGGCGCCGCACCAGGTCCCGCTGGGTGGCGTGCTTCAGCGCGCCACGTCCGCGAGCCGCAGGGACATCACCGCGTCGTCCCCTGCGCCCGCGTGGCAGGCGTTGCACGTGGCCTGGCTCGCGCCGTACGTCTCGGTGGACGGCGGCCCGAGCCCGCGCCACTCGATGAGCGGCTGCCCGTCCGTGCCGAGCGCGAGCCCGAACCACTCCCAGCCCACGGCGCCCCCGAGGTTGAAGCCCGCCCCGCGCTTCACCATGGCGAAGAGGGGCGGCGGCTCTCCCGTGGCCGGGTCCACCGACATGTCGTCCATCTTCTTCACCACCACCGTCCCCACGGGCCAGGTGGTGCTGCCCGCGGGGGGCCGCTCGTTCAGGTAGACGGTGCGCGCCCCGGCGAGGTGGACGTTCCCGCCGTCCGCCTGTTCCTTCACTGGGAACGGTTCCCACTTTGCGAAGTCCGCGAAGTCCCGCTTGAGCGCGATGTAGCTGCCTGCGGGTGCAGGCTCGGGCGGGGTTGCCGTGCCGCAGCCCGACAGCACGGCCGCGGTGCCGAGCACGGCGAGCCAGGAAACCGGGGAACTCACTCCGCGTACTCCGGGATGCCCATCAGCGTCGCCGCCTTCCGCAGCGCGCTGGAGAGCGAGTCCCCGCGCGTGACGTCGGTGGCGTCTTCCACCGCGCGCCACAACTTCCCGTACGGCGTCTGCAGCGCAGTGGCGGACGGGGCCTGGCTGCTCCACTCCGACGGCACCTCGGGCAGGGCGTCTCCCTCGAGCGCACCGTACGCCGCCGCGAGCGCCGCGAAGCCCTTCTCCACCG
>JBDLRJ010000432.1:0-12369 GCA_039800145.1 Pseudomonadota bacterium | reverse complement strand
CTGTACGGGGGCGTCCACTCGACCGTCGGAGACGCGCAGGACATCCACCAGGATCTCTCCACGTTCAGCGCCCACCTCGTGGAGCTCCGCCGGATCGGCGAGCGCGCGGGACCGGGAGCGCTGGTGCTCATCGACGAGATCGCGGCGGACACCGATCCGCGCGAGGGCGCGGCACTCGCCATCGCGGTGCTCGAGGATCTCATCCAGCGGGGCGCCACGGTCCTGGTGACGACGCACCTCGAGGAGCTCAAGGCGCTCGCGCACATGGACGCGCGCTTCCTGAACGCGCGCGTGGGCTTTGATGCCGGCCGCATGCAGCCCACCTACCGGCTCCAGCTGGGCGTGGCCGGCGCGTCGTCGGCGCTGGAGATCGCCGCGCGGATGGGACTTCCGCCGGCGGTGGTGGAGCGGGCGCGCGCGCTGGCAGAGCAGGCCTCGGGGCCGCTCTCCAAGGCGCTGCGGGCCACGGAGGAGGAACGCCGCAAGCTCGCGGAGGAGCTCCAGGCTGCCGCGGACGCACGCCGGGAGGTGGAGACCCTCCGCCGGCAACTGCTCGTGGAGCGCGCGTCGCTCGACCAACTCCGGCAGCAGGAGGAGGCGAAGCTCCACGAACAGCTGGCAGCAGAGGCCGAGCTTGCCGCGCACGAACTCCGACAACTCGTGTCGAAGCTGCGGGCGAAGCCGGTGCTCGCCGAGGTGGAGCAGGCGCGCAAGGACGTGGCGACGCAGCTGGCCCAGCACCAGGCACAGTCCCGGGCGGCCACGGCGCAGAAGGAAATTGCAGCGCGGCCGGGGCTTCCCTTCTCGCCGCGCGTGGGTGCCACGGTGCGGCACGTGGGGCTGGACCGCGACGTGGAGATCCTCCAGCTCGATGGCAACGAGACCCTCGTGGCGGCAGGAAACCTGAAGCTGCGCGCGAGCCTCGCGGAACTGGCGCCGCCCAGGTCCCAGAAGCGCCCGTCCACGTTCCCCGGCGGGATCTCGGCAGCCGAGAAGCAGCAGCGGGCCGAGGCCGCGGGCGCAAGGCCCCTCGACACCGGGGGGGCACGCGTGGACGTCCGGGGACTCCGCGCGGACGAGGCGCTGCGCCGCGTGGACGAGGCGCTCGATGCCGCGCTCCGCAGGGGCGAGGACAATGCCACCATCCTCCACGGCCACGGGACCGGCGCGCTGAAGTCCACCCTCCGCGAGCACCTGGACAGCTCCCCGTACGTCCGGATGTTCCGCCCCGGCGAGCGCCACGAGGGCGGAGACGCCGTCACCGTGGTGGCCCTCCGGGGCTGACCCAGGCAAGCTCTACAAGGACGTTCAACACAGGTCCGCGCGGCACCTGCGCACGGGCAGCTTCCTATGCCGGGCGCGCACGACGAGGGGGCGGAGCCGCGTCGCCACGCCCGAGAGCGCATCCCGCCCTCGAGATCGGAGCGTCGCGGGCGACGCACCGGGGATCTCCGCGGAGGGCACTCCCCGCGGGGGTTCGCCCCGCGGCTCCACCGGGCGCAGGGCCCCTCTCGTCCGCAGCCTGGAACTGCCCCCAGCGTCAGCGCCGGTGCTTGCCGCCGGGCCGCCTGCCCTTGCCGTCCCGGTCCCGGCCCTCTCCGCGAGGTTCCTGCTTCGACGTCCGCAGCAGCCCCTGCTTGGCAGCGAGTGCCCGGAGCCGGTCGAAACCGGGGTGCGGCGAGGAAGAAGCGGGCGGTTCCTCCGGTTGCGCGCGCGGCGCGACGGACTCGGGTCGATCCTCTTCCCAGCGGCGGGAGCGGCCCGGCGTGACGATCCGCTCGCGAGGCGGATCGGGCGGCTGGACGGACTCGGCCTTTATTCCGTTCGGCTCCGGTCGACGGGGCTCGGGGCGTCCGTTCCTGCGCTCGAAAGGAGCATGCCGCGGCTTGCGGCCTTCGTCGCGACGTCCGCTGCCAACCGGTTTGAAGGTTCCCTTCCGCGCCGACTCCCCGCGGACGCCGCCCCGGCCCTTCCGCTCTTGCCTGGGCAGCGCGGGCGGGAGATCCGCCTCGCCGGCGAATGCGACCGCCTCGAAGTCCATCTGGCGCCGCACGGTGTTGACGGAGGCGAGGCGGACGGTGAGCTTCTGCCCCACCCGGATCTTGCGGCCGTTCGGGAAGACCAGTGCGTGGACCGCCGTGTCCAGCCGGGCCATGGGGCCGAGCGAATCCGCGCGGACCATCCCCTCCACCAGCTCCTTCTCGAGTTGCACGAAGAAGCCCCGCTCGGTGAGCGACGCCACCGTCGCGGCGAACGTCTCCCCCACGCGGTCCTTCATGAGCAGCGCCGCGTAGAACGAGACCACGTCCCGCTCCACCTGCATGGCGGCGCGCTCCCGCTCGGAGGACTGCTGCGCCATGGCATCCAGCCGGTCCTCGGCGTCCTCGTGAGCCTGGGCCGAGAGCTTCTTGCTGCCGGCGGCCCAGTGCGCCTTGAGCAGGCGGTGGACCAGCAGGTCCGGGTATCTCCGGATGGGCGAGGTGAAGTGCAGGTAGTGCTCGGCCGCGAGCCCGTAGTGGCCCACCTCGTAAGCCGAGTAGACGGCCTGCATCATGGAGCGAAGGAGCAGCTGGTTGAGCGCGCGTTGCTCCGGGTGTCCCGCGAGCCCCTGCACGAAGGCGTTCAGCTCCGCCGAGGTGACGCTGCCCGGGTCCATCTGGAAACCGTGCGCGGCAGCGAGCGTGGCGAACGACGCCAGCTTCTCCTCGTCCGGGCTGCCGTGGAACCGGTACACCGACGGGAGCCGCTTCTCCTGGAAGTAACGCGCGACCGCCTCGTTCGCGGCCAGCATGCACTCCTCGACGATCCGGTGCGCCTCGATCCGCTCGCGCTGCACCATGCGGACCGGCAACCCGTCCGGGCCGAGCTCCACCTTCACCTCGGGCAGGTCGAAGTCGATGGCGCCGCGCCCCTCGCGCATCTTCCGGAGCACCCGCGCGAGGGCCTGCATGCGCTCGAAGTGAGGCTTGAAGGCGTTGCGGTGTGGAACGTCCTTGCCGTCCAGCACCGCCTGCACCTCGTTGTACGTGCAGCGCGCGTGGCTCCGCATCACGGCGGGGTAGAGCTCCGAGCGGACCAGCTTGCCGGCGCGGTCGAGGACCATGTCCGCGACCATGCAGAGGCGATCCCCGTCCGGCCGCAGCGAGCAGATGCCGTTGGAGAGCCGCTCGGGGAGCATGGGCAGCACCCGGTCCGGCAGGTACACGCTCGTCGCGCGCCGGAGGGCCTCCACGTCCAGGGGCGTGCGCTCGCGCACGTAGTGCGAGACATCCGCTATGGCGACCACCAGCCGGTGGTTCGCGCCGGCGGGCTCCACGTAGATCGCGTCGTCGAAGTCGCGAGCGTCCTCGCCGTCCACCGTCACCAGGGCCATGGCCCGGAGATCCCTCCGGCCCTCGAGGTCCCCCGCGGACAGTTCCAGTGCGTAACCGTCCGCCTGGTCCATCACCTCGGGCGGGAACTCGTCCGAGAAGCCGGCCGCGAACGCCAGGCTCAGCACCTCGGCGCCGGTACTGCCCGGCGCACCGAGCGAGCCGGCGACTTCACCCACGAGCCCCCGCGCCCCGCCGAGCAACCCCGTCCCGACGCCGAGGCGCACCTTCACCAGGTCGCCGGACTGGGCCATCTGGGTCGGGGGTACGGCGATGGGACCGGGCAACGCGCCGTCGTGCGGTTCCACCCAGGCTTGTCCCGCGGCGGCGCGGTAGGTGCCCACCACCAGCTGGCGGCGGCGGTCCACCACCGACAGGATTTCACCGGAGAGCCGTCCATCCTTCCCGCGGCTCACCGACACGCGGACGAGATCCCTGTCCAGCGCACGCCGGGCCTGCTCCGGCGGCAGGTAGATGTTCTCGCCTTCCGTCTCTTCGCGCGGGTGGACGAAGCCGAAGCCGTCCGGGTGCACGTGCAGCGTCCCCTCGAGCTCCCTGCCGCCTCGCCGTGCAACGGCCTGCGTCCCGCGCGGGCCCTCGCGTCCCGGCCGGGGCGCGGGCGGCGGGCGCGGCTTGCCCCGCCCGGGGTGCTGCGCCAGGTGGTACCGCTTCCCGGTGTGCAGCAACCCGCCCGAGCGCAACCACTCCCGGAGCAGCCGCTTGAGTTCCGTCTGCTGTCCGGGGTGCAACCCGGCGAGTCGGAGGATTTCCTTCACCCCGAGAGGACCTGCGGCCTCCTCGAGGACCTTCTGGATGTTCGAACGATGGATGCTCAAGTGCCCCCGGTGCTCATGCCTTCACGAGCACGTTCAACGTGACGGTGCGAGCCACCTGCGCCGGCGCAAGGGCCTTGGCGAGGAAGAACTCCACCGTGTATTCGCCCGGGTTGCGGGGCGTGAAGAAGAACTCACGCGAGTGACCCGTCCCGGACGGCTCGAAGTTGGCCTCGCGAAGCCCGAGCCGCTTCGCGGTGGTGGGCTCGATGGCCCACGTGTGGTTGGCGCGCTCCTGCAGCCGCACGGACAGCCCGTGGTTCTGCTTCACCTCCACGGAGGCGCCGTGGTTGCTGATGTTCTCCACCTCGGCGACGTCCAGTGCGTCCCGGCTCACCGAGCGGAAATCCGAGCCGCGGGCTTCGCAGGACTCCACCTGGATGGTGCCGCCCCAGCCGGTGGACTTCTCCACCACGCCGGTCACGAGCACCGTGTGGCCGAGGTGCTTCTTCAACCCGCGCGCGTTCTTGCCCTCGAGGATGAACGAGACCTGCTGGCGCGTCCCTCCTCCCGAGGCCACGAGGAAAAACTGCTCCCCCGTCATCTCCAGGTGGCCGCGGAACTGGCCGAAGCCCTTCACCCCTGCGGCCATGCCGGGGAGCGTCAACTGCTCCACCTCGCCGGGGGACAGGTAGCGGAGCTTCTGCTCCGCCGGGGCTGCTTCCACGGCGCCCTCCGTCTCCGGCTTCTTGGCAGCGTACTTACGGACCGCCACCACGCCGCCGTGGTTGGTGGTCTTCCGGATGAGGCCACTGACCGAGACCTTGTGATCCACGTACGCGGGGAGGACCTCCTGGTCCGGCCCCTCGAGGAGGAAGTCCAGTTCCCGCTTGTCACGCCCGAGCACCACGAGGTGCGGGAGGTTGTCCTTCACCACCAGCCGCCCCTTGAGGCTGCCCTCCCCCACCACGCCGCGGCCGAGGCCCGCCGTGAGGAGCTGCTCGACCTCGCGCTGCGTAAACGGCTCGCCCATGGGCGGCAGCTTGGTCGCCCGCGGCATCATCCGGGGCGCCTGGGGGGCAGCCGGGACCGCGGCGTCGCCCTTGCCCTTGTTCTTGCCCTGCACGGCCTTCGGAGCGGGGGCAGCCTTCGGAGGGGCAGCCACCGGCTTCTGCGGCGCCGCGGCCTTCCGGGTGTCCTTCGCGGAGGGGGCGTCCTTCGCCTTGGCCTTGCCCCTGGGCGGGGCCTTTGCTGCAGCCGGAGCCGCCTTCGCCGCCTTGACCGTCTTGATGCCCCGGCCCTTGCTCACGGGGTTCTTGCCCTTAACGGGCGCGGGATGCTTCTTCGCTGCCATGGGACGCCTGCCTCCCTGCCGGGCATGCACCCGGCGCTGTGTCTGTCTCGGCGGCTGCTGGGGTGAAAATCTCACTCCCTGTACTTGCACAACCTTGCGTGTGTCAATGCAAGTCTCCGGCTTTCCTCAAATCTTTAGAATCACTTCCCGGTTAGGCTGCGCCTCCATGCCCCCGTCGCTCCACCCCCTGGTTTCCGCCGATGACGCCCTCGACCACGTCCTCCGGGACGCTTTCCCGATGGGGACGGAGGTGTGCACGGTGGACGAGGCGCTCGGCCGCGTGCTGTCCATGGACGTCCAGGCCATCCGGACCCAGCCGCCTGCCGACAACTCCGCCATGGACGGGTACGCCGTCCGGGCCGCCGACACGGACGGGGCTCCCGTGCGGTTGCTGCTGGTGGACAGGCTCTTCGCGGACAGTTCGCCCGCCCGCCCCGTGGGACAGGGGGAGGCCGCGCGGATCATGACCGGGGCTCCGGTGCCTCCGGGGGCGGACACAGTGATCATGCAGGAGCAGGCCCGTGCCGGCGAGGGCTGGGTGGAACTGCTCGAGCGCGCGGTGCCGGGACAGCACGTTCGCCCCGCGGGCGAGGATGCGCGCGAAGGGGAGCTGCTGTTGGAAGCGGGAACGCCGGTGGGAATCCCGGAGGCCGGACTCCTGTGGGGCCAGGGAATCCTCCGCGTCCCGGTCCACCGCAGGCCGCGCGTTGGGATCCTCTCCACCGGGGACGAGCTCGGGGACCCGGCAGCCCCGGAGCCGGGCCGCATCCTCGACAGCAACGGCCCCATGCTGGCGGCGGCGGTGCGCGCAGCGGGCGGGAGTCCCGTGCCGCTCGGCCGCGCGGCGGACGACCCCGCCGCCCTGCGCGCCGCGCTCGAACGGGGGCGCGGGCTGGAGGTGCTCGTCACCACCGGTGGAGCGTCCGTGGGAGAGCGGGACTTCATCCGCCCGGTGCTCGCGTCTGTCGGGGCGGAGGAGCGGTTCTGGCGAATCGCGATCAAGCCCGGAAAGCCCGTCCTCCACGCGCTGTGGGAAGGCACGCGGGTCTTCGGTCTGCCGGGCAATCCCACTTCGTCGCTCGTCACGTTCCAGCTGTTCGTGCGTCCCCTCCTGCGAAGGCTGCAGGGGCTCCCGGACGACGGACGCGCGCAGATCCCCGCGCGCACCGTGGTTCCCCTCCGGAAGGCAGCGGGGCTGCGGCACTTCCTCCGCGCCCGGGTGGAGAGCCGGGACGGGTCGCTGTGGGCCACGCCGCTTCCAACACAGGGCTCCGGCGTCCTCCGCTCGTCCAGCCGGGCCACCCACCTCCTGGTGATCCCGGAAGATGTCACCCAGCTGGCTCCGGGAGACCCGGTGGGGCTCGTGCCTTTGCATTGGATGGCGTAACCTTTTCGCGGCTCGTACATCCAACGTGCGAACACAAGCCCCGTCGGCGCTCCCGGCATCGGTGCCGGAGGCAACTCCCCGTGGGGCAACGCCAGCGAAGGATCACCACATGAGCACCGCCGAGCACCTGTCTGCCCGCCTGCATGGCACCCTGCTGGAGCTGTACTCGGAGGCCGAGGTCCCGCTCGCCACGGGCACCTTTCGCCTGGTGGTCTTCCGCGAGAAGCGCACGGGCAAGGAGCACGTGGCCGCGGTGAAGGGCGCGGTGGACGGACAGGAGGGCGTCCCGGTCCGCATCCACTCCGAGTGCCTCACGTCCGAGGTGCTCGGCTCGCTCAAGTGCGACTGCAAGGCGCAGTTGGACCGGGCCATGCACTTCGTCTCCCAGGGTGGGCTCGGCGTGGTGCTGTACCTCCGCCAGGAGGGGCGCGGCATCGGGCTCGGGAACAAGATCCGCGCCTACGCCCTGCAGAACAAGGGACTGGACACGTACGAGGCCAACCGGAAGCTCGGCTTCCCGGACGACCTGCGCCGCTATGACATTGCTGCAGAGATGTTGCGGATGCTGGGGGTGAAGTCCGTGGATCTCATCACCAACAACCCGCTGAAGATCGCGGGCATGGTGGAGGAGGGAATTCCCGTGCGCCGGCGCATTCCCTCGCGTACCCTCCCGAATCCGCATAACGTGGATTACCTGCGCACGAAGCGGGACCAGACAGGGCACCTCATTGAGTTCGTCTCCGAGGACGACAGCGAAGCCAAGGCAGGCTGAGACGGACTCGCCCGGTCCCGGGGATTTCTACGTTCGCTTCTGGGGTGTCCGGGGAAGCATCCCTGCACCCGGCGCTCGCACCGCGAGGTACGGCGGGAACACCCCCTGCGTGGAGATCCGCTGCGGTGACCAGCGGCTCGTGTTCGACCTGGGGTCGGGGCTGCGGGAGCTCGGCGAGTCGATCCTCGCCGAGAAGCGCCCCGTCGAGGCGCACCTGTTCCTGACGCACTACCACTACGATCACGTCCAGGGCATTCCGTTCTTCACGCCCCTGTTCATCCCGCCCAACCGCTTCACTTTCCGCGGGCCCCGGATCGGCGACAAGGGCGTGCGCGAGGTGATGGAGGGGCAGATGGTCCAGCCCTACTTCCCCATCCCCGCATCCTTCTTCCGCGCCGCGCTGCAGTTCGAGGACGCCGCCCCCGGGATGGAGCTGAAGCTCGGGGAAGCGACCGTGCGGGCGGTGGAACTGAACCACCCCGGCGGCTGCCTCGGCTACCGCGTGGACTACCGGGGAAAGTCCATCGTCTACTTCACCGACGTGGAGTTCACGGACACCCTGGACACGCGGGCGGCGGAGTTCGCGCGCGGTGCAGATCTCTTCATCTGCGACGCCATGTACACCCGGGACGAGTACGAAGGCCGGGTGGGCGGACCGAAGATCGGCTGGGGCCACTCGCACTGGGAGGCCGCGGTCGCAGCGGCCAACGCCGGCGAGGTGAAGACCCTCGTGATCTTCCACCACGATCCCACCCGCTCGGACGACGCGCTGGACCTGTTCGCGGACACGGTGCGGAAGGTGCGCCCGGAGACAATCGTGGCCACCGAGGGGCAGCGGCTGGAGCCCTGATCAGCCCGGCCCGAGCGCCCGCTGTACGGCACGCTTCAGCCCCACGTACGGCAGCAGCTCCAGCGCGCGGGCGGGCGAGACCCACTCGAACGCGTCGTGCTCGCGCGGATCGATCCGCACCGCCTCGCCCCCGCGCCACTCCGCCGCGAACGCAGTCTCCTCGCACGTGACCGGCGGACGTGCATCCCCGAGCGCGAAGGCGTGCACGTACCGAAGCGTGCGCGGTTCGGCGGAGCTCCCCGTCTCCTCGCGCAACTCGCGCGCGGCAGCCGCCTCCGCCGTCTCTCCCTCCTGGACGCGGCCGGTGACGCACTGCCAGAAGCCGCCGCGCGCCGCGGTGCGCCGGAGCAGGAGGAGTTCCGGGCCCTGGGCGCCCGTCCGCGTGATCACCACGCTCACGGTCCGAAGGTCCGGTCCGCGCCAGGTGAGATCCCGTCCGAACACCTCGGCGAAGTGGGCTGCCAACCTGTTCTCCACCTCGGGTACCGGCACGTAACGGCCGAGCTCCCGCTCGAGCGAGGTCACGCCCGCCTCGCGGATCCCGCACGGGACGATGAGCCGGAAATGCGAGAGCTCCGTGTTCACGTTGAGCGCGAAGCCGTGGCTGGTCCGCCAGCGGGACAGGTGAACACCGATGGCGCAGATCTTCCGCGGATCGTTCCCCTCGCCGCCCATCCACACGCCCGGCCACTTCGGGATGCCGGCAGCCTCCAGCCCGTGGTCCGACACGGTCCGCGAGATGACCTCCTCGACGTCGCGCACGAACCGGCGTACGTCCTGGCGCCCGGGAGGAAGCTCGAGCAGCGGATAGCCCACGAGCTGACCGGGGCCGTGGTAAGTGACATCCCCCCCTCGGTTGGTCTCGAAGATCTCCGCGCCCACCGAGGCGAGTTCCGCCTCGCTCGCGGTGATGTTCTCCCGCTTCGCGGCCCGCCCCAGGGTCAGCACCGGCGGATGCTCGAGCAGCAGCAGCACGTCCGGTCCGCCGGCGGCGCGCGCCTCGGAGAACTGGCGCTGCAGCTCGAGCCCGTCCAGGTACTCCACCCGGCCCAGCCGGTAGACGTGCAACGGCGGGCGCATCACCCCGCCTCGTCCGGGAGCGTCCAGCGCCCGGGGGGCAGGCGCCGCAGGTGTGCTTCCAGCTCGGCCACGCCGCGGCCACTCGCCTGCGCCCGCCGGACGATGAGCGCGAGCAGCCCGTCGGACACGTCGCAGGCAGGGGACCGGGCCTGGAGCACGGCCCGCGCATGTGCCGCGAGCTCACCGTCGGTCATGGGCTCGAAGAGCCCCACCGCCTCCACGGCATCCAGCGCGGAGGCTGGCCAGTCCACCGAGAGCAGCGCCGCCAGCTCCCCGCCGCCGAGCAGCAGCGCAACTGCGCCGTCCGCGCCACGGGCCACCGGGACAGGCGTGGCCTGCGGCTGGGAGCGGGTCTCCAGCACCAGGCGGAGCGACGGCTCCGACTCCAGCCGGGCGAGCCACGCGCGCTGCTCGCCCACGGCGAGCGCCCACGCGTCCTTGAGGATCACGGGCCTGCCAGAGGCCTCCTTCGCGCCCGCCACGCCGACGCCGCGTTCGACGAGCTGCGAGAGGAACCGGCTCTTGCCGCTCGCAGGTGGCCCGGTCACCACGACCAGGCGTGCCCCGCGCGCGAGCGCGGCCTCCACCTGCGCGGCAGCCTGCGCAGACGCAGCAGACAGCCCCGCGGGCGACTGGACCGTGGGCAACTCAGGCGGGGGAGCCGGGAGCGTGCGCCCGGTGACGAGGCAGCTCGCCTCCGCGCACGCACCGCAGATGAACGTCCCCGACGCACCCGCGGCGAGTGCCCCCACCTCCCGCGCCGGCTGGCAGCAGAAGCTGCACCAGGCGTCCAGTCCCCGGGGCGCCGGGACCGGCGCGCGCGCGGCCGGGTGATCCTCCAGCACCAGCTCCCGCTCGTCGTCCAGCGCGTCGAGCGCGGCCTGCAGTTCGGGCGAGGGCGCAACCTCGGGCACCTGTGCGGGGACGTCGGGCCCCGCGGACTCGGCGGCCTCCGCCTCCGCGAGCTGCTCCGCGAGCCCCTCCGTCCCAGGCCCAATCCGCAGCGCGTGCCGCAACACCGAGACCGCCCGCGAGAGGCTGCCCCGGCGCGAATAGGCAGACGCGGCCTGCCTCAGCCGGTAGACGGCGGCTGGAACGTCCTTGCGGAGCTCGGCCTCCTGCGCTGCACGGAGGTATTCACGGACCTCGTCCGCCACGGCCGCCTCACACCATGTCGACGATGAGCAACTCGGGGTTCTCGAGGAAGCGGATCACCTCGTAGGCGAACTCCGCGCCCACCGCCCCGTCGATCACCCGGTGATCGAAGGAGAACGAGAGGTACATCATCTCGCGCACCACCACCTGGTCATCCACCACCACCGGGCGCTTGCGCATGCGGTGCACGCCCATGATCGCCACCTCGGGGTAGTTGATGACCGGGGTGGCGAACAGGCCACCGGTCTGCCCGAGCGAGGTCAGGGTGAAGGTGCCGCCGGTCAGCTCCTCCATCTTGAGACGGCGGTTGCGCGCGGCATCCGCCAGCCGGGACACCTCGGAGGCGAGCGCCTTGATGGAGAGCCGGTCCACGCCGCGGATGACGGGCACGGTCAGCCCCTCCTCCGTGGCGGCGGCAATGCCGAAGTTGAGCTCGCCGCGCACCACCAGCTCCTGCGTGGCGTCGTCGAAGTTGGCGTTGACCTGCGGGTAGCTCCGCATGGCCGCGACCACCGCCTTGCAGAAGAACGGCAGGAAGCTGAGCTTCGTCTTGTCGCCCGCCGCGGCGAGCTGCGCGTTGATCCGCGAGCGGAAGCCCACGAGGTTGGTGGCGTCCACCTCTTCCACGAACGTGTAGTGGGGGGCGGTGAACTTGGACTTCACCATCTTCTCCGCGATCTTCTTGCGGAGCCCCTTCAGCGGGATGCGCTGGTCCACCGCGGAGACCGCGAGCGGCACGGGCTGGCTGCGAACCGCCACGTTGGGTCCCGTGGCCACGGCGCCTGCACCGGGGCTCGAGAGCGCCGCCTCCACGTCCACCTTGGTGATGCGCCCCTGCGGCCCGGACCCGGAGATGGTGGAGAGATCCAGTCCGTGTTCGCGCGCCATGCGGCGGGTGACGGGCGTGGCGAGCACCTTTTCGTTCGCGGGCCGCGGCGGTGCCGCGGGCTTCGCGGCAGCGGGGGCCGGGGCTGCGCCGGGTGCATGCGCCGGGGCGGCGGCGTGGCCGGACGCGGCGGCGGGGACGGCCCCGTCCACCTCGAGCGTCACGAGCAGGTGGTGGACCTTCGCCACCTCCCCTTCCTTCCCGTGCGTCTGGAGCACCTTGCCGCCGCGCGGGGTGGGCACGGAGACGGTGGCCTTGTCCGTCATCACCTCCACGACGACCTGGTCCTCGGTCACCACGTCACCGGGCTTGACCATCCACTTGACGATCTCCCCCTCCTGCACGCCCTCGCCAATGTCCGGCAGCTTCAACTCGAACGTCGCCATGCGTGTCACCCTATCCCAGCTGCTCTCGGTCCATCAGGCCCTTCATGAAGAACTCCGCGGCGCGGTAGCTGCTGCGCACCAGCGGGCCGGAAGCCACGTAGAGGAACCCCAGCTCCTCGGCGCGTGCCTTCAACTCCTCGAACTTCTCCGGCGGGGCGAAGCGTTCCACGCGCAGGTGGTACTGCGACGGCTGCAGGTATTGACCGAAGGTCAGCACGTCCACGCCCACCGAGCGGAGATCCCTGCATGCCTGGATCAGCTCGTCGTCCGTCTCGCCCAGTCCCACCATCAACGAGCTCTTGGTGTAGAGCCGCTCCGGCCGGTTCTTGAGGTACTCGAGCACCTTCAGGGACTG
>JBDLRJ010000431.1:0-21946 GCA_039800145.1 Pseudomonadota bacterium | reverse complement strand
TCCGGGTCCGTCCCAATGGGGCCGCCGCATCGCTGGGCGCACGCGAGATAGGGCTGCTGGCAGTTCGCCACGCAGGCGCTGTTTCCCTTGCAGCGGGCCGTGCATGCCTGGGTCAACCGAGAGCAGTTCAGGGCGCACTTGGCAAATCCCGGCAGGTCGCTCTTCTCCAGCGCCTCTCGGCTGGGCAAGGGCATGTCCTCGCCCCTCGAGGGGCCGGGGTCGTCACCGGCCTCCTCCTGGCCTCGCGGCACGTCCTTCGCAGCGCCCCCCCTCTTGTTTTGTGCAACGGCTGGGGCAGCGAAGGCAAAAGCGCAAATGAGAAATGCGGCGACGGGCAGGCGGGACATGGGCAGGGCTCTCCGTGGGACAGGTTCCCGGGACGAGACGGCAGCCCCGGGCGGCGGATTCACGGGGGCGAGGATACCGCACCGGCCGGGGCTGGAGGGAGCAGCGCTGCGTCCACGCGGTCCCGGAACGCCTGGAGCTGCGCCTGGACCCAGTGCTCGTCGCGGCCCAGCTCACGGGCGAGCAGGGCGGCCACGCGCGGGGCGGCCTCCCACGCGGCGCGCGCATCCAGCACCAGCGCACGCGTCCGGCGGTCCAGCACGTCCTCCACCGTGCGGGCCATCTCCTCGCGGGCGGCCCAGACCACCTCCGCGGCGAGGTAGGGCAGCCTCGGGTGGAGGGGAACGGCCAGCGACTCGTCCCCTTCCGCCAGCGCGCGGATGGCGGCCGCGTCCGTGCCGTAGGACGCGAGCGACGCAGAGGGCGTACCGGTGGTGGACAGGGCCGCGGGCTCCGGCGGTGCGCCGTGCAGCGGCAACTCCGCGGTGACGCACGGGCGCAGTTCCAGCCCGCCCACCTTCGTGGCGAGGTTGACGGCGTCCTCGCCCATCTTCCGGTAGGTGGTCCACTTCCCGCCCACGACGGTGATGAGCCCGGAGCCGCTCACCAGCAGCGTGTGATCCCGCGAGATGGCCCGCGTTGCAGCCCCGTCCTTCGGCGGACGCACCAGGGGGCGCAGCCCCGTGTAGACGGCGAGCACGTCCCCGCGCGAGGGATCCCGCGTGAGGTACCTCGCGGCGTGCACCAGGAGGAACTGGATCTCCTCCTCCAGCGGACGCGGCTCCACGGAGACGCCTTCCACGGGGGTGTCCGTGGTGCCCACGAGCGCGCGGCCGTGCCACGGCACGACGAACAGCACCCGCCCGTCGTCCGTCCTGGGGACCATGAGCGCGTGCTGGCCGGGCAGGAAATCCGCGGGGAGCACCAGGTGCACCCCCTGGGATGGGGCAATGGCGGACGCGGCCTGCGGATCATCCATCTTCCGCACCGCGTCCGAGAAGACGCCCGTGGCGTTCACCACCACGCGCGCCCGGACCTCGTGCTCCACCCCCGTCTCGGCGTCCTTCACGCGCGCGCCCACCACGCGGTCCTGTTCCTTGAGCAGCCCCACCACCGGCGCGTGGTTGAGCACCACCGCCCCCTTGTCCGCCGCCGTGAGCGCCAGCGTCACGGCGAGCCGCGCGTCGTCGAACTGGCCGTCGTAGTAGCGGACGCCGCCGCGGAGCCCCTCCGGCTCGAGCGTGGGGATGCGCTCGAGCACCTGCGCACGCGAGAGCACCTGGGTCTTCCCGAGCTTGTAGCGCCCGGCGAGCACGTCGTAGAGCTTGAGGCCCATGCCGTAGTACGGCCCGTTCCACCAGCTGTAGGCCGGGACGATGAACTCCAGGTCGCCCACGAGGTGCGGCGCGTTGCGGCGGAGCCGCCCCCGCTCGCGCAGCGCCTCCTTCACCAGCCCCAGGTTGCCCTGCGCCAGGTAGCGCACCCCGCCGTGCACCAGTTTCGTGGAGCGGCTC
This sequence comes from Pseudomonadota bacterium, assembly GCA_039800145.1. GTDB lineage: Bacteria > Myxococcota > Myxococcia > Myxococcales > Myxococcaceae > VGRA01. Next base: position 20,087 of record JBDLRJ010000431.1, on the reverse strand, counting down.
GAGGTGCCCTGCGCGAAGTCCCGCGCCTCCACGAGCGCCACGCGGAGCCCGCGGCTGGCGGCATCCACCGCGGTGCCGAGGCCCGTGGCCCCGCCGCCGATGACGAGGAGATCGAACGGCTCGCTGAGCCGGGAGAGGTGAGAAGCGCGGTCCATGGGAGAGGCCCTTTGGTAGCGGTTCAACGGCGCCGGCGCAGCGCTCAGAAGGCGAGCAGCACCAGGGGCAGCAGCCCCCGGTGCGGGGCGGCGGCGCAACCGCCGGGGCCCGGAGAGGTGGGCGCGTCCGGAGCGTCGTTCGCGTCCGCGCGCAGCTGCACCTGGGCTGCGCGGAGCGTGGCCGTGGCGGACAGTCCTGCCTCGTCCGTGGCCTCCACCGTCAGCTCGCCCGCCGCGGCCCACTCCGAGACGGGGACGCCGCGTGCAGCCCCCGGCGCGCTCCAGGGGCCCTCCGCCCCGAGCCGGTAGCGGAAGCGCAGCGCGGGGGCAGGCGAGACGTCGTCCCGGGCCTCCGTCAGGAGCTCCCCGCCGCTCCTCCGGAGCGACACGGCGGGGGGCAGCAGGTCCACCACCAGGGGCAACGCCGAGGCCTGTCCTGCCACGCCACCCTCGGCGCGCGGACGGAGCTCCAGCACGTGGTGGCCCTGGAGCAGCAGCGCCGGGGACGTCACCTCGAGCACCTCCGGGGCAGCGAGCCACGGGGACCAGGGGCCACCGTCCAGCCGCCACGCCCAGCGCGTGCCGGGCGGCACGACCGGGAGCGTGACGCGGGCGCGGGGCCAGCCGCTGGACGAGACGCCGGGCGGGAGCGCGGGCCTCTCCAGGGACGCGCGCGGCAGCATCACCGGGGCGGGGGAGGGGCAGCTGGACGTGGGGACGAGCTTCGAGAAGAGCGCGATCCGCTCGTAGGTGCCCGGCGCGGCGGACGGCGTGAGGCCGCGGGCCTCGGCGAGGGAGACGGTGAAGCTGCCGAGCGGCGGGAGCGTGAAGGGCTGGAGCGCCGTGGCGATGGACGGCTGCGCCGCGCCGAGCAGGGCCGGGACGAGATCCTTCAAGACGGACGGGTCCTCGGCGAGCATCTCGGAGTTGATGAACCGCGTGTTCTGCACCGCCTGTTCGAGCGTTCCGAGCACCGGCAGCACCTTCCCGCAGCCGTCCTCCTGCAGCGAGAAGGGCAGCCGGAGATCCACCACCGCCGTGAAGAAGCGCACCATCCGGTCATCCACGAGCCCGTAGAAGTCCAGCGCCAGGTCCTTCATCTCCAGGGTGATGAGCGGATCGTCCAGCTCGCCCGAGGCCTTGAACGTTCCTGCACCCAGCCGGAAGGTGGGGGCGTTCTGCGGACGCATGACCAGCTGGGCGGGGGCGTCCGCCGGCCCGGAGAAGAGCCCCACGGAGGGAAGCACCGCGCGCAGCGCCCCGGTGGACAGCTGGGACAGGTCCGCGGAGGAGACGGCGAGGCAGAGGGCACCGGACTGGTGCAGCGCGTGGCCCACCTGGTCCATCCAGCCCTTCGTCAGCGAGATGCCGAGGTGGTACCCGCCGTCCGGCGACGAGCCGTCGAAGTCCACCGCGGGCAGGCTCGGGACGGGCGGGGCAGGGAGCAGCGGCGCGCACGGAGACGGGGCCGCGGCCACCGCGCCCCCCCGGCTGCCGAGCGTGAACCCGGGGGCCGCCGTGACGGAACGCCCGAGCACGAGCGACAGGTCCGCGGGCGTGGGGCCCGCACTGCCGCCGGGCAGCAGCGTGGAGATGTCCAGCCGGCCCTCCAGCCCGGCCACGAGCGGCGGGCAGCGTCCCGTGGCGGCGTGGAGGCAGGTGCCCTCGGACGTGTCACAGGTGCTGGTGCCGCCGTCCTCTTCCACCGGGCAGTCCGCGTCCGTGGTGCAGGGGGCACACAGGGCCTTGTCGACGTTCTCCCGGAGGAGATCCTCGAGCCTCCCGGAGAGCAGCTGCAGGATGAGATCCTTGAACAGGTTGGCGTTGCTCGTGGGGCAGCAGCCTCCCGGTTCGGAGGTGAGGTCGAGATCCGCGCCGTCCGTGCACGCGGGCGGGGGGAGCGCGCCCCCCATGCCGCACACCCTGAGCCCATCCACGGACTGGAGGCGCAGGTTGAGGCGCTGGCTGAAGTCCGGGTCCGCGTAGAGCTCGAGGTGGGCGACGAGCGTGTTCTCGTCCGGGGCAGCGCGCGCGCTGTCGAAGTCGATCCCGCACCGGATGGGCTTGCTGCCCCAGCTGCACAGCAGGCTGTTGCCCGCCGTGGCCGCGTACAGCTTGCCGGTGGCGACCTTCATGGTGAGCGTTGCCGCCAGCTTGTTGGGCGCCGCGGGGGCGAGCTGCAGCCCGGTGAAGGTGACGGGGATGGTGGTGGGGACGTCCCGCGCGTCGCACTGCCCGTCGAGCTGGCCGCAGGAGGGATCCGTGCAGCCCGCGCTCCCCTGGTCACCCACGGTGATGTTGCCCACCACCACGTTCTGCTTCTGGCACGGCACGGGGACGGTGAGCGTCTGGCCCGGCGCGATGAGCGCGAGGAGTTCCGGCCACGCCTGGTTGAGCGTCGTCACCCCGTCCGCGGAGATGCGCACCGAGAGTGGATCCTCCGTGCGGGGCCCCTGGTAGCCGCCGGGGACGGGGGAGAGTCCTGCGCAGCCCACGCCGCCTCCGTTGCAGGCGGCGAGCAGGGACAACAAGAGGGCGAGGAGGGCACGGGGATGCGGTCGCACGGTAGAGGGTTCTACCAGCCCGGGCCGTGCGCGTCCGCAGGGGAGGTGGGGACCCTGCCCCGTGCAGGGCCGAGGGGCTACAACCCAACGGCATGGAGCGCAGCACCCACGTCCTCTTCGCCGCCCACCCCACCGTGGGGCACACGGGAGCCCTGCGCGCGATCGGCGCGGAGCTGCGCGCCCTTGGACACCGGACGAGCTTTGCGCTCGTCCACGTCCGGGTGCCGCTCGTTTCCCGGTGGCCCGAGCCCATTCGCGTGGCGGCCGGGCTCCCGGCTGCCATCTCCGGGGAGGGGGCGGAGGTACTGGCGTTGACGCCCTCTCCCGCGGCGCTCTGGCACGCGGTGCGTCTTCCCGGGCTGTCCGGGCAGGACGAACTGGAGACGGCGCTCGCGCTCTTCACCAGCGGTCTCGAGTCGCAGGCACGGGAGATGGCTGCACACGTGCAGCGCGTCGGCGCCTCGGTGGTGGTGGGCGACTACCTGATGCCGGCGGCGCTCCTCGGGGCGCGGCTCGCCGGCCGTCCGTTCGTCGCGCTCTACCATTCTGCCCTCCCATTTCCCGCCGACGGGGCTCCGCCGTTCGGGACGGTCCTGCCCGAGTCCGAGCGGGGGACCGCCGCATGGCGCGCGGCAGAGGCGCGCCTGCTGCGGATGGGCGCCCGGTTCGACGAGCGCCTCGCCGGCGCCGCCCGGCGGCTCGGGCTGCCACCGGTGGGCGAGGGGCTGCTGCTGCGCCCCCTGTCGCCTGACCTGAACCTGCTCGCCACGGCCCCCCCGCTCGAGCCCGGGCTGCGGCCCCTGGCCGGGGTCATCCGGATGACGGGGCCGTGCCTGCCGCGCGCCGCGGCGCTCGGGGACGCGGACCGCGCCGTGCTCGCCTCTCTCCCTGCCGGCAGCCGGACCGTCTACGTGTCGCTCGGCACGGTGTTCAACGACCGGCCCGCGGTGTTCCGCGCCCTCGTGGCCGGCGCCGCTGCGACCGGGGCGCACGTGGTCGTGAGCGCCGGGGCAAGCTTCGAGGCGGTCTCCGACCTGGCCGCTCCCACGGTGCACCTGTTCCGGCGCGTCCCGCAGGTGCCGGTGCTCGAGCGGGTGACCGCGGTCATCACCCACGGCGGCAACAACACCGTGCAGGAGTGCCTCGCCGCGGGGCGGCCCATGGTGGTGCTGCCGTTCGGTGGGGACCAGCGCGCGAACGCGCACCGCGTCGAGCGGCTCGGCGTGGGCGTTCGTCTCTCCGCTGACCCGGTTTCCCCGGGGGCGGTGCGCGACGCGCTCTCCGCCGTGACCGAGCCGCGCACCGTCGAGCGGGCGCAGGCTTTGGCGCAGGCGCTCGAGGGGTACGGTGGCGCCGCCGCGGCCGCAGAGGAGATCCTCGCGCTGCACCGACGGACGCTGGGCGCGGGGTGATCTCCTGCCCCTGCGGGCTCAAGGCCCGTGCCTGTCGTCAGCGACGCCGCCTTCGCCCGGAGAGAACGCCCAGCACGGCCGCCATCGCACCGACGGGCGCGGCGGCGCAACCGGGGGCAGGGCCCTGGCCTGGCCCGGTGGCAGCGGTGGAGGCGCTCGGAGGGCGGGCGCTGTCCTGGAGGGGCAGCGGCGGTGCGGGAGGCTCAGCTCCCACGGAGCCGCCGTCGGCGGGCGTCCCTGCGTCTCGAAGATCCGCGGGCGGCAGCACCGGCTCCACGTCCGCGCGGGTGGCCCCCTGCACCATCCCGTCCAGGTACACGGTGGCCGTGGGTTGGATGGAGGCGTCCCGGTAGTAGCCGACCTTGAGGTAGTTGCGCATGCCGGGGAAGGCCGTGGCCACGGCAGTGCGAGGCAGCACCTGTGCGCCGTCGTACCAGAGCTCCGCGAAGCCCTGACCCGGGTCCGCGGACCAGCGCACGTGGAGCACCAGCTCGTGCCACGGCCCGCGTTGGAGAGGCGCCTGCCACAGCGCGCGCCCCTGGACGGTGAAGACGAGCTGGTCTCCCGTGACGTGGAACTCCACCGGGGGGCTGCCGCAGCAGCCGTCGTGGTGCCACTGCGTGAAGAGCTGCCACTTCGGCGACGAGGGGAAGTCCGCCGGGAACATCACCGCCCAGCGGTACCAGGCCTCCGAGCCGTCCGGCTCGAGCCGTCCACTCACCAGCTCGGCGCGGTTGCCGCTCGCGTTGATGGGATCATCCCCCTGGACCACCGTGGCAGCGAGCCCGTAGCGCCCCTCCCAGGCGGGCTCCGTCACCACGCGCACCCGGTCCTCGGAGACGCGCTGGGCCGCACCCCACTGGGAGAGATCCCCGGTCTCGAAGTTGCCGACCCACGTGGGGGCGCCGAGCGCGAGGGAGGGAACGACGAGCAGCACGGACACCGCGGAGATCCGGTCGAACATGGGGCACACCAACGTACCTCCCGGCACCGGACTTCCCCGCGTGCCCGTGCGAGGATCCAGCCGGATGCCCGTCCCGCTCCTCGGCATGCTGCTCGCAACGGCCCCCGCACCCGCTCCAGCGGCGGACGCGCTCGCCTCGCTCTTCGACGGGTGGAGCATGGGCTACACCGCGTCTCTCGGTGTCGCCGCGGGCCGAGAGGGCGTGCACCCCGTGGCCTCGGCCGGGCTCGCGTCCACGGTCTTCGACGGCCCTTCCGTGGAGTCGCACCTCGCCGCGGCGCTCTCGGCGTGGATCGCACCGGGGCCCGAGCTGGAGCTGCGGCTCGCGGTGGGAGGGCGCCCCGTGGCGTGGGGACCGTGCAGCCTCGGGGTGATCTCCTCGGGGGCGCTCCGGTGGACCGACGGGATCCACGGCACGCTGCGCGCAGGGCCCGAGCTGTCCGCCCACTTCCGGCTCGGGGCCACGCGCCACGTGCTGCAGCCGTTCCTGCGCTACGAGTGGGCGCTGTTGGACCGCGCGCGGTTCGAGGACCGTGCCACGGCGGGGCTCCAGTTCCTCCTCGCGGACTGACGGCGCCGCAGCAGCCACGCGGCCACGCCGAGCAGCAACGGCGCGCCGGCCGCGGCCGGTCCATTGCACCCGCAACCCGCCGGCGCGGGGGCGGGACGCGCCAGGTACAGGTGGCTGGTCACCGTGCGCGGGCGGCCGTCCACGTGGAGCTCGGCCCTGACGCGGGACTCGCTTCCTTCACCCGCCGGGGGCACCTCCAGCGCGTGCACCGAGTCACCCGCGGGAGCGTCCAGGAAGGCGCCCGCCACGCCGTCCCGCACCAGGCGCCACGTCGCCCCGAAGGGGACGCCCGAGAGCTTCACCTGCAGCCGGACCGGCGTGCTGCTCGGCACGGTGTCCCCCACGAGCGCGCTCCCCGAGGTGAGCTCCACCATGGGGTCTCCCGGCCCCTCGAGCTTCACCACCGTCCGCCCGGCGCGCAGCCCCGCGAGGATGGCCCGCTCTGAGAGTTCGTCCGCGAAGACGAGCGTGGTCGGCGAACCCATGGCGCTGTCCAGCCCGGTGTTCGACTCGCCGCCGCGGTGATCGTCGCTGCCGCCCACGGCCGGGGCGTGTTTGCCGGTCTCGAGGACCGACTCCCAGAACTGCACCGCCTTGTCGAAGAACTGCACGCCGCTCACCGAGTAGCGGCCCGTCTGGATCTCCACCGCGTCCACCTGGTCGCGGGGGAGCCGCTGTCGCCACGCGCACCCGATGCACACGTTGCCGAGGTCCAACGCGGGGTGGTTCACCGAGAAGAGCGCCCCCTGTTCGTGGAACTGCCGCACGGCCTCCACGATGCCTCCGTCTGCACCGCCCAGGCGCAGGTCGACGTACCGCGTGGCCCCGAGCCCGTTGGCATGTCCACCGTAGGTGGTGAACTCCACGGACGGCAGCAGCAGCACGCCGCCCGCCCGCGCCTGCGCGCCCGGGATGAAGTCCAGGTGGCTGACCGTGTTGTGGTCAGACAGGAACACGTAGTCGAGGCCCCGGGAACGTGCGAAGGTTGCAACTTCGTCCAACGACGGACGGGCGTCCCCGCTCTCGCGCGAGTGGACGTGGAGATCTCCCGCGTACCAGCGCGGCCCGCTGGAGAGCGGCGCGGCCGGGGTGTAGGCCCGGCGCTCGGGCTGAGGCGGCAGCGTGGGCGTGTCCCGGAGCGTGATCTCCAGCCGGTAGCGCGCGGGGGCCGACTCGACCTTCGCCTTGCCCACCAGAACGCGCCAGGTGCCCGGTGGAAGGGGGCCGGGCAGGTAGCTGCGGGAGGCCGCCTGCTCGCCCACGACGGCGGGCTCCTCGTTGCCTCCCCCCCAGCCGCGGTAGCGCCCCTCGGCGTCGTGGAGGCCGAAGTCGAGGATGTCCACGTCCGAGAGATCGTCGTGGTGGACTTCCAGCTCGCGCGTCCCGGCGGGGACCTCGAAGGGCACCTCGAAGAAGGGGCCTCCGTCCTGCGGCACTTCGCCCTCGAGGACGAGCGGCTGGGCGGCGGCGAGCGTGGAGACGAGGAGCCACAGTCCGGTGGACCTGAACATGGCTTCACCCTAGCGCAGCCCGTTGCGGTACCTTCCAGTGCACGGTGATCTCCGCGCGCGCCTCCATCGCCCAGGGCCTCCTGCTGGGGCTGCTGTCCTCGCTCTCCGCCTGCCTGGAAGTGCCAGCCCGGCTCTACGCCTGCGCGCCGGACGGCGGATGTCCCGAGGGCTTCGGGTGCGGTGCGGACAACCTCTGCATCTCCGAGGACGTGCTGCGGGACGCGGGCGCGGTGGATGCGGTCGTGCCCGCGTGCAGTGCCAGCGTGGGGCAGCTGCTCTTCCAACCTCGGTGCTCCACGCCGCAGCCGGGCTGTGGCACGGGGCTGGATGGGACCTGGTGCACCACCGGGGCCTGTGCGCCCCTGCTGCCGTTCCCGGTCCTCGACCAGCTGTGCCGGGAGAACGGCGTCTCGGCCTCCTGGAGCGGGCACACCGGCACGGTCCGCGGTGGCCGGGTCTACGTCTCGGACGGCGGCACGCGCGTCTTTGCGCGGCGGGACGAACGGGTGGAACTCTCCGTGGACGTCGCGCTCTCGGGGCCGTGCGTCCCCGGTGGAGACTGCGTGGACACCGCGTCGTCCATGCAGCTCGCGCACCCCGGGCTGACGGCCGTGTGCACCGAGCAGGGCCAGGGCTGCCAGTGCGTGCTCCGCTGGTCGCAGCTCTCCCTCACCGTGGGCGAGGTGGAGCTGGGGCTCGGGGAGTACTCGGACGTCTCCGGGGGCGAGGCCTGGAAGGTGTGCGCCCGCCCTTCGGCGCTCGAACTCGCGCCCGTCAACGCCACGCCGGCGTTCGTGTACGCGTACGAGCAACCGTGACGTCTCTTGGCGACGGGCGCGCGCGGCCCTATCTTGGCGCGCCCGTGCGCACGCTGCTCGTCCCCCCGCAGGCCCAGTCACGCCAGAGCCCCCTCGATCTCGCGGAGGTCTCGGGCGCGATCGTGGCCTCCGGCCTCCCCCTCGAGGTGCAGCGAGCCCCGGACAGCGCGTCCTTCGAGCGCGCCGTGGAGCACGCCGAGGTGGCGGTGGCGTGGAGCTCCCCGGTCCTCTGTGCGCGCGTGGAGCCCACCGGCCGCGCGCTCCTCACCGCCGTCCGGCAGGGCAATGACAGTTACCGCTCTGCGCTCGTGGCGAGGGCGGACGCGGGGCTCGACGCGGGGCAGCTCCAGGGCAGGCGCGTGGCCTGGACCACGGCGCACTCCACCGCCGGCCACCTCCTGCCCGCGGCCTTCCTCAAGATGATGGGCTTCCGCGAACTCCCGCACCACTTCGCCGGGAGCTACCGCGCGGCGATCCTGGACGTGCTCGAGGGGCGCGCGGACGTGGCGGCGGTCTACACGCCCCGCGCGGAGGGCCACGCGGTGCAGCTGCAGCTGCAGACGCTCGTGGGCGCCGAGTCCGCGGGACTGCTCGTCCCGCTCGCCTTCACCGAGGAGATCCCCGGTGACGCCCTGGCCTTCACGGCGCAGGTGTCGCCGGCCGAGGCGCAGGAGTGGACCGAGCGGCTCCTGCACCTCCCGGCCGGCCATGCGCTCCTGCGGCTGCTGGGGGCCGAGCGGCTGGTGCGGGCGCGGGACGGCGCCTACCGGTCGCTGCGCAGCCTCTTGCGCGCGGGGCTCTAACGGCGTCGGCCGGTTCTGGTAGATCCTCTCCGGGCCGCCCACCGCGGCCTCCCTGGAGAGCCGCCATGTCCTTCACGCACCTGCACCTGCACACGCTCTACTCGCTGCTGGACGGCGCCATCCGGATGAAGGATCTCATCAAGACGGTGCAGGCCAAGGGCATGGGCGCCGTGGCGGTGACGGACCACGGCAACATGTTCGGCACCATCGACTTCTACAAGAAGGCGAAGGAGGCCGGCATCAAGCCCATCATCGGCTACGAGGCCTACGTCGCGGGGGACAAGGGCCGCTCGGACCGCAGCGAGAAGGTGGCCCACCACCTCATCCTGCTCGCGAAGGACGCCGAGGGGTACGCCAACCTGCGGTACCTCGCCTCCATGGGGTACCTCGAGGGCTTCTACTACCACCCGCGCATCGACAAGAAGGTACTCAAGGAGCGCAGCCGCGGCCTCATCGGGCTCACGGCGTGTCTCGGGGGCGAGGTGACGTCCGCCGCGTTCCGCGGGGACATGGACGCCGCGCGGCGCGTGGGGCTCGAGTACAAGGAGATCTTCGAGCCGGGCCACTTCTTCCTGGAGATCCAGTCCAACGGGCTGCCGGAACAGGACAAGGCCAACGCGGGGCTGAAGCAGCTGTCGCGCGACATCGACGTGCCGCTCGTGGCGACCGCGGACGCGCACTACATCAAGAAGGAGGATGCGAAGGCGCACGAGCTGCTCATGTGCATCGCGTCCGGCAAGACGCTCGCGGACGGCAAGCGGATGAAGCACGAGACGGACAAGCTGTACGTCACGTCGCCGGAGGAGATGCTGCAGTTCTTCTCGGACGTGCCGGAGGCGGTGCACAACACGCAGCGCATCACCGAGATGGTCAACCTGGAGCTGAAGCTGGGCAAGCCCATGCTGCCCACCTTCCAGGTGCCGGACGGCCACTCGCCGGACTCGTACATGGCGGAGCTGGCCACGCGCGGGCTGCACGAGCGCTTCGACGAGCTCCCCTACAAGGTGGACCGCGAGCTGTACCTCCACCGGCTCGGCATGGAGGTGGGCGTCATCCAGAAGATGGGCTTCTCGGGCTACTTCCTCATCGTCCAGGACTTCATCAACTGGGCGAAGAAGCACGGCATCCCGGTGGGGCCCGGCCGCGGCTCGGGGGCGGGCAGCATCGTGGCCTACGCGCTGCGGATCACGGACCTGGATCCCATCCCGTACAACCTGCTCTTCGAGCGCTTCCTCAACCCCGAGCGCGTGTCCATGCCGGACTTCGACGTGGACTTCTGCCAGGACCGCCGGGACGAGGTCATCCAGTACGTCTCGCGGAAGTACGGCCAGGACAACGTGGGGCAGATCATCACCTTCGGCTCCCTCAAGGCGAAGAGCGTGCTGCGGGACGTGTGCCGCGTGTTCGGCCTGCCGTTCAGCGAGGGAGACCGCGTCGCCAAGCTCGTCCCGGACGTGCTCGGCATCACGCTCAAGCAGGCCATCTACGGGGACCCGGAGAAGGAGATTGCCGGCGAGCCGAAGCTCAAGGAGATGATGGAGCAGCCCACCGTGCTCGGCCAGATGGAGGGGCGGGACGTCACCTCGAAGGAGGTGCTGGAGATCGCGCTCGCGCTCGAGGGGCTGCACCGGCAGGCGGGGATGCACGCGGCGGGCGTCGTCATCGCGGACAAGCCGCTGTGGGAGTACGTGCCCGTCTACTCGCCGCCGCAGGAGCGCACGCTCATCACCCAGTTCGCCAAGGACGAGGTGGAGGCCGCGGGCCTGGTGAAGTTCGACTTCCTCGGGCTCAAGACGCTGACGGTCATCCAGAACGCGCTGAACCTCGTCAACCGGCACCGGGCCGCGGACCAGCAGATCGCCCGCGAGCAGATCCCGCTGGACGACAAGGCCGCGTTCGATCTCATCAGCCGCGGCGACACCGCGGGCGTCTTCCAGATGGAGTCCTCGGGCTTCACGGAGATGGTGATGAAGATGAAGCCCTCGTGCTTCGAGGACGTCATCGCCGCGGGCGCGCTCTACCGGCCGGGGCCGCTGGATCAAAAGCTCGAAGACGGCCGCACCATGGTGGACGTCTACATCGACCGGAAGCACGGCAAGGAGACGGTGAAGTACGACCATCCCCGGCTCGAACCGGTGCTCAAGGACACCTACGGCGTCATCGTGTACCAGGAGCAGGTGATGCAGATCGCCCAGGTGCTGGGCGGCTACACCCTCGGGGGCGCGGACCTGCTCCGCCGCGCCATGGGCAAGAAGAAGGCGGAGGAGATGGCCAAGCAGCGGGCCCTCTTCCTGGACGGCGCGCGGAAGCAGGAGGTGGACGAGAAGATCGCCTCCGGCGTCTTCGACCTGATGGAGAAGTTCGCGCAGTACGGCTTCAACAAGTCGCACTCCGCCGCGTACGGCCTCATCACCCTCCACACGGCGTGGCTCAAGGCCCACTACCCGGTGGAGTTCATGGCCGCGCTGCTCACGAGCGAGAAGGACAACACCGACAAGGTGGTGCTCCACATCGCGGAAGCGCGCGCCGCCGGGCACCAGGTGCTCCCGCCGGACGTGAACCTGTCGGACCTCGCGTTCGGCGCCGTGGAGGGGAAGATCCGCTTCGGCCTCGGCGCCATCAAGGGCGTGGGCGAGGGGGCCATCGAGGCCATCCTCGAGGCGCGGAAGGAGAAGCCGTTCAAGGATCTCTTCGACTTCTGCGAGCGCGTGGACGCGCGCAAGGTGAACCGGAAGGTGATCGAGGCGCTGGTGAAGGCCGGCGCGTTCGACTCCTCCGGCAAGGGCCGCAACGCCCTCTTCGCCACCATCGAGAAGGCCATGAACCGCGGCGCCTCGTCCCAGCGTGACGCGGCGGCGGGCCAGTCGTCCCTCTTCGGGCTGCTCGGCGGCGGCAGCAGTGACAAGGGGGGCGCGCCCCTCCCCAACGAGTACGAGAAGGTGGAGGAGTGGAGCGAGCGCGAGCGGCTCTCGCACGAGAAGGAGGCCATCGGCTTCTACGTGTCCGGCCACCCGCTGCACGCCTACGAGCGCGAACTGCAGCGCTACGCGCGCACCACCCAGGCCGCGCAGCGCGCCCGCAACAACGACAAGATCACGCTCGGCGGCATCGTCGCGGCCATGCGGGAGCGTCCCACCAAGACCGGCAAGCGCATGGCCTGGGTGACGCTGGAGGATCTCCACGGCAGCATCGAGGTCATCTGCTTCCCCGGCAAGGAGGGCGGGCGGCCCGTCCAGGACAAGAACGGCCGCTGGCAGAAGGGCGGCCCGAAGCCGGGCTTCGACCAGTGGGAGCACCTGCTCAAGAGCGACGATCCGCTGCTCATCACCGGCACCGTCCAGGTCCCGGTCCGGGACGATGGGCAGGTGGTGGTGGAGGTCATCGCCGAGGAGATCCAGTCCCTGCGCGAGGTCCGGGAGAAGCGCGCCAGGCGCATGGAGCTGCGGCTGCGCGCGGACATGGTCACGGACGACAAGCTGAAGAAGTTGAAGGAGATTGCAGCGAGGCACGCGGGCCCCACGCCGGTGGCGGTGAGCCTCGTGCTCCCCGGCGAGGCGGAGGCCATCATCGGTGGAACGCAGCTCAAGGTGGCTGCCACCGAGGAGTTCATCTCCGCGGTGGACCGGCTCTTCGGCCGGCGCGTGGTGGAGCTCGGCTGATGCCGGGGACGCGCATCACCGTCCGCACCGCGCGGGAGGCGGACGACGGCCCCGTGGGCGAGCTGCTGGTCGCCGCCTTCGTCGAGACGTACGCGCGGAAGATGCCCGAGGTGGTCGTCACGGACGCGCGCAAGGGGGAGCTCCGCGCGGTGGCTGCCAAGCGCGCCGCGGCGCACGTGCTCGTGGCGGAGGTGGACGGGGTGCTCGCGGGCACGGTGGCCACCTGGGCCCCCGGGGCACCGGGGAGCGAGGCCTGGCGTCCCAACGCGGCGGATCTCCGCCACCTCGCGGTCTCGCCCTCGCACCGCGGGATGGGCGTGAGCACCGCGCTGCTGGACGCCGCGGAGGCGCACGCGTGGGTGCAGGGGGCACAAGCCGTCTGCCTCCACGTCCGCCGCGGGGCGCACGGGGTGAGGCGCCTGTACGTCTCTCGGGGGTACGTGGCCGAGCCGGCCGGAGATCTCGAGCGACCGGAGGTGTCGCTCGAGGCGTTCTGCCTCCTACGCCCGGCTCAGTAGGCGTTGTTGTTGCCCAGGGGGAACGCCCGCATCCCCTTGTGGACCGTCAGCTTCGCAGGTGGCTTGTCCAGCGTGGCGCACTCGCCCCGCCACAGCGCGCCGAGCAGGCCGCCCACGCCGCCGTTCGCCTCGAGGGTGACACCGGGCGAGTCGATGAAGCTGGACAGGAGATCCACGCGCGGCGCCTTCACCCCGAGCGACCGCAGCCTCGCAGGGGTGGCGAACGACAGCGTCGCCGCACCCGCCAGGAGCAGGCCTGCCGCTGCCACCGCGCGCGCAACCCGCCTGCGCGCCGCGGCCACGCCCACCTCGCAGTCCGCCGTGAGCACCGTCCCGTCCGCGCGCTGGAAGTAGGTGATGCACGGCGTGGACTCCACGTCGGTGACGATCGCCTCGGCCTGCTCCCGCGTCAGCGCGGAGAGGTTGAAGACGTTCTTCTTGCACTCGCCGCAGAAGCGGACGCGCTCGTCCCCGGCCATGGCGTCCCAGCGCGCCCGGCACGGCGTGGCAACCTTCACCTTCAATCCCTCGGGCGTGGACATGCAGGGAGTCTGCGCCTCGGGGGCCTTGGCGCCCATCGGACATCGGGGGGATGCCCGCCGGGACGGCACGCGGCTCGAGGAGAGAAGGCCGTCCGCTCAGGGTGTCCCAAGCGAGAGCGGCATGGGCGATGGCACCTGCACCTCGAGCCCGCCCGCGGGGTGCCCGCGGGAATCGAACGCGCGGAGCACGTGGGGGCCTGGGTGCACCGGTCCGAGCGCGAAGCCCCCGTCGGGATCCACCACCGCGGTGGCGCCGTCTTCGTCCTGGATCCAGCCGCCCGCTGCCGCTGGGCCGTGGACGGTGCCCGTCAGCCACTCGCCGGCCCGGAGCCGAAGCCCGGTCCGCCCTGCACCACACGTCACCTCGGAGTCCGCGTGCGGCCATGCGCTCGCCAGCAGGCACCCGCCACCGGGCGGAGCGAGGCAACTCCCGTCCCGCCCCGTCGTGCAGGCCACGCGCAGCTGGGCCCGGCGCCGGAGCCGTCCAGGGGTCCCCCCGTCCGTTCGTTCGCCCACCTCCAGCACCCAGGCCCCCGCGGCGACGCCCCCGTCCGGCTGGTGCACCGTGATCCGCTCACCCTCGCGAGGGAACTCCGCGGTGGGATCGTCCGGCTCCGTCTCCCCGGGAAGCCCGGGCGGCTCTCCCGGTGTCAGCCGCAGCGTCACGTCCTCCGCCGGTGCCCGGACCAACTTCACCGCGCGCCCCACGCCCTCCAGCGAGGCCTCGAGCCGTACGCCCTCCAGTCCGAGCCGCTGCACCGCGAAGCGCCCCCCTTCGTCCGCGCTGCGCACCGCGACCGTCATGCCCGGCCACTCGAGCGGCCTCACGTCCAGCTTCGCCCCCGCGGCCGGCCCACCGTCCGGCAATTCCACCCGGCCGTTGATCCGAAACCCGGGGCGGAGGCGGAGGACCTGGTGCGTCTCGCCGGGCGCGAGCGCCACCACCCGCCCCTCCAGTCCCGTCCCCTCGAAGTCCGCGACGAGCAGCCGGTCCCCCGGCGTGGTCTCGAGCACGGCGGACCCATCCGGACCGGTGGGCGCCCCGCGGTTCATCTCGCCGTCGATCCACACCCAGGCCTCGTGCACCGGCGCGCCCGTCCGTGCGTCCACCACGTCCACGCGCAGCCGGGCCATCTCGGGGGCTGGGACGAGCTGGCGTCCGCCGTGGAGGTGCCAGCCGAACTCCCGGAGTAGCAGCGCGGGCACCGCAAGCACGAGGCCGGCCACCACCCCCAGCGCCGCGGCCAGCAGGGGGCGGTTCATGGCGTGCGCGCGCTCCCCGCGGCGAGCTGCTTCTCCACGCGCTCGAGCAGCCGCACCACCTGCGGGGGGCGGGGCGAGAGCGCCGAGGCCTCCGCCTTCACCTGCTCCAGCAGCCCCCGCGCGGCCGCGGCGTCCCCGCTCTCGGCGAGCGTCTTCGCCTTCTGCTCCATCACTCCGAAGCGGCGGGGGCCGTACACGGTGGCGAGCGCCCGGTCGCTCGCGGCGAGCGATTCCGGGTACCGCTTCTGTGCCCGGTAGAGCAGGGCCAGCCGTGCCGGCGCGTTGTAATCACCCGGGAGCGCTGCCTCGGACTGCAGGAGCGCGGGCACCGCGCGCTGGGGTTCCCCCAGTGCAAGCGCCGCGAGCACCCGGTGCGCGTCGAACACCGCGCGCTCGGCGGGCGTGTTCGTAGCCGCTGCCTCGCGCTCGAGGAAGCCGAGCCACGTGGAGGCGCAGCCGTGGGCCCCCGCGGCATCCCCCGCCTCGGACCGGAGCCCGCAGAGCAGCTCGTAGAGGCCGGACCGGTCGTCGGCGAGCACGGAGGGCAGCCCCACCGCCTGCCACCCCAGCGGCTCGAGCTCGCGGAGGGCCTCTGCACGCCACGCGCTCTCGGGCGGGGCGGACTCCGCGCACGAGAGCCCCATGGCCACGGCGTTCGCGAACGAGGGGCCACGCTCGAGCCCGGGGGCGTACGTTCGCACGGCGCGGGCGCAGCGCTCGGGGTCTGCAAGGGTGTACAAGGCCGTGGCCAGCGACTCGAGCGCCCGCCCGCGCCGGTTCCAGTCCGCCGGCGCCACGTGCAGGAGCCGGGCGAGCGCGTCCGCGGCCTTCGCCCGGTCCCCCGCCGCCGCCGCGCGGTCGGCCGCCGCGAGCTCGGCCTCCAGCCCGTCCCCGCCGGCCGAGAGCGCCCGCTCCGCGTCGTCGAACAGCTTCTCGAGCTGCGCGACGGTGGCCGTGCCCACCCAGGTGAGGACCGGCTCACCGCTCCCCGGCGAGAGCACGAACAGCGTGGGCCAGCTCTGCACCGGGTGGCGCTCCAGGAACGCCGCGTTCACCTCCCGCTCCGTGTCCACGCTGAGCCACACGAAGCGGTCCGCGTGGCGCGCCAGCGCGGGGTCCTTGAGCACCAGCTCCTTGAGCGAACGGCAGCTGTGACACCAGGGTGCCCACGCGTCCACGAACACCGGCTTGCCGCGCTCCCTGGAGAGCGCCAACGCGCGCGGGAAGTCGTCCTCGATGAAGGGCAGGGCTGAGACCGCTTCCGTCGCGGGGCGGGAGGGCAGCGAGGCGCAGGACGCAGTCAGCAGGAGCAGGAGGGGCACGGTCCGCATGGCGCGGCCGAGCCTACTGCGGGCCGAGCCCCGTGGCCTTCAGGACCTTGTACGGGCGGCCCCGCGGATCCAACCGCTCCTCCACGCGCCCCCGCACCCGCAGCCCCTCGCCGTACACGCGGGAGAGCAGCTTCTCTGTGTCCTTCGGCGACAGCCCGAGCCCGGAGAGGTCCACCTCCACCACCTGCGCGGTCGCGTCCGAGCTGCTCACCGGGATGGCGTCCAGCGTGGGGCAGGGGGCGCGCACGCAGCGCACCTTGTTGTCCTTCACCCGCCAGAGGGGATCCGGTGCACCTGTATCCGTTGGCACCGGCGGGGGGGGCGCGGCGGCCTCTGCCGGGACCACCACGGGAAGCCCGGGCGGGGGGGGCACCGCGGGCGCGGAGGGCGGGGCAGGGGCAGGGGCGGCCGCGGTGGTCACCGGCGCCGTGGAGCCATCCCGCGCAGAGGCTTCCTGCGCCCGTCCCTGGCATCCCGCCGAGGCGAGCGCGGTCACCACCAGCCACGCCGCACGCGCGCTCACCGGGTGCCTCCTTCAGACGGCACGGGCACGGGCTGGATGCGCCAGATGTCCTTCGCGTACTCGCGGATGGTGCGGTCCGAGGAGAAGCGCCCCACGCGCGCGACGTTGAGGATGGCCTTGCGCGTCCAGTCCTCGGGGTTGCGCCACGTGGCGGCGACCTCCGCCTGCGCCCGCGCGTAGTCCGCGAAGTCGGCCAGCACCATGTACTCGTCGTGCTCGAGGAGCGAGTCCACGAGCGGGCGGAACAGCCGGGGATCCTCGGGCGAGAAGAAACCGGACCGCACCAGGTCGATCACCCCGCGCAGCTGCTCGTCCTGCTCGTACACCTCGCGCGGCCGGTAGCCTGCCTCCCGCCGCGCGATCACCTGGTCCGCCGTCATGCCGAACAGGAAGAAGTTCTCCGGCCCCACCGCGTCCCGGATCTCGATGTTGGCCCCGTCCAGCGTGCCGACGGTGAGCGCCCCGTTGAGGGCGAACTTCATGTTGCCCGTGCCGGACGCCTCCTTGCCGGCGGTGGAAATTTGCTCGCTCAGGTCCGAGGCCGGGAAGATCTTCTCCGCGAGCGACACCCGGTAGTTCGGCAGGAACGCCACCTGGATGCCGGTGCGCGCCGTGTCCTGGTTCACCACGTCCGCCACGCCGGTGATGAGGCGGATGATGAGCTTCGCCATCTTGTAGCCGGGGGCCGCCTTCGCCCCGAACAAGAACACCCGCGGCACCGCGTTCGGATCCGGCTGTTCGCGGGCCTTCATCCACAGCGCCACGATGTGGAGGGCAGCCAGCAGCTGCCGCTTGTACTCGTGCAGCCGCTTGATCTGGACGTCGAACAGCGCGTCCGGGTTCACCGGCAGGTGCAGCTCCGCCCGCACCAGCGCCGAGAGCTCCTCCTTGTTCGCCCGCTTCACCGCGCGGAACGCCTGCCGGAACGCCGCGTCCTCCGCGAGTGGCTCGAGCGCGCGGAGGAGATCCAGCTCCGTCTTCCAGCCCTCGCCGGTGTGCTGGGACACCAGCGCCGAGAGCCGCGGGTTGCAGTGCTGCAACCAGCGCCGCGGCGTCACCCCGTTCGTCTTGTTGTTGAACCGCTCCGGCCACAGCTCCGCGAAGTCCGGCAGCACGTCCCGCTTGAGCAGCTGCGTGTGGAGCTCCGCCACGCCGTTCACGCTGTGCGAGCCGAGCACCGCCAGGTGCGCCATCCGCACCTGCTTCTCCGCCCCCTCCTCGATGAGGCTCAGCCGCGCCTGCTTCCCGTGGTCGAACGGGTAGCGGATCTGCACCTGGCGCAGGAAGCGGTGGTTCAGGTCGTAGATGATCTTCAGGTGCCGCGGCAGCACGCGCTCGAACAGGCTCACCGGCCACCTCTCCAGCGCCTCCGCGAGCAGCGTGTGGTTGGTGTACCCGATGGAGGCCTGCGTCATCTCCCACGCCTCGTCCCACCCCAGCCCCCGCTCGTCCACCAGCACCCGCATGAGCTCCGCCACCGCGATGGCCGGGTGCGTGTCGTTGAGCTGGAGGGCCACCTTGTCCGGGAAGGACCGGAAGTCCGCGTGGCTCTTCACGTAGCGCCGCACGATGTCCGCCACGGCGCACGCCACGAAGAAGTACTCCTGCTTGAGCCGCAACTCCTTGCCTGCCTGGAACTGATCGTTCGGGTAGAGGACCTTGGAGATGACCTCGGAGTCGTTCTTCTCCACCACGCTGCGCTCGTAGTCGCCGTCGTTGAAGAGCCGGAAGTCGAACTCTTCGGACGCGCGCGCCTGCCACAGCCGCAGCGTGTTCACCGTCTGCGTGCCGTAGCCGCAGATGGGCGTGTCGTAGGGGACCCCGATGACCGTCTTCCCGCCCACCCAGCGGCTCACCTCGCGGCCGCCCACCTCGTGCGTCTTCACCTCGCCGTAGAAGCGCACCGGCACCGCCTTCTCCGGCCGGACGATCTCCCAGGGGTTGCCGAACTTCAGCCACTCGTCCGCGCGCTCCACCTGGAACCCGCGCACCACGTCCTGCGTGAAGATGCCGAACTCGTACCGGATGCCGTAGCCCATGCCCGGCAGCTCCAGCGTGGCCATGGAGTCCAGGAAGCAGGCGGCGAGCCGCCCGAGCCCCCCGTTGCCCAGCCCCGCGTCCGGCTCCACCTCCAGCAGCGTGTCCAGGTCCAGCCCCAGCCCGGAGAGCGCCTCGCGTGCCGAGCCCAGGAGCCCCATGTTGAGCAGGTTGTTCCCGAGCGCCCGGCCCAGCAGGTACTCCGCGGACAGGTAGTACGCGCGCTTGGCGTCCTGTGCGTAGTACGCCCGCGAGGTGCGCACCCAGCGGTCCGCGA
Source organism: Pseudomonadota bacterium (assembly GCA_039800145.1). Classification (GTDB taxonomy): domain Bacteria; phylum Myxococcota; class Myxococcia; order Myxococcales; family Myxococcaceae; genus VGRA01. Next base: position 1,139 of record JBDLRJ010000431.1, on the reverse strand, counting down.
GCCGGTCTCTCACCGCGAGCGACAGCGCCTCGAAGCGGTCCCGCGTGGTCGCCGACTCCGGGTTCTTCCCGCGGCTGAAGCGCAGGTGGTCCAGGAAGGACTGGCGGATGGCCTCTGCAGAGCTGCCGGTCCGGATGTTCTCCCGGCGGTCCGGGAAGGGGAGGGGGGCTGGCATCGACATGGCGCGCAGACCTAGCAGAACCTCCGCACCCGCCGGAAGGCGCGCGTCCCGGGCCGCGTGGCTCAGCCGCCCTTCTGCTTGAGCTGCTGGTAGCGCGCCCACTCCGCGGCCGCCCGCTCGAGCAGCGCCTGGACCTCGCGCTCTTCCCCGGTGAGCGGCCGCTCGGGCTCCGCCTCCTGGACGGCGAGCGCCGGGAAGTCGGTCCGACCGGCCGCGACCTTGAGGACCTGCGGCTGGCCCGGTGCGCTCCACGACAGCCGCACCTCGAGATCACCCGCGTGGCGCACCACGAGTGGACCGAGCACGTGCAGCAGGAAGCGCCCCTGCGCGTCTCCCTGCAGGTCCACGGACGCCAGCTGCGCCTGTTCACCGCGCAGCAGCTGGAACCCGAGCGAGGGCCCCCCGCCCACCACCGTCACCGCCACGCGCGTGCCCTGCAGCGCCACCGCCACCTGGAGCCCGTCCCGCGCCGCCTGCTCCGGCAGCCCCTCGAGCGCCGCGCGTGGCAGCACCAGCCGGAAGCCCTGCACCTGCGCGGATTCGATCCTGGGAGTCATGCCGTCCTGTCCTGCATGTCCGTGCGCTTCTCGGAGAATGCCTGCCCGTCGTGCCGGAGGATCGTCCCCCGTCCGTCCACGCGCGTGAGGAGGTTCACCGGCCGCCGCCACAGCGTGGCCAGGTTCTTCAGCGTCTCTCGCGCGTAGTCCCCCTTCAGGTCCATCCCGTCGTGGCGGTGCGAGAGGAGGAGCTCGCCGCGGTTGTCGTGGTTTCCGTCCAACACGTCGATCACCGGTTGCCCGTGGTTCGTCAGCTGCTGCAGGAGCTTGTTCTTCACCTTGCGGAACTCGCGGTCCTGGATCTCCCAGGTGTTCCGCTTCTCGTTGAAACCGAACGTGAAGAGCTTCTGTTCCCGCGCGAACTCCAGGGTCAGGAAGGTGTCGATGAAGGTGACGTCGTT
>JBDLRJ010000430.1:0-16163 GCA_039800145.1 Pseudomonadota bacterium | reverse complement strand
GGCCACGGTGCACGTCTGGCACCCGATGCACTTGTTGAGATCCATCACCATTGCGAGCTGTCGCTTGGACATGGCTGTCTCCCTCAGGCCTTCGCAATGTCCATCGTGGACTCGTAGGCGTGCTGGTTGCCGTCCCAGTTCGTCCCGAACTTGAGATGGCCCCAACCGTCCGTGAGCTCGAGCAGGTTGAGCATGTCACCGATGATCAGGTTGTGGCCCTTCTTCCCGTCGTACATGAACGGCTCCCAGCCGTGCTCCATCACCAGTGCGTCGGGCGGACAAGCCGGCGAGAGCTTTGCCATCACGCGGACCTCTCCGAGTTCGTTGAACATCTTGATGGTATCCCCGTCCTGGATGCCCCTGGCCCGGGCAATCTCCGGGTTGATCATCACGCAGGGTTTTCCGCGCTGGAGCCGCAACAGGATGGGGGACGTCTTGTAGGTGGAGTGGATGGACCAGCGCGCGTGCGGGGTCATCAACACGAACGGGTGGCGCGCCGGACGGATGGGCTGCTTCGCCGTGGGCACGTGCGCGTTGGCCGCAATCCACAACGGGTGGTCCACGTAGAACGTCAGGCGACCGGTCAGCGTGTCGAAACGCTGGTGCAGGAAGAGCTGGTTCTCGAAGGTGTTGTAGGGCTTGTCGGCGTAGAGCGGGGAACTCTTCCCGGCCTTCTCGTTCAGCTGCAGGAAGCCGCCGCGCTCGTACAGGCTCTTCGTGTCGTTCGGCTTGAACTGGTCCACGTGCTCCAGCGCGTACTCCACCGCGTCCTTGTCGGTGCGCAGCGTGCCGTCCTTCGTAAACTCCCTGACCAGTTCGTCCAGGCGGCGCACCCCTTCCTGGGTGTGCGTCTTGTCCGGGATGACCACGTACCGGTCCTCTCCCGTCGCAGCCGCCTTCTGCTTCGCGAGCGCCTCCAGCTTTTCCACCACGAGCGTGGCGATCTCCCACTCGCTCTTGCTCTCGCCCACCGGCTTCAGGTTGGGCGGCGGGTAGGCAATGTTCGCATAGCGGTGGTAGCCGGGGTTGGTTCGGAGATCCCAGCACTCGTAAGGCGTCTTACAGGGCAGGAGGATGTCCGCGTAGATGGCCATGTCGTTGGCGCGGACATCTCCGTACGCAATGAACTTCGCCTTCTCGAGGAAGGCCTTTTGATAGTTCCCTTTGTTGCGGCGGAACCTCGAGTCCGCGAACAGGAGGAAGTTCTCCACCGTCGTCCAGTACGGCTTCCCTTCCTTGTAACGCTCGTCGTTCTTCCCCTGCTCGAGGAGCGCCTGGACCTTGGCCTTGTACTCTGCCTTCGAGTCCCCCGTGCCGCGGCGCATGTCCTCGTCTGAGTAGAGCGCGTCTGCGTCCTCCAATCCCTCACCGAGCATGAACTCGCTGACGAAGCCGGAGGCGAAACGGTGCTGGTACTTGCCCTGGAACCCGGACAAGCCCTCCAGCCCGCTGATGTTCCACTCGTTCTCGGTGTTGAGTCCGCCCTCGGGGCCGAGCTTCCCGCAAAACGCGGTGAGGGACGCGATGGCGCGCTGGGAGAGCATCCCGTTGAAGTGCTTACCCACCGCGAAGCCCATGGTGACCAGGCTCACCTTCGCCTTCGTGAGATCCGTGGCCAGTTCGTCCACGATGGACGGGTGGACGCCCGTCAACTTCTGCACCTTCTCCGGCGCGAACGCAGCCACTTCCTTCTTGAAGAGCTCGAAGGCGGTGGTGACCTGGACCTGCTTTCCGTCCTTGAGCGTGAGCTTCCAGCTGCCGTTCAAGGCCGGGTCGATGTCCCAGTCCATGTCCTGCAGGCGCAGCGTCTCTACGCCGCTGCCCTCGGTCCCGGGCATGGCGGTGAACTTCCTGTTCTTCGTGTTGAAGGCGAGGAAGCACTCGTGCGGGTGCTCGCCGAACAGCCTGGCGCTGGCGCCGTCGAAGCCCTTCGCGTCGAGCGCGACATCTGACAGCCGCACCAGTTCCTTCGTGTCCTTGCGGACGAGGAACGGGAGGTCGGTGTACTCCTTGAGGAACTCCGGCCTGAACAGCTTGCGCTGGATGATGCGGTGGATGATCGACAGCGCGAGGTGTCCGTCGTACCCCGCCTTGAGCGGCACCCACAGGTCGGCATGGATGGCCGTGGAGTTGAACTCGGGCGTGATGACGATGATCTTCGAGCCGTTGTACTTCCCCTCCCAGAGGTAGTGCGCATCCGGGATCCGGGACGTGTTTGGGTTGCAGCCCCAGAAGACCGCCACGTTCGTGGTGAACACGAAGTCGTACGTGCAGCCGATGTTTCCTTCGCCGTACACCACCGTGACGCCGGGGAACATGTCCCCCACGTAGCTGGCGATATACGGGCGCACCGCGCCGATGAGGGAGCCGAGTCGCTTGATGGACGCCGCACGCGCCTCGGTGAGGACACCCGCACCGATGTGCACGTAGTTGGACGAGGGGCCCTTCTCCACCAGTCCCCGGTGGAGGTTCTCGGCGATCTCGGTGATCGCCTCGTCCCAGCTGATCCGCTTCCACTTCCCCGAGCCACGCTCCCCTGCGCGCTTCATGGGATAGAGCAGGCGGTCGGCCTCGTACATCACCTGGCTGTGCTGAGACCCCTTGTTGCATCCACGTGGGTTGGCGTCCGGCAGGTTCGGCGCCAACTGCGGGTAAGAGGCTGACTGGTTCTCGCGCGTGACCTTGCCGTTCTCGGTCCAGACCTCGAACGCGCAGTTCCCCTGGCAGTTGACGCAGTGGTACGCGAAGCCGCGCTCGTCCGGGTTACCGCGGACGGCCTGGAACTCCGCCCGGTAAAAGTCCTCCGTCGTCTGGGTGTCCGGATAGGACTTGCGCGGATCGTCCACGCGGACCGGCTGGGGATCCGAGAATTCCTTCGCCTCTGCCGTTGGCACCTTGGCTGCCACGCCGGCAGCGACGGTGCCGAACAGCAGGTTTCTCAGGGCATCACGGCGTGAGATGGACATGCGCGCTTCCGTGGACTGCGAAGACCGACGTGGACTGCCCTACAGACACCCACCGCCACCGCCGGCCTTCGGTGGGACATAGTCACCGGTGTCCTCGGGAAGGTTCGCGTTGCTCCAAGCGTCCATGCCGCCGGCGAGCAGGCGGACCTGCCCAAAGTGCGACGCGCAGGCCGCGAGCGCCGAAGGATCCCCGGACTCTGTGACGAGGACCGTGGCCACGTACGGGTACGCACGGTCACGCGCCCGGCCTGGCGCCCGGGACAGGTCACATCCCGGGAAGGGGATGGCGCCGGGGATGTGTGCGTCCAGGAAGTGATCGTCGTCGTAGTCGCGGAGATCGACGACCTGCAGTTGGACCTTCGGGTTGGACAGCTGGGCGTAGAGAGCCTTCGGCGCGATGGCCTGTTGCGCCGCGAGCTTCGTCGCACGGCGCCCTTCCGCCACCAACATCAACGACAGGACTGCGAGCACCGCGGCGTACACCAGCGCTTCGAAACGCTTCACGGCCTTGCCCCCCGGAGTTGAGACTCGGCCTGGCTGTTCTTCACGTGGAGCGTTGCAACCGCGGAGATCATCCCCGCGATCAGGACCAGGAACATGGCGCGAACGGACGTGCTCATCAGTCGTAGACCTCGTCACCGATCCGCTGCGCCTCGGAGAAGTCCAGGCGGCGGAGCACGAGCAGTGCGTTGCTGGTGAGCATGGAGGCGGCGAAGAAGGTTCCGCCCATGGCCAGGCTTCCCACCGAGAGGGTCGGCCATGCCGCAATGAAGGCCCCCGTGGTGCACCCGCCGCCGACCATGGCCCCGAGCGACAGTCCGAAGCCCCCGGCGAACGACTTTGCCGCTGCCGCGGGGTTGAAGCGGGGCTTCACGGCAGCCCGGACCGCTGCCTCCGAGGGATAGGAGAACGCCCTCGCGACCAGGCCACCGGGGAACGCGCCGACGATCAGCGCCGCACGCCACAGGATGTCGTCTGTGATCTTCGGCACCAACTCCAGCGGGTACCCCACGAGGTGCGACACGCTCCCCACGAGCGCGAGCAGCGCGCCAGAGAAGCCGATGAAGCCCCCCTGCATGGTGGCGGCGACGATGACGAGGCCACCGATCACGCCTGAGGCCAGCCAACTCCACTCGCCCCGGAGGAAATCCACCCAGGTACGCCGCTCGTGGGACGCCCGGTATGTTTTCTCCGGCGTAAACCGGTCCACCCCCACCGCGATGACGAAGAACATCACGCCCCACGCCATGGCCACGACGCCATAGGGCAGCCCGAGGAGACCGTGGAGCGTCAGCGGCTTCGCGTGCGCGGCGATGATGCCCGAGTCAGACAGGGGCGCCTTTACCAACGAGTACGCAAGCACCCCGAGCAGAAGCCCGAGGATCGAGAAGTGCGCGGCGAAGCGATTCTGCCCGCCCATGCCGCCTGCCTTCGCCACGCACGTGCCGGGGCAGGTCCCGGTCGTGCCCATGGCAACGCCGAAGATCACCCCGCCCAGCAGGTGCGCGTACCCCGTGAACTGCATCACGCGGGGCACCAGGTCCAGCCCCTCCGCCACGCCGAGGACGGCAGCAAAGCCGTAGACGAAGGACGCCGTCGCGACCGCGGTGAAGGCGAACTTCATCACCTTGGTGTCGCGCAAGGTGAGCATGCCGATAACACGGGAAAAACGGCTGGCACCGACCTTGTACAGGACGATGCCTAACGCCATGCCCGTGAGCAGACCCTTGAGGGCAGGAATCATCTCAGTTCACTCCTGCTTGCCCAACGGGAGATCCGGCGTGTTGCCCCACTCGCTCCAGCCTCCCACGTACACCTTCGTGTTCGCGTGGCCGGCCTTCAGCAGCGCCAGGTACTGGAAGGAACCACGGCCCAGGCCAACGTGGCAGTAGGTGATGACCGGCTTCGCAGGGTCGTAGCCATTCTTCTTCAGCTTCTCGAGCTGCTTCTGCAGGTCCTTCGTGTCCTTCAGCGTGGGCTTGGCCGCCTCGGCGTCCTTGTTGCCGGCGTACTTGGTCCACGGGGAGAAGACCGCGCCGGGGATGAAGCCGCCGCGCGCCACGGTTATCTCCTTGCCCGGCTTGGACAGGCCGCCGAGCAGCTCCTTCCCTGTGTACTCCTCGAGTTTGTGGCGTGAGTCCAGGAGCAGCGCCTTCGACGGGTCCTTCACCACCGCTTCCACGTCCGCGCGCGAGGCGATCATGGACCACTGCACGTCGCCCTTGAACGCCTTGGCTGCAACCGGCTTGCCCTTTCCCTCCTCCACGGGGCCGCCCTTCGCCTTCCAGGCGGCCATGCCGCCTTCGAGGATCTTCACGTTCTTGTGTCCGTAGAGCTTGAGGAAGAACCAGTCCCCGCTGGCGTTGACCCCCATCCCAGCGTCGTAGACGACAACCTGCGTCGCGGCGTCCACGCCCAGCCTCTTGCCGATGTAGTCGAACGCCGCGGCCTCGCACATGGGAAGGCCCTTGCACGCGCGCACGTCGTCCAGGAGCTGGAGATCGTGTGCGAAGGCCTCCACGGCCCCTGGGATGTGGCCCTTCTCGTAGTCTCGCTCGCTGTCCGCGGCGACGAAGCGGACACCCTCCTTTCCTACCAGCTTGAGGGCGTCGTCTGCCGAGATGAAGGCGTCCTGGGCCAGGGCAGAGAGGGAACAGAGGAGCGCGAGTGCGCCCAGCGTACGGTGCATGGAACCGGACCTCGGGAGGTTGGACGAACGGGGGTGTTGCCCTTGGAGCCAAGGCCGTGGAATAGGGTTCACAGGTCTTGCATGAACCTCCTCCCGCCCTCGGCGGCTCCAAGCTGCCGGTGATCCAGGATCGTCACAGCCGTCCGCTCCGAACCCTCCGGGTGTCCGTGACGGACCGGTGCAACCTCCGCTGCGCGTACTGCATGCCGGAGGCGAACTACGCGTGGATTCCCCGGCCCAACCTGCTGACCTTCGAGGAACTTCACCGGGTGGTCGTGCAGTGCCAGGCACTGGGGGTCTACAAGGTCCGGATCACGGGCGGCGAACCGCTGGTCCGACGGGACGTCCCACGCTTGGTCCGGATGCTCGCAGACGCAGGCATCCCCGAGCTGGCGCTCACCACGAACGGCGTCTTGCTGTCCGAGCAGGCGCAGGCACTCAAGGACGCAGGGCTGCGGCAGCTGACGATCAGCCTGGATACGCTGTCCGCGGAACGCTTCACGGCGCTCACACGGCGCCCCCTGCACGCGCACGTTCTCCGGGGGCTCGAGGCCGCGGCAGCTGCAGGCTTCGGCGGGATCAAGATCGACACCGTGCTCATGCGCGGGGTGAACGACGACGAGGTGCCAGCGCTGTTGGACTTCGCCCGCGAGCGGGACGCCGAGATCCGCTTCATCGAGTACATGGACGTGGGTGGCGCCACGCGGTGGCGGTCGGACCAGGTCGTCACGCGCGCGGAACTGCTCGCGCGCCTGGCTTCCCTGGACGGTGCGGTGCCCGTCCCACTTCCCGGCCGCGGGAGCGCTCCCGCAGAGCGATTCCGGCGAGGCAACGGACAGGTCTTCGGCATTGTCTCGTCCACTACCCAGCCGTTCTGCGGTACCTGTGACCGCGCACGGCTCACCGCGGAGGGGCAGTTCCTGACCTGCCTCTACGCCACCCGCGGATCCGATCTCCGCGCACTGCTACGCGGCGGCGAAGGCGACGGCGCGCTCCGCACCCGGCTCGCCGAAGTGTGGGGTTCGAGGACAGACCGCGGTGCCGAGGAGCGCGCCCGGCTGAACGCGAGGGGTCCGCTCGCGTCCGCGGAGGAACTGCAGGCCCGTCCCGCCCTCGAGATGCACCACCGGGGCGGCTGAAATCCGCTGCCCCTGGGACAACCCGCTATAGTCCTGGAACCATGGCCGAGGCCGTCTTACCCTTCCGCGTCACCCATCTCCGGGGGGGCCGATTGCACGATGCCGAGGATCTCGTGGCCGTCGAGGCGCCGCTGGAGATCCGGGTGAACGGAAAGGTGTTGACCGTCACCATGCGCACCCCCGGCCACGACGCGGAGCTCGCCGTGGGGTACCTGGTCTCCGAGGGCATTCTCCGCGGACGCTCCGATCTCGCGGACGTGCGGCCGGGACTCGAGCCCAACACGGTCGAGGTGTCGCTGCGCCAGGGGCTGCACGTGGACACCGCGAGGGCGGAACGGACCACCTGGACCAGCTCCTCGTGCGGCGCGTGCGGGAAGGGATCCCTCGACGCCGTGGCGATGCCCGAGTGCCCCCCTGTGCGGGAGCTGACCCCCACCCTCTCGGGGGCGCACCTCGCGCGCCTGCCGGTCCTGCTCCGGGAGGCGCAAGCGGCCTTTGCCTCCACCGGTGGGATACACGCCACCGGGCTGTTCACCGCGGGCGGTGCGCTCGAGTGGATCCGCGAGGACGTGGGGCGCCACAACGCGTTCGACAAGGTGGTGGGCGCAGCTTTCCTCGCCGGCAGGCTGCCGCTCGCCGGGCACGTGGCGCTCGTCAGCGGGCGCGCCAGCTTCGAGCTGGTGCAGAAGGCTGCCATGGCCGGCCTCCGCGTGCTGCTCGCGGTGGGCGCCCCCTCGAGCCTCGCGGTGGAGCTGGCCGAGCGGCAGGGGCTCACGCTCGCCGGCTTCGTGCGAGAGGGACGCTTCAACCTCTACTCCGGGGCAGGGAGGATCCTCGCGTGACGAAACCCCAGCTCTCCGCGGGCGGCCCCACGGCCGTCGCCAACGCCATGCGCCACGCCGTCACGCGCATGGGCGTGCTCAAGGCCTTCAACGCGCTGCGCACCGTCAACCAGTTCGACGGCTACGACTGCCCCGGCTGCGCCTGGCCCGATCCGGACGGCCACCGCAGCGCAGCGGAGTTCTGCGAGAACGGCGCCAAGGCCGTCGCGGACGAGGCGATGACGGGCCTGCTCGACGCGGGGTGGTTCGCCGCGCACCCGGTGGACGAGCTGCTGGCGCGTGACGAGTTCTGGCTCGGACAGCAGGGGCGGCTCGCCGAGCCGCTGGTCCGCCTGCCCGGCGCCGCCCACTACACGCCCATCTCCTGGGAGGAGGCATTCGCCCGGGTCGGCGCCACGCTGAAGGGGCTCCCTTCGCCGGACGCAGCCACGTTCTACACGTCCGGCCGCACCAGCAACGAGGCGGCGTTCCTGTACCAACTGTTCGTCCGCGCGTACGGGACCAACAACCTCCCGGACTGCTCCAACCTCTGCCACGAGAGCAGCGGCGTGGCGCTCAAGGAGACGCTGGGCGTGGCGAAGGGGACGGTGACCCTGGCCGACTTCGCGAAGGCGGACTGCATCCTGGTGATTGGCCAGAACCCGGGCACCAACCACCCGCGGATGCTGACCACGCTCCAGGCGGCCGCGCGCCGCGGTTGCACGATCGTCAGCGTCAACCCGCTTCCCGAGGCGGGCCTCACCTCCTTCAAGAATCCGCAGGAGGTGACGGGCTGGGTGGGGCGCGCCACGCCCCTCGCCACGCACCACCTGCCGGTCCGGATCAACGGAGACGTGGCGCTGCTCAAGGGGCTCGCGAAGGAGGTGTTCGCCGCGGAGGCGGAGGCGCCGGGCACCGTGCTGGACCAGGAGTTCCTGCGCACGCGCACCACCGGTTTCGAAGCGTACCGGGATGCGCTCGCACGCGTGGAGTGGGAGGAGATCGAACGGGAGAGCGGCGTGGCCGCGGCGGACATCCGGGAGGTGGGCCGGGTCGTCGCCCGCTCGAAGCGCGTCATCGCCTGCTGGGCCATGGGGCTCACGCAGCACGAGAACGCCGTCGGCAACATCCAGGAGATCGTGAACCTGCTGCTGCTCGGCGGGCACGTGGGGCGCGAGGGCGCGGGCGTCTGCCCGGTGCGCGGCCACAGCAACGTCCAGGGCGACCGGACCATGGGCATCTACGAGAAGCCCCCGGAGCCGTTCCTGGAGGCGCTCGGGCGCGAGTTCTCCTTCACCCCGCCCCGCCGGCACGGCCACGACGTGGTGGACTCCATCCGCGCCATGCGGGACGGGACGGTGAAGGTGCTGTTCGCCGTGGGAGGGAATTTCCTCTCGGCCTCACCGGACACCGGGGCCACCGAGCGCGCGCTGCGCCGGTGCGAGCTCACCGTCCACGTGGCCACCAAGCTCAACCGCTCCCACCTGGTGACCGGTGACACCGCGCTGCTGCTCCCCTGCCTCGGCCGCACCGAGCGCGACGTGCAGTCCAGCGGGCCCCAGTTCGTCACGGTGGAGAACTCCATGGGCGTGGTGAGCGCCTCGCGCGGGACGCTCGCGCCCGTCTCGCCCGCGCTGCGAAGCGAGGTGGCCATCGTCGCGGGCGTGGCGGAGGCCACCCTGGGGAAGGCCCCCGTGGACTGGTCCCGGCTGGCGTCCGATTACGGGCTCATCCGGGCGCACATCTCGCGCGTGGTACCGGGCTTCGAGGACTTCTCCGAGCGGGCGGCCCGGCCCGGCGGCTTCTACCTTCCCAACGCGGTCCGGGATGCCCGGCAGTTCGACACCTCGAGCGGGAAGGCCGCCTTCACGGTGCACCCGGTCCCCCGGACGGCGCCACCGGAGGGCCGGTTCGTGATGATGACCATCCGGACCCACGACCAGTACAACACCACCGTCTACGGGATGCAGGACCGCTACCGCGGCGTGGCGGACGAGCGCCGGGTGGTGCTGGTGAACGAGGCGGATCTCGCCGCGCTGGGACTGCGCGAGGGGGCACCCGTGGACCTGGTGAGCCACTTCCGTGCGCCGGGCGCTGCGGCCGAGGAGCTCCGCACCGCCCGCGGCTTCCGGGCGCTCACCTACCCCATCCCGCGCGGCTGCGTGGCCACCTACTTCCCCGAGGCCAACGTGCTCGTCCCCCTGGACAGCACCGCCCGCGGGAGCAACACGCCCACGTACAAGTCGGTCCAGGTGACGCTCCGCCCCGCTGCAGCAGAGGGGTGAAGACAGACATTTCCAGCAGGGCCAGTTGACTCCAGCCTGCGGAATTGTGTATGGTCTGTCCCGCTTCAAAGCCTCACCATCCCAGACGGAGCGAGGGACGGGCCCTCTGACCTCCGGCCAACCGGCGCCCCTGGCGCAGCGGTGGCAATGCCCGACCGATGACGCAGCTCCCGCTTCTCTGCAGTCCGTGGTCCCCTGGCATTTCGCTCTCGGCCGTCGCCCCGGGAATGTCAGACCGCCGTGCCATACCCCAAAACCCAGAAAGGAACCCCCGCCTATGCCCTCTTCCCCTTCCTCCTCCCGCCCGAGCCGTCCGCCGCTGCGTCCGGCGCTCGAGGCGTTGCACGACGGCCACTCCCTCGCGCCGCTCGTCGGTGCGTTGAGGCCGGTGTTGAAGCGGATGCTCCGGGACCGCTTCACGGAGGAACTGGAAGAGGAGCTCCTGTCGGACTTCGTGGTGTCCTCGGCACAACCCTCCGGGCGCCGCCAGCTGGAGCGGATGTTGTCGTTGCCGGACGAGACCAGGCTGCGTGGTGCGGTGAGCCGGCGTCTCCGCCAGCTCTGGACCGAGCGGTTGCCGCACTGGAACCTGCTGCGAACGCTCCGGGGACACGTCCGGGCTGCACTGTCCGGATCGCCTCCTGCGCAGGCGCAGGTGATGCCCGCCCGGCTCCAGGACGAATTCGGCGAGTGGCAGGCAGAGGCGGTGGCGGCGGCCGCCCGCGTGCTCGTCCAGCAGCAGCCCGGTCTCGCCTCTGCGCCCAACGACGTGGCGGCCCTGCTCTTCCGCCAGTTCGGCCCGGGGAGCGAGTCTCCGCTGGAGGGAGAGGGGGTCTCGGAGGTGCCCACGGACGCCCCCACGCCGGACGAGTACTACCAGCGCTTCGTGGAGGCGCCCCGCCACGCGGAGGCCCTGCGGCTGGAGATGGGACCGGAGCTGTTCGACGTGCTCGCGCTCAGGTTGAGGGGCGCCGGGTTCCAGGAGATCTCGGAGAAGTTCGGCCACCCGCGGGCGAACTGGGCACACCGCCGGTTCGAGCACGCGGAGGAGATCTTCCGCCGCTACCTGTTCGCCCACGGCATCACCTACCGCTCGGGGCTGGCGGTGGGACGCAAGGTGGCGCGGGCCTACGGGACGGGGAGGACGTAGGCACCATGGAGAAGGATCTCCCGGCCGTGGAACTCCACGCACTGGAGCCCCGCCAGCTCGAGCGGGCGCTCTCCTGGTGCACCCCTGAACGGGCGCTCTCGGAGCTCGCCCGGCTGCAGGCCCGCCACACCCGGCCCCGGCCGGTGCTGCTCCCCGCCCGCGAGCCGGGGGCGTGGCGGCACCTCCGCAGGCGGCTGCGGAAGCTCCCCTCGTGAGGCCAGAATGGCCGCGGGGCGGCTCCCCGTGAGGAGTCGCCCCGCTGAAGGACTCTCTTGCCCCTGCCCGGTCGACTAGCCCGGACCGGAGGCGCCGCGGGACTCGTCCTCGTCGTAGAAGAGATCCTTCACCACCTGCTTGGTGACCGCACGGTTCATCTGCGCAATGGAGGTGGTGAGGGGGATCTCCTTGGGGCAGACCTCCACGCAGTTCTGCGCCTTGCCGCAGTCCTGGATGCCGCCCTCGCCCATGAGGCCGCGCACGCGCTCGGCAGCGTTCATCTTGCCGGTGGGGTGCATGTTGAAGAGCCGAGCCTGGCTGATGGCGGCCGCGCCGATGAAGTCGTTGTCCACGGTGACCTGCGGGCAGGCCTCGAGGCAGCACGCACACGTCATGCACGTGGAGAGCGTGTACATCACCTGCTGGTCCGCCGGGCTCTGGCGGGGGCCGGGGCCGAGGTTGTGCGTCCCGTCCACCGGCACCCACGCCTTCACCTTCTTGAGCGCCTCGAACATGCGCTGGCGGTCCACGGTGAGATCCCGCACCAGCGGGAACTTCCGCAGGGGCTCGAGCGTGATGAGCCCGTCCGCGCCCATCACCTTGTCCACGAGCGCGCTGCAGGCCATGCGCACCTTGCCATTGATGTTCATGGTGCAGCTGCCGCAGACCTCCTCCAGGCAGTTGCTGTCCCAGACCACCGGGGTGGTCGTCTTGCCGTCCGCGGTGACGGGGTTGCGCTGCACCTCCATGAGGCAGGAGATGACGTTCAAGCCGCGGCGGTAGGGGATCTTGAACTCCTCGAAGCGCCCCTCGGTGCCGGAGGAGTCCTGCCGCCACACGCGCAGGGTGATCGTCTTGCCGCCGGTGGCGGCGGACTGGGGGGCAGAGACCGAGGTGGAAGTCGCGTTGTCCATGGTCGTGGTTCCTTTGGCTGGGCGTCAGGCGTACCAGCGGGGCTCGGCCTCGAGCACCGGCGTGGGGAGATCTTCGTAGCGGATGGAGGGCGTGTCCTTGCCGGTCCAGCTGCCGAGCGTGGACTTGGCCCAGCGGTCACGCTGCGCCTGCCACTGCTTCATCCACTCTGCGTCCTCGCGCGGATCCTTGGTCTTCGGCTCGGGGAGTTTGAAGTCCGGCTTGTAGTGCGCGCCGCGGCACTCGTCGCGGAGCAGCGCCGAGTAGGTGATCACCTCGCCCAGCTCCAGCATGTTCCACACCTGGTTCAGGTAGGAGATGGAGCGGTTGGCGTGGTGGCCGGTGTCCAGCGCGTTGCACTGCGCCCAGCGCGCCTTCAGCTCCTTGATCTTGTCCATGGTCTTCTGGAGACGGTCGTTGTAGCGGACCACCGTCACGTTCTCGGTCATCACGTCACCGAGCTCGCGGGCAATCTGGTACGCGTTCTCCTTGCCGGACATCTTCCGCATGGTCTCGAAGCGGTCCACCCAGTACTTGCGGGCGCTCTCGAACACCGCGTCCGGGACCTTCCCCGGTGCGTGGTTCTTCGAGTACGAGATCATGGAGGGCCCGGCGAGCATGCCGCCGTAGATGCAGCTCAGCAGCGAGTTGGCGCCGAGCCGGTTCGCGCCGTGGTAGGCGTAGTCTGCCTCGCCGGAAGCGAACAGGCCGGGGATGTTGGTCTGCTGGTTCTTCGGGCTGCCGTCCACCGGGGTGTGCGTGCGGGGATCCGCCTCGAAGGAGACCCACAGGCCGCCCATGGAGTAGTGCATGCCGGGGAAGATCTTCATGGGGGTGACGCGCGGGTCGTCCCCCACGAACTTCTCGTAGATCTCCATCACGCCCTTGATCTTCTGGTCCAGGGTACGCGCCGGGATGTGGGTCACGTCCAGGAACACCGCGTCCCGGCCGTCGATCCCCATGCCCATGTCACGGCAGACGGAGAAGATCTCCCGCGTCGCCACGTCGCGGGGGACGAGGTTCTTGTACTTGGGGTAGCGCTCCTCGAGGAAGTACCACCGCTCGGACTCGGGGACCTGGCGCGGGTCGCGCGTCTCACCCTTCTTCCGGGGGACCCACACGCGGCCGCCTTCGCCGCGGACGGACTCGCTCATCAGGCGGAGCTTGTCCTCGCCGGGGATGGAGGTGGGGTGCACCTGGATGAACTCGCCGTTGGCGTAGATGGCGCCCTCCATGTAGGCGCGCCCCGCCGCGGTGCCGGTATTGATGACCGAGTTGGTGGACCGGCCGAAGACGATCCCGGGACCGCCGGTGGCGAGGCACACGGCGTCCGCCGGGAAGGTGCGGATCTCCATGGTCTTGAGATCCATGGCCACGCTGCCCACGCAGCGGCCGGACTCGTCCTTCACGGTGCCGAGCCACTCCCAGTACTCGTACTTCGTGACCTTGCCCTCGGCCTCGTAGCGCCGAACCTGCTCGTCCAGCGCGTAGAGCAGTTGCTGGCCCGTGGTGGCCCCCGCGAACGCGGTGCGGTGGTGCAGCGTGCCGCCGAAGCGGCGGAAGTCCAGCAGCCCCTCCGCCGTGCGGTTGAACGTCACGCCCATGCGGTCCAGCAGGTAGATGATGCCGGGGGCCGCGTGGCACATCCCCTTCACGGAGGTCTGCTCGGCGAGGAAGTCACCGCCGCGCAGCGTGTCCTTCACGTGGATGTCCGGGTGGTCGCCTTCACCCTTGGTGTTCACCGCGCCGTTGATGCCGCCCTGGGCGCACACCGAGTGGGAGCGCTTCACCGGGACGATGGACAGCACGTCCACCTTGCAGCCGGCCTCCGCGAGCTTGATGACCGTCATCAGCCCCGCGAGACCACCGCCCACCACCGTGAACCGACCTGCGTTTGCAGAGACCTCTGCCATGACTGGACTGCCTCCTGGGGACGACGCCGCCTGCCGGGAATGGTTACCGACCTGCGGCCACGAACGAAAGTCCCAGCGCGCCGGCGGGATGAGGGGAACCGATGCCGGGCATCAGTCTCCCCTTCTCCCCGTCCGCGCGCGCCGGGGAAAACGGTGACGCCTAGAGCTTCACCTCGGACACCGTCTTGGACACCGACGCGAGCGACTTGGCCATCATGGCCTTCTCCTCGTCGTTCAGCTGGATCTCGTGGATCTTCTCCACGCCGCCCGCGCCGATGGTGACCGGCACGCCGAAGAAGAGATCCTTGATGCCGTACTCGCCCTCGCAGAGGGCCGCGGCAGGGAGGATCCGCTTGCGGTCGTTGAGGAACGCGTCCGCCATGGCGATGGAGGAGGCCGCCGGCCCGAAGTAGGCGGAGCCGTTGCCGTACAGCGCCACGAGTTCGCCGCCGCCCTTGCGCGTGCGCTCGGTGATGGCGTCCAGCTTCTCCTTCGGGAGCAGCGAGGTGAGCGGCACGCCGCCCACGGTGGCCGTGCGGAGCACCGGCACCATGTCGTCCCCGTGGCCGCCGAGCACCAGCGCCTCCACGTCCGCGATGGAGCAGTTGAGCGCCTCGGCCACGAAGCACTTGAAGCGGCTGGTGTCCAGCACGCCCGCCATGCCGACCACCATGTTCTTCTTGAAGCCGGTGATCTTCTGCAGCGCGAACACCATGGCGTCCAGCGGGTTGGCCACGTTGATCACGAAGGCGTTGGGGCAGTGCACCTTCAGGTTGGCCGCCACGTCCTTGATGATCTTCAGGTTGATCTCGAGGAGATCCTCGCGCGTCATGCCGGGCTTGCGCGGCACGCCCGCGGTGATGATCACCACGTCCGCCCCGGCGCAGTCCGCCCAGTTGGTGGTGCCGGTCACGCGGCAGTCGTAGCCGTCCACCGCCGACAGCTGGTTGATGTCCAGGGCCTTACCCTTGACCATCCCCTGGGCCGCCGGGATGTCGAACAGGACGACGTCGCCGAGCCCCTTCTGGACGCAGAGGAGCGCCAGGTTGCCGCCGATCTGACCACCGCCGATGAGTGCAATCTTCTTCTTCGCCATGGTGTGTGACTCCGGTGTGAGGGTTGAAAAGGGTTGAACTACATGTGGCTGATGATGGCCTGGCCGAACTCGCTGCACTTCACCTCGGTCACGGTCCCCTGCGACTCCTGCTTCATCAGGCGGGCGAAGTCGTAGGTGACGGTGCGCGCCGCGATGGCGCGGTCCATGCCCTTGATGATGAGGTCCGCAGCCTCGTTCCAGCCGAGGTGGCGCAGCATCATCTCGCCGGAGAGGATCACCGAGCCCGGGTTCACCTTGTCCAGGTTGGCGTACTTCGGCGCCGTGCCGTGCGTGGCCTCGAAAATGGCGTGGCCGCTCACGTAGTTGATGTTGCCGCCCGGCGCGATCCCGATGCCGCCCACCTGTGCCGCGAGCGCGTCCGACAGGTAGTCGCCGTTCAGGTTCAGCGTGGCGATCACGTCGAACTCGTCCGGGCGCGTGAGGACCTGCTGCAGCGTGATGTCCGCGATGGAGTCCTTCACCAGCACGCGTCCCCGGGCGAGCGCCTCCTTCTGCTCGGCGTTGGCAGCGTCCTCGCCCTTCGCCGCCTTGGTCCGCTCCCACGCGTCCCAGGTGTACACGCGGTCACCGAACTCCTTCTCCGCCAGGGCGTAACCCCAGGTGCGGAAGGCCCCCTCGGTGAACTTCATGATGTTGCCCTTGTGGACGAAGGTGACGCTCTTGCGCTTCTGCGAGATCGCGTACTCGATCGCGGAGCGGACGAGCCGCTCCGTGCCCTCGCGGGACACCGGCTTGATGCCGATGCCGGTGGTCTCCGGGAAGCGGATCTTGTCGAAGTCCTTGGGGAACTCCTGCTTGAGGAACGCGAGGACCTTCTTCACCTTGTCCGTCCCGGCCTCGAACTCGATGCCGGCGTAGATGTCCTCCGTGTTCTCGCGGAAGATCACCATGTCCACCTTCTCGGGCGTCTTCACCGGCGAGGGCACGCCCTTGAAGTAGCGGACGGGGCGCAGGC
>JBDLRJ010000429.1:0-3962 GCA_039800145.1 Pseudomonadota bacterium | reverse complement strand
ACCTCGGCTGGGCCTACGTGCTGTTCGGCTTCTTCGTGGTGGTGGGCACCTCCAACGCGGTGAACCTGACGGATGGATTGGACGGTCTTGCAATCGGTCCCACCATCGTCGCGGGGTTGGTGTGGGCGGTGCTCTGCTACGTGGCCGGCAGCAGCATCAACCTCGCGGACGTGGTCACGGTGGACGGGGCGCAGCGGCTGGTGGGCGTGCCCATGTGGAAGTACCTCGGTCTGCCGCAGGTGGCGGGCGGCGCGGAGTTGGCGGTGTTCTGCGCGGCGCTGGTGGGCGCGGGCACGGCGTTCCTCTGGTTCAACACCTACCCGGCCTCGGTGTTCATGGGGGACCTGGGGGCGCTGGCGCTGGGCGGGGCGCTGGGGATGCTCGCGGTGCTGAGCAAGAACGAGGTGGTCTCCACCATCGTCCACGCGGTGTTCCTCGCGGAGATCCTCTCCGTGATGTTGCAGGTGACGTGGTTCAAGCGGACGGGCAAGCGCATCTTCAAGATGGCTCCGCTGCACCACCACTTCGAGCTCTCGGGCTGGCCGGAGCCGCGCATCATCGTGCGGTTCTGGATCCTCTCCATCCTGTGCGGCGGCCTCGCGCTGCTCGCCATCAAGTTGAGGTAGCGCGCGCATGGTCCCGGTGGAGGCAGGGGAGGACGTGGTGGTGTACGGGCTCGGCAAGAGCGGGCTCGGCGCGGTGCGGTTGCTGCAGCGGCTGGGTGCGCGCGTGACGGTGGTGGACCAGAAGGCCGCCGCGGACGTGGCAGCGTCCCTGCGGGCGGCCGGCATCCAGGGGGTGGAGGTGGGGGCGCCCACGGCCGACCGGCTCGGTCGCGCCGCGCGCGTGGTGGTGAGTCCCGGCGTTCCGCTGTCGAACCCGGAGCTGCA
This sequence comes from Pseudomonadota bacterium, assembly GCA_039800145.1. Lineage (GTDB taxonomy): Bacteria > Myxococcota > Myxococcia > Myxococcales > Myxococcaceae > VGRA01. Next base: position 3,072 of record JBDLRJ010000429.1, on the reverse strand, counting down.
GGGGGCGCGCAGCGCGGGGCGGGTGTGGGGCGAGGTGGAGCTCGCCTACCGCGTGCTGAAGGGCCAGGCGCCGTCCGCGAAGTGGGTGGGGATCACCGGCACGAACGGCAAGAGCACCACCACGGCGCTCACCGGTGAGCTCCTGCGCGCGGCGGGGCGGAAGGTGTTCGTCGGCGGGAACCTGGGCACCGCGCTGTCCGAGGCCGCGCTCTCGGGCGAGGCGTGCAACAGCTACGTGGTGGAACTCTCTTCCTTCCAGCTGGAAGGGGTGGATGCGCTGAAGCTGGACGCGGCGGCGTTCCTCAACCTGCAGCCGGATCACCTGGACCGCTACCCGGACATGGCGGCGTACGCGGCGGCGAAGGCGGGGATCTTCGCGCGGCAGGATTCCTCGGGCGTGGCCGTGGTGAACGCGGCGGATGGATGGACGGCGCGGGACACGGGCCGGGGCGAGCGCGTGGGCTTCCTCGTCTCCGGGCGGACGCAGGTGGTGGAGGTGGCGCGGCTCGCGCGTGCGGAGGGCGGTGTGCTCACGCTGCCGGGGGGCGAGCGGCTTCAGCTGCGCAACCGCGCGCTCCGCGGCGCGCACAACGCGGAGAACGCGCTCGCGGCGGTACTGCTCGCGCAGGCGTGCGGGGCGGACGTGGCGGGACTTCAGCGCGGCCTGGATGCCTACCCCGGTCTTTCGCACCGCATGGAGTACGTGCAGACGCTGGACGGGGTGGAGTGGATCAACGACAGCAAGGCCACCAACGTGGACAGCACGCTGGTGGCGCTGCGCGCGTTCGAGCGGGGGGTGTGGCTCATCGCCGGCGGGAAGGGGAAGGGGGCGCCCTACGCGCCGCTCGTGGAACTCGCGGCTGGGCGGGTGGCCGGGGTGCTGACGGTGGGCCAGGACGCGCCCGCCATCGAGGCGGCGTTCCGGCCGGCGGTGCCGGTGTACCCCTGCGGGACGCTCGCGGCGGCGGTGACGCGCGCCCGGGAACTTGCGAAGTCCGGCGACACGGTTCTGCTGTCCCCGGCATGCGCGTCGTACGACCAGTTCCAGAACTTCGAAGACCGCGGGGAGCAGTTCAAGCGCGCGGTGAGGGCACTCGTCTAAATGGCTAACCCGGACAGAAACGCACCCCGCTTCGACTTCCTGCTGCTGGTGGCCGTGCTGGCCCTGGTGGGCGTGGGGCTGGTGATGGTCTACAGCGCCTCGGCCGTCACGGCGCAGGACAAGCTGCACGACGCGCTCTACTACCTGAAGCGGCAGTCGGTGGCGGCGGTGCTCGGGCTCGGGGCCATGCTGATGGCCATGAAGCTCGGCTACCGCCGGCTCGCGCGCTGGGCGTGGCCCCTGCTGGTGCTCGCGGGGCTGTGCCTGCTGGCGCTCTTCATCCCGGGCCTGGGCGTGAGCGTGGGCGGCGCGCGGCGCTGGCTGCGGGTGCCGGGCATCAGCTTCCAGCCGGCGGAGCTCGCCAAGTTCGCGTGGGCCGTGTACCTCGCCTACTCGCTCGCGAAGAAGAAGGAGAAGGTGGAGAGCTTCTCCGTGGGCGTGCTGCCGCACCTCGTGGTGTGCGGGGTGCTGGTAGGGCTGTGCATGCTGCAGCCGGACTTCGGATCCTCGGTGGCGCTCATCTTCCTGCTCGGCGTGATGCTCTTCGCGGCGGGGGCGAAGGTGGGCTACCTGGTGGGGCTGGTGCTGCTGGCGGTGCCGTTCGCGTACCACGCCATCGCCTCCTCTCCGTACCGCATGAAGCGGATCCTGGCCTTCATGGACCCGTGGGCACACCGGCACGACGTGGGGTACCAGGTGGCCGAGTCGCTCATGTCCATCGGGAGCGGCGGGGTGTGGGGGCTGGGGCTGGGAAACGGGCTGCAGAAGCTCTACTTCCTGCCGGAGGCGCACACGGACTTCATCTTCAGCATCCTCGGCGAGGAGACGGGGCTCGCGGGCGTGGTGATGGTGGCGGGGCTGTACGGGATCGTCATCTGGCGCGGGTTGAAGGCGTCGCTCGGGGCCACGGAGGCGTTCGGGACGTACCTCGGGCTGGGCCTCACCTCGCTCATCGCGTTCCAGGCGCTCGTCAACATGTCGGTGGCCATGGGGCTGGTGCCCACCAAGGGGCTGACGTTGCCGTTCATCAGCTACGGCGGCAGCTCGCTCATCATCCTGATGGGCGCGGCCGGGGTGCTGCTCAGCATCGGGGCGGGGGCCCCGGAGCGCTCGCGGGGCCGCGCGGTGTCCGGCGTGATGCGGATGCAGGCGGCGGGAGGCACGGCGTGAAGGTGATGATCGCCGGCGGTGGGACGGGGGGACACCTGTTCCCGGGCATCGCGCTCGCGGACGAGATCTCCACGCGCCACCCGCGCAACCGCGTGGTGTTCGTGGGGACGGACCGCGGCCTGGAGGCCCGCGTGGTGCCGGCGAGTGGCTACGCGCTGGAGACCATCCCGGTGCACGGGCTGAAGGGGATGGGGCCGCTGAAGCTGCTCAAGGGGCTGCTCGCGTTGCCGCGGGCCTTCTTCGCGAGCGCGTGGCTGCTGTGGAAGCACAAGCCGGACGTCGTGATCGGCGTGGGCGGGTACGCCTCCGGCCCGGTGGTGCTGGCGGCGTGGCTGCAGCGGGTCCCCACCGCGGTGCAGGAGCAGAACACGCTGCCCGGGCTCACCAACAAGCTGCTCGGCAAGATCGTCCAATCAGTATTCGTGAGCTTCGAGGAGGCGCGTGCCTTCTTCTCGGCGGGGAAGACCTCCCTGGTCGGCAACCCGGTTCGCCGGGCGCTGCTGGAGAACTACCTGCGCAGCCGGGTGGCGCACGAGCGGTTCGAGCTGCTCGTCTTCGGCGGTTCCCTCGGGGCGCGCGGCTTGAACGCGCGGGTGGTGGAGGCGCTCTCGCACTTGAAGGACCTGGGCGCGCAGCTCCACGTCACCCACCAGGCCGGCAAGGCGGACGTGGAGCAGGTGCGGAAGGCCTACGCGGACGCGGGCGTGTCTGCGGACGTGGTGGAGTTCATCGACGACATGTCGCGCGCGTACGCGCTGGCGGACCTGGTGGTGTGCCGGGCCGGCGCGACGACGGTGGCG
>JBDLRJ010000428.1:0-3482 GCA_039800145.1 Pseudomonadota bacterium | reverse complement strand
GTTCTCCAGTTCGCGCACGTTGCCGGGCCAGCGCCACGAGAGGATCCGCGCCACCGCCGCGTCCGAGAGCTGGGGCACGGGTGACACGTGGTGCCGCCGCGCCGCGGCAGTCAGGAAGTGGCGCGCCAACCGCTCGATGTCCTCCGCTCCCCGCTCGCGCAGGGGAGGGAGCTGCAGCTCCACCACCCGCACCCGGTAGTAGAGGTCCGCCCGGAAGCGCCCCTCCCGCACCATCTGCGCGAGATCCCGGTGCGTGGCCGCGATGATCCGCACGTCCACCTTCACCACGTCGTGCCCGCCGAGCCGCTCGAGCTCCCGGTCCTGCAGCACGCGGAGCAACTTCCCCTGGGCCGCCAGCGGAAGCTCCCCGAGTTCGTCGATGAAAACCGTCCCGCCTGCCGCCGCTTCGAACCGTCCCGCCTGCCGGGTGTCCGCGCCGGTGAAGGCCCCCTTCTCGTGGCCGAAGAGCTCGTTCTCCAGCAGCCCCGCGGGAAGCGCCGCGCAGTCCACCTTCACGAACGGCCGGTCCTTGCGCGGGCTGTTGACGTGCAGCGCGCGCGCGAACAGCTCCTTGCCCGTCCCGCTCTCGCCGCGCAGCAGCACCGTGGCCTCGGTGGCCGCCGCCTTGGACGCCACGCGGTAGGCCTGCTGCATGGTGGAGGACTCGCCCACGATCCGGTTGAAGAACCACCCCACCGGGGCACCCGGCTGCGCGCGCGCGCGCTCCAACTCCGCGTACAGGCTCGTTGCCTCCAGCGCGGAGGCCACCTGCGCCGCGATGGACACCAGCCTCGCCTCGTCCTCGTCCGTGAACGCCGCGGCGCCCCGCCGGTTGAGCACCTGCAACACGCCGAACAGGCTGCCGTGCCGGTCCCGCAGCGGGACCGCGAGCGAGCTGTGCGTGTGGTACCCGGTCAGCCGGTCGATGCCGTCGAAGCGGGGCCCCTCGCCGGACCTGTGCGGCACCCCGGTCTCCGCCACGCGCCCGGCCACCCCTTGTCCCGTCTTCACCCGGATCTGGGAGACCTCCGGCAGGTGCGCGGCGCGGGAGAAGAGATCTCCGCGCGAAGGATCCAACAGGTAGAGCGTCCCGCGGTCCGCCTGCAGCGCCGCCGCCACCTTGTCCATCAGCACCTGGAGGTAGGCGTCCAGGTCCACCTCCCGGTCCACGAGCCCGCCGAGCGGGACGAGGAGGCGGGAGCTGTCCGTGGAGCGGTTCATGGGCGGAGGAGTCCGCGGAGGATAGCAGGGCGCACCCATCAGGCCACCGCCGAGGCGTGCGAGGGCGTGAGCAGGATCCGCTTCCCCTCGCGCGCAGGCTCCGTCGCCTTGAACCAGCCGCGGGCCTCCTCGGCGAGCATCTCCACCTGGTCGTCCGTGCGCGCAGGATCGTGGTGGAAGAGCAGCAGCCGCCGGGCCCCCGCCCGCGCCGCCACGCGCGCCGCGTCCAACACCGTCGAGTGGCCCCAGCCCCTGCGGCTCGGGCCGCTCCTCCCCTCGTACTCGGCCTGCGTGTACTGCGCGTCCAGGCACAGCGCGTCCGCCCCTTCCAGGTACGGCGCTGCCCGGGCGGGGAGCGAGTCCCCGGGCAGCTCCACGTCCGTGGCGTAGACGAAGGACTGCCCGTCTGCCTCCACGCGGTAGCCGAGGCAGCCCTGCGGGTGCGGCAGCTCGAACGGCGTCACCCGGAACGGACCCACCTCGAACGGCTGGCCGTGCAGCGCGGGACGGAAGTCCATGCGCGAGGCCATGCAGTGCAGCGGCACGGGGAACGTGGGCGGCGTCATCTGCTGGGCCAGGGTGTCCCGCAGGTGGAGATCTCCGTCCTGGCCGGGGCCGTACATCGTGAGCCGCGTGGTGGGCAGCCACGCCGGGGAGAAGAAGGGAAAGCCCTGCACGTGGTCCCAGTGGAGGTGGGACCAGAGCATCGTGAGGCGGACCGGCTGCGGGCCGCGGAGGAGCTCATCTCCCAGCCCGCGGAGCCCCGTGCCCGCGTCCAACACCAGCCGTTCGCCGCCGCTCGTCACCTCCACGCAGGAGGTGTTCCCGCCGATCCGCGCGAACGAACTGCCACCCACTGCCACGCTGCCCCGGACACCCCAGAAACGGACTTCCATGGCCACGACTCCTTGCGGGGAGCGGGGGCGGGGGGATCCCGTCCGGACGCGCCCACGCACCGGGTCCGGAGCAAGCGTGCTGCCAGCGCGCCGCCGCAGTGGGTTCAAGGACTTGGCCCTGCACCGGCACGACACCTGCCTCACCGTGGCGCAGGGCCGATGCGCCGGGATGGCTCAGTCGCCCTTCCAGAGCACCTTCCACGGGTGCTTCTTCAGGTCCGTCACGAAGGCCTTCAGGTCCTCGTACACGGCGGGATCCTTGATGAACCCGCCGGCGGACCCTTCACCCGCTTCGATCCGGGCGACGATCCGCTCTCCGCGCGCCGCGAGCGAATCCAGCCGGGCGCCCGCCGCGGCGTAGTGGGACAGGGCCTCCTTGAGCTTCCGCCCATCCTCGGGCCCGAGCTGGGACGAGACCGCGGAGAGCGATCTCACGAGCTCGTCTGCGTCCCCCGCCAGCTTCGGGAGATCCCTGCGCAGCAGCTTCGCCGTCCCCGCTGCATCGTCCAGCAGCGTTGCGCCCCGGCCTCCCGGCTCCATCTGCCGGCGCATCACCTGGGCGAGCGCCCGGAGATCCCGCGCGGCGGCCGAGAGATCCGTGCCCAGCGTCCGGAGGTTGCCGCGGTTCTCGGTCAGCACCCCGTCCAGCGTGCCCGTCAGCCCCTGGATGCCGCCCACGAGACGGGAGAGGGCCTGGGGATCGTCTTCCAGCACCTTGCTCGCGGCGTCCAGGAACGCGGTGAGCCGCTGCGCCACGATGTCCAGCCGCGGGGGATCCACGCCGCGCAGCGCCTTGCCCTCCGCCAGGTCCTGTGCGGAGTCGCTGCCGGGGGACAGCTCCAGGTAGGACTCGCCGAGCGGCCCCTGGCTCGCCACGGTCACCTGGGCATCCGCGCGGAGGGACGCGCGCGCCTCCGGGGTGATCACCGCGAGGATCCGCACCGGCAGCGGCTGGCCCTCCGCGTCCCGGCGGTCCGGGAGCAGCTGGATCTCCTCCACGCGCCCCACCGGCACGCCGGCGAGCTTCACCGCCGCCCCGCGGATGACGTTCCCCGTGTGCGACAGGTCCACCGTCAGCGACGGCGTCCCCCCGAACGACAGCTCCCCCATGAGAAAGAGCAGGCCCACGCCCGCGGCGAGCGCAACCACCACCAGGAGCCCCACGCGCAGCTCGAGCCGCCGGTCATCCATGGACCACCCCGGCCGCCGCTCCCGGTCGCGCCAGGGCGCGGATCTCCGGGACGGGGCTCGAGAGGAACCCGTCCGCGCTGCCCTGGTACGCCGTGCGGCCTTCAGACACCATCAACACCTCGTCCGCCGTGGAGGCGAGAGAGCGGTAATCGTGGGAGACGACCACCGCTCCTA
>JBDLRJ010000427.1:0-12768 GCA_039800145.1 Pseudomonadota bacterium | reverse complement strand
TTGTCGTCGTCCGACGACGGGGCCTCTCCGACGGTGGTGGAGTCGGGCGCGGCGGCCTCGAGCGCCCCGTCGGACTCGCCCATGTCGACTTCCACCTCGTCGGAGGAAGGGGCTTCGCCCACGGTGGTGGAGTCGGGCGCAGCGGCCTCGAGCGCCCCCTCGGACTCGCCCATGTCGACTTCGACCTCGTCGGAGGCGTCGTCCGCGGGACCGAGCGAGAACATCGTCTTGTTGTCGTCCTCGGCGGAGGGGAAGGCGCCCACGGCGGTCGCGCCCTGGGAGGACTCAAGCTCCAGGGGAACTTCCTCTTCTGCTTCGACCGCCACCTCGGCCTCTGCTTCGGCCTCGACCTCGACCTCGACGTCGTCGCCGTCCTCCTCGGCCCCGTCGTCCGAGGGGCCCAGGGAGAACATCGTCTTGTTCTCGTCGAACGGGGTCTCGGCGGCCGCCTCGCCCTCGGCGGGCTCCTCCTTCTTCCAGCCCTGCTCCCCGGAGTTCACGAGCTCCGGGTTGTCCAGGAACTCCGCGCCGGAGGCGAGCTGCACGGGCTCATCCGAGTCCGCCATGTCGAGCTCGATGGGCGGCGGTGCCTCGAGGGGGGCCTCGCCTTCCTCGGGCTGCCACGAGCCGGTGAGGCTGTTGAGGTCCCCGCTCTCCACCTCGAGCTCGACCGCGGGCACTTCGTCCACGCTCACGCCGCGGTCGTCCTCGGCCGAGCCCTCCGCGCGCACGAACTCCGCGTTAGAGGCGAGCGCCACGGGCTCGTCCGCCGGGGCGGAGAGATCGATGTCCAGCTCGATGGGCTCCGGCGCGCGCTTCACCTGCGTCGCGGCGGCGGCGTCGCCGAGGAGGAACAGGAGCTCCTGGTAGCGGGCCTCCTCCTCTTCGCTCAGCGGCTCAAACTGCCGCTTCTCGTCGAGCGCACGGAACTCCTCGAGCTCTGCCTGCTGATCCGACATCGTCCACCTTCGGGGCGAGGGCCGGGATGTGGCACGGGGTGCGACACGCCGGCGTTGATGTGGCGGAAGAGTCTACGCGTTTGGGCACGTGGCAGGAAGTTCCGCGCCGCCCATGTTCAGCGCTTGCCCAGCCCGCGGCGGATCTCCTCGTCCAGCGTGGCGGGGGTGCGGTCGAACCGCTGGCGCAGCGCCTCGTCGAACGGGGTGCCGCCGCGCACGTCCTCCATCAGCCGCAGCAGCCCCGGAAAGCCGCCCCGCTGGCCGAGCTCCCGCACCGCCAGCGCGCAGAAGCCGTAGGCAGCGCCGGGATCCGGGGCGTGGATGGGCGGTCGGTCGGTCATCTGCTCCAGGGTGGGCAGGGCGCCTTGCGCGGCGGCGCCGCGGATGCGGGCCGCCACCTGCAGCGGTGCGCCGTCCCCGCCGAGGTAGCGGAACTCCACCCACTCGGCGATCCCTTCTGCGAACCAGCGCGGCAGCCGCTCGTTGCCCACCAGCTCGTCCGTCACCGCGTGGACGTACTCGTGCACCAGCGTGGCCTTCACCTTCGGCGTGATGGCCGCGGAGTCGTTCATCCGGATGGCCCCCTGCGTGTAGTGCCCCGCCTCCGTCTGCGCCGCCGCGGCCCCCTGGTGCAGCGCGAACTCCTCCCGCGAATAGAGGATGACGTCCAGCGGGGCCTTTCGGACCGCGCCGAGGATGCGCTGGCTCGCACCCCACGCCTCGTCCATGGCCGCCTGGATGCTCCCCTCGTAGTCGGCGCGCTGGCCGAAGTCCCTGCCCGCGCTGAAGTAGCGGAAGCGGAAGCGGGCGTTCTGCCGCACGCGCATGCCGCCCGGTCCCTCGGAGGACTCGTAGCTGAGGGACGCCGGCGCGGTGCTCCCGCCTGCCGCCGTGCCCCCCTGGGCAGGGGGGCTGCCCGCAGTCCCCGCCGGGGCCCCGGTGAGCAGCCGCCGCTCGAGTGCGTCTGCCTCCTTGAGCGCGGCCGCCTCCTCCTTCAACGCGGACTTCGCCTTGCCGAGCAGGGTGCGCGCTTCTGCAGCCCGCGGGGACTTCGGAGGAACCTTCTCCAGCACCGCCACCGCGCGCTTGTAGTCCTGCTCCTGCACCAGCTGCGTCCCCAGCTCCAGCAGCAGGTCCGCGTCTCCTGGGAACTGCTCCACCCCCTTGCGCAGCGCCTCTTCTGCCGCCGTGGCCTGCTGCGTGGCGCGCGCCGAGCGGGCGAGCTGCAGCAGTCCCGCGGGCGTGGGGTGGAGCTTGCACGAGAGCTCCGCGAGCGACCACGCCATCACCCCGTCCGTGGGGGCGAGCGCGCGTGCGCCGTCCAGCATCAGGGCCGCGAGCGGCGCGCGGTCCGGGGGGGCCACGGCGTCCACCTTCACCGCGGACCAGTCGAAGTAGAGCTCCTCCCACGCCTTCGCTGCCGCGTGGGCGCGGGCCTGCTGCAGGGTCGGTGCGGCGGAGAGGGAGAGGGCCAGCAGGAGCGCGTACACGGCCCGGCAGTATCCCGCCGCTACTGGGTGACGTGCCAGCCCTGCTTCGAGAGTGCCGCCTTCAGCTCCGCCACGTGGTCCACGCCGCGCGTCTCGAGCATGGCCTCCACCTGCACCTCGCCGAGAGACACCGGGGAGAAGGCGCGGTGGTGGTAGATCTCCACCACGTTGGCCCCGTGCTCGGCGATGGCCGTCACGAACCGCGCGAGCATCCCCGGCCGGTCCGGCATGTCCACCTTCAGCCGCACCAGGCGCCCGTCCTTCACCAGCCCGCGCTCGATGATGCGGCTCACCAGGTTCACGTCGATGTTGCCGCCGCAGAGGATGACGCCGGTCTTCTTCCCCTGTGCCTGCGGGATGCGGCCGTTGAGCAGGGCCGCCATGCCGGCTGCGCCTGCGCCCTCCACCACGGTCTTCTCGCGCTCGAGCAGCAGGAGGATGGCGTTGGCGAGCTCCTCCTCCTCCACCGTCACGATGTCGTCCACGTACTTGCGGATGACCTCGAACGTCAGCTTCCCCGGCCGCTTCACCGCCAGGCCATCCGCGATGGTCTGCGCCGGGGACAGGTGCACCACCTGGCCCGCCTCGAGCGAGGCCTTCATGGCCGGCATCACCGCCGGCTGCACGCCGATGATCTTCACCCGCGGGTTGTGCTCCTTGAGCGCCACCGCGATGCCGCTGATGAGCCCGCCCCCGCCGATGGGCACCACCACCACTTCCAGGTAGGGGAACTGCTCCATCAACTCCAGCCCCACCGTGCCCTGGCCCGCCATGATGAGCGGATCATCGAACGGGTGGACGAAGGTCCGCCCCTCCGCCTGCTGGATGCGCGTGGCCTCGTCGAACGCCTCGTCGAAGCCATTGCCCTTGAGGATGACGTTCGCACCGTAGCCGCGGGTGCGGGACGCCTTGATGAGCGGGGTGCGCTCCGGCATCACGATGGTGGTGGAGATGCCCAGCCTGCCCGTGTGGTACGCGACGCCCTGCGCGTGGTTGCCCGCGCTCGCGGAGACGACGCCCGCGGCCCGCTCCGCGTCCGTCAGCATCAGGAGCTTGTTGAGCGCGCCGCGCTCCTTGAACGAGCCCGTCCGCTGCTCGTTCTCGAACTTGAAGTGCAGCGATGCGCACCCCGCCTCGGGGAAGTTCTCCGAGCGGTTGAACGGGGTCCGGTTGACGGCGCCCGCAATGCGCTTCTGGGCAGTCTCGATATCGGTCAGGGAGATCACGCGCGGCCTCGCTGCGGCGCTGATAGCATCCGCCCCCGTGAAGGTCACGCCCACCACCGCCCGCGTCCTGTTCGTCGTCGCCCTGTCCACCGGCCTCGCGGCCGCCACGCTCGCTGGCTGTGGCAGCCCCGCCCCGTCCTGCACCGCAGCCAACTGCGGCGGCTGTTGCGAGGAGGGCGTCTGCGTCCGCCCCGCCGAGATGACCAACGGCCAGTGCGGGGCCTCCGGCAACGCCTGCCGCGGCTGCCTGCCCGGACAGCAGTGCGTGGGCGGCGCCTGCGTCAACACCGGCTCCGGCATCTGCACGCCGGACACCTGCCCGGACGGCTGCTGCGAGGGCGGGGCCTGCGTGGAGCCCGCCCAGCAGAACGCGGGCGCGTGCGGCCCGGTGGGCTCCGGCTGCCGTGCGTGCCTCACCGGCCAGTCGTGCATGGGCGGGGCCTGCGTGGACCCCGAGCCCTCGTGCGGCGCGGCCACCTGCCCCGGCGGCTGCTGCCTCGGTGACACCTGCGTGGCCCCGGGCTCCCAGTCCCCGGCCGCGTGCGGGAACTTCGGTGATGCGTGCATGACGTGCGCCGCGGGCCGCGTGTGCTCCAACGGGACGTGCGTGCTCGGAGGCTCGGGCGGCGGGACGGGCGGAGGAACGGGCGGTGGTTCCGGTGGGGGAACGGGCGGGGGCACCGGCGGCGGCGCGGGCGGTTGCGGTCCTGCCACGTGCCCCACGGGGTGCTGCAACGGGCCTTCCTGTTACGTCCCCGTGGCCCAGTCCGGTGCGGCCTGCGGCTCGGGTGGCAACGCCTGCGTGTCCTGCGGCGCGGGGAAGACGTGCGCGAACGGAACGTGCGTCAACGCGCCGGACGCGGGCACGGTCGGCTGCAGCGCCACCACGTGCCCGAACGGCTGTTGCAACGGCGCCACCTGCGTGCCGTACGCAGCCCAGGGCACCAGCTCCTGCGGGAAGGGCGGGGCCACCTGCGTTGCGTGCAGCGGCGGGCGTGTCTGCTCCTCGGGCAGCTGCGTCTTCCCGGCCGACGGTGGAACGGGCGGAGCGGACGCGGGGACGGGCGGCTGCAGCGCCACCACCTGCCCGAACGGCTGCTGCAACGGCGCCACCTGCGTGCCCTACGCGAGCCAGGGGACGAACGCCTGTGGCAAGGGCGGGGCGGTGTGCGCCGGGTGCGGGACGGGGCGCATCTGCTCGTCCGGCAGCTGCGTCTTCCCCCCGGACGCGGGCACGGGCGGAGGGACCGGCGGTGGAACGGGTGGCGGCACCGGGGGCGGCACGGGTACCGGCGCGGTGGGAGCCCCCTGCACCTCCAACGGAGACTGCGCGGGGGGCAGCTGCCTCAAGCAGGTGAACGCGGGGACGTCCTCCGCGTGCGTCACCGCGGACTGCTGGCCGGGCGGGTACTGCGCGCCGCGGTGCAGCAGCACGCAGCCGTGCCCGTCCGGGAGCTACTGCAACGCGAGCGGCTACTGCCTCAAGGCCTGCACCAGCACCACCGGCCAGGCCACCTGCCGCAGCAACTACGTGTGCGACCGCGGCTTCATCGCCTCGGACCGGAACCTGCCCACGTGTGTCTACCGCTGCATCTCCAACGCGGATTGCCCGAAGAACGCCGCCGGGGTCCAGGCGCGCTGCGACATGGGGTACTGCGCGGGGCTGCCCACCTACCGCTGCATCGGGGCCGGGTACGCCGCCACGCCCACGTGCCTGAGCGGCGCCGCCTGCAAGAGCAACGGCTACTGCCCCTGAGCCACCCTCCCGCCCCCATGCCACGCAAGCCGAGCGCACCGGACGAGGACGAGTTCGACCTGGAGGCGTTCCTCGCGAGCGCCGGCGAGGACGACGAGGAGGAGGCGCCCCCGGAGAAGGGCTCGGCGCCGGACGAGGCCGAGCGGGCACAGCGCGCGAAGGACCTGCTGGTGCGGCTCGCCGCCCGCATCCGGGCCCTGCGCGAGATGCGTGGACTCACGCAGGACGAGTTCGCCGCGCGCTGCCACATCTCCGTGAGCTTCGCCTCGCTGCTCGAGCGGGGAGAGCGCTCTCCGTCCTACGAGACGCTGGTGCAGGTGGCGGACGCGCTGGAGGTGCCGCTCGGCGAGCTGTTCCGGCCGGTGGGCGAGAGCGCGCCGGAAGATCCGTACCATGGCCGCCTCGTGGAGGTGGCGCAGAAGCTGAAGCTCTCCCACGAGCAGGTGGACCGGCTCGTGGCCGTGGCGAGGGCGCTCTACTCGCCGTTGCCCGCGCCTCCCGGCTCCGCCCGCTCGAGGGCGGGGGCGCAGTGCACCGCGCCGGGGTGTGACCGCCCGGTGCTCGCGCGTGGGCTCTGCTCGTCCCACTACCACCGCGCCCGCCGCGAGCGCGGCGAGTCGGTGTGAGGGTTGGCAAAGGTCGTGGGCGCGGGACTCATGCGCCCGCCGACGTGGCCGGCGTCGCCCCGGTCGGCGTGCGCCGCGGCCATGCAGGTCAACGCGGGTGCGGCGCTCCAGCCGGAGAGTCGTCCCATCGCTGAGACGCTATGGGCGGACGTCGTTGGACGTCACGCCCACGGGGCGCCTCGGCGTGTTTTATCCCTCGGTGGGGGGCGGTGCCGCGGGCCTCGGCGCCGGCGGCGGCTTGGCACGCTCGATCTTCAGCGGCCGTCCTCCCAGTTCCTTCCCCTGGAGCGCCTCGAACGCGCCCGCGTCCGGCGCGGACACGTCCACGTAGGAGTAGTTCCCGCGGACCTCCACGTGGGTCACCTTGCCGGCCGGTGCGCCGAGCGACTCGAGCGCCGCGGCGAAGCCCTCTGCCGTCATCTTCTCCGCGCGGCCTGCGCCCACCCACATGCGGACGCTGCCCTCGGCGACGGGCTTCGGCTCGCTGCGCGGGCCTCGCTCCCGGTCGCGGCGGGGACGGCGCTCGGGTGAGGGCGCCCCCTCGGCCGCCGGCGCGCCTTCCGCCGGTGCAGCGGAGGCGGCGGGAGCAGGGGCTGCAGCCTTCGGGGGCCGCTCTCCACGCTCGCTGCGCTCACCGCGCGGGCGGCGCTCGCGCTCGCGGTCACCGCCGCGCCGCTCGCCCTCGCCGCGGCGGCCGCGGCGCGGACGCTCCTCGCGCGGCTCCTCGGGGTAGGGCTGCACGGGCTGCTCGGGCTGGCCCGCGAGCTTGGCCTTCTCCATCCGGTGGTGGGTGAAGAAGTACTTGAGCAGGAAGGCGGTGACGTCCTGCGCGTCCGGGCGGGCGTGCAGCTGCTTGGCCAGCGGGAAGAAGCCCTCGTAGACGACCGAGGCGGCGCCTTCCTTGATCTCCGCCACGTGCCGCTCGGTCCAGCGCGTGAGCGCCTCCTCGGCGGTGGGCAGGGGGCGGCGGTCGAACTTGATGCCGAACTTCTTCTCCAGGGTGGAGAAGGTCATGGCCTCGCGGCCCGACAGCAGGTTGATGGCGGTGCCCTTGTTTCCGATGCGGCCCGTGCGTCCCACGCGGTGCAGGTAGACGGCCGGGTCCTCGGGAAGCGAGTAGTTCACCACGTACTCGAGCCCGGAGATGTCGATGCCGCGCGCCGCGATGTCGGTGGCCACCATGAAGGCGAGCTCGCCGGCCTTCACGCGGCCCATGACGCGCTCGCGCTCCTTCTGGGGCAGGTCCCCGTTGAGGACCTCCGCGTCGAAGCCGTTGCGGTTGAGGACCGCGCACACGAGCGTGGTGTCGTCCCGCGTGTTGCAGAAGACGATGGCGTTGCGCGGCTCGTGCATCTCGAGCGCGTAGACGAGCTGCCGAGGCTTGGGCAGCTCCTCGCTCACCGGGTAGACGATGTGGTGGATGTGCTCCACCGTGAACACGTCCCCGGACAGCAGGAGCGTCTCGGCGTCCGTGGTGTACTTCTGGATGAGGCGCTGGATGTCCGTGGGGACGGTGGCGCTGAAGAGCAGCACCTGCCGGTCCTTCGGGAGGTAGTCCAGGATGCGCGTGACGTCTTCGTAGAAGCCCTGGTTGAGCATCTCGTCCGCTTCGTCCAGGACGGCGTGGGAGCAGCCGTCCAGCTTGAGCACCCCGCGGCGGATGAAGTCCATCACGCGGCCGGGCGTGCCCACGACGACGTGGACGCCCGCCCCGAGCGCGTCCTCCTGCTGCTTCATGGAGGCGCCGCCGTAGATGGTGGCGACCTTCGTGCCGCGGTGCTTGGCGAGGTCCGACAGCTCCGCGGTCACCTGGAGCGCGAGCTCGCGGGTGGGGCAGAGGATGAGCGCCCGGACGGCCTTGTCGGCCGGTTCGATCTTCTGGAGCAGCGGCAGCCCGAACGCGGCGGTCTTGCCGGTGCCGGTCTTGCTGCGGACGATGAGATCCTTGCCCGCCACGACGGGGCCGAAGGCGCGCGCCTGGACGGGGGTGGGGTGGGTGTAGCCGCGCTCGGACAGGGCGCGGAGGAGATCCGGGTGGAGGCCCAGCGCGTCGAAGCCGACGTCTGCGACGTACTCCTGCGGACGGGTGGAGGCCGCGATGGCGGCCGGGGTGTCATTGCTTTCGGTCATTGTTGGCAGGGGGGTCTATCCCCCGGGAGATCCCGTGGCAACAACTGGCCGCGGGAGGTAGGAAGCGGAGACGAGTGTCATGGCGAGCAAGGTGAAGAAACAGAAAGTCCCTGCACCGCCCCCGCCGGCCGAGCCGGAAGCGGAGGAAGCGCCTGCCGAGGCCGCGGAGCCGGACGAGCCCTCGGTGGAGGAGCTGACGGGGGAGGACGGGCCCGAGCCCGCGGTCGCCCCGGCTGCGCTCGCCCGGAGGGAGGAGAAGGGGCTCGCCACCACGGACCCGCTCCAGCGGTACCTGAACGACATCGGGCGGCACGCGCTGCTCACGCGGGAGGAGGAGCACGCGCTCGCGGTCCGGTACCGGGACACGGGGGACGTGCAGGCGGCCTACCGGCTGGTGGCGGCGAACCTCCGGTTGGTGGTGAAGCTGGCGAACGAGTACCACCGCAACCCCATCTCGCTGCTGGATCTCATCCAGGAGGGGAACATCGGGTTGATGCAGGCGGTGAGGAAGTACGACCCGGACCGCGGCGTGAAGCTGTCCAGCTACGCCGCGTGGTGGATCCGCGCGTACATCCTTCGCTACATCATGGACAACTGGAAGATGGTGAAGCTGGGCACGACGGAGGCCCAGCGGAAGCTCTTCTTCAAGTTGCGCCAGGAGCAGGAACGGCTGGTGCAGCAGGGCTTCGAGGTGACGCCGAAACTGCTCGCCGAGCGGCTGAACGTGACCGAGCAGGACGTGGTGGAGATGGACCAGCGGTTGTCCAACGACGAGCTGTCGCTGGACCTGCCCGTGGGAGACGACGGCAAGGGCGGCACGCGCGGCGAGCGGATTGCCGCGCAGAACGCGCTGCCCGCGGACGAGGCCATGGCCGCGGACCAGCTGAAGGACATCTTCCGCACGCACATCACCGAGTTCGCGAAGACGCTCAAGGACAAGGAGCGGTACATCTTCGAGCAGCGGCTCATGGCGGACGAGCCCATGACGCTGCAGGAGATCGGCACGCACTACGGGGTCAGCCGCGAGCGCGCCCGGCAGCTGGAGGCGGCGCTGATTGCGCGCATGAAGGCGTTCATGCGCGAGCGGATTCCCGACTTCGACCTGGTGGCGGCGCCGGGGGATTGAGCCCCTCGGGGAGGACGCGGAGTCTCAGGCTTTTCGTTCTCCGTGGTAGAGGAGCCACCATGCTCTTCTCTCCAGGCACGGTCCTGGACGGCCGCTACGAGGTGCTGGGAGTGCTCGGGGAAGGGGGCATGGCCACCGTGTACAAGGTGCGCCACCTGGGGCTCCGGAGCGTGCACGCACTCAAGGTGCTCAACGCCGCGTTCGCCCGCAATGACGAGGCGCGCGCACGGTTCCTGGAGGAAGGGCGGATCCAGGCGAGGGTCCGCCATCCCAACATCGTGCCGGTCACGGAGATCGTGACCCAGCCGGTGTCCGGGCTGGTGATGGACTTCGTGGAGGGGCCCACGCTGGAGGCGCACCTCGGGCTCCACGGGCCGCTCACGTCCCGCGAGGAGGTGGAGGCGCTCTTCTTCCCGCTGCTGGATGCCATGGAGATCGCCCACGCGGCCGGGGTGGTGCACCGGGATCTCAAGCCGGCCAACATCCTCCTCGGCATGGACGCGCGCGGCGAGGTGCAGCCGCGCATCACGGACTTCGGGGTCGCCCATTGGGCCGAGGGCAGCGCTCCGAAGACCCGCCTGGGCGCGAAGATGGGAACCTCCCTCTACATGTCGCCCGAGCAGGTCCGGGGAGGGGCAGCCGTGGATGCCCGCTCGGACGTGTTCGCGCTCGGGGCCATCCTGTACGAGGTCGTCACGGGGGAACACGCCTTCGCTGCGCCGTCCGAGTTCGAGACGCTTGCTGCCATCACCGAGGGGCGCTACCCGGATCCCCGCGACCGCGCCCCGGCGGTGGCGCCGTCCATCCTCCGCTGCATCCGCGTGGCGCTGTGTGTCCGTCCCAAGGACCGGTTCCCCTCGTGCGCTGCCTTCCGGGATGCGCTCGGGACCTCCCCGCCGTCGGTTTCGCCCCGCAGGCGAACGTCCACCGGAGCCCTGCGCGCGGTCTCGCCGTCCACCCCAGCGGACCTGAGGGCGCCGCCTCCGCTCCCGGAGCCCGCCCTGCGCAGGCGGACCCCCTCGGGCGTCCAGCGCGCGACGTCTTCGCGGTCCATTCCCGTGGTCCCTGAGGATTCGCTTCACACGGAGCTGTTCGAGCCTCCCTCGTCCGACACCGAGGCGACGGAGTGGGTGGACGTGCCCGCCGAGCTGTCGAGGACTGCGCCGCGGTCCGAGCCAGCCCCGTCCCTGGTGTCATCGCCTGAGGCGGGACCTGTCTCCTGGACACTGCCCCTCGGCGGGCTCGCGGCGGGGGTGGCCATCCTCGTCGGGGTGAGCTGGTGCGCGTTGCCAGGCTCACAGCGGTCCGTGCGCCCAACGGCTCCCGCGGCGCCCCGGACCGTCGCTGCAAAGGTGCCGCCTCCGCCGGTACCCGCCGAGCGGGTTCGGCCCTCGTCGCCGCCCCCGGTGTCTGCGCCCGCGGAGAACCGGGTGCCGAGCCCTGGCCCGCCGCGAGCGAAGACTTCCACCGTGGGTCCTGCGCCCCCGGTGGAGCGGCGGGCCACCTACCCGGTGGAGTTCCGCGTCACGCCCTGGGCGAGGGTCTTCCTGGACGGTCAGCCCATCGGTGAGACCCCGATGGATCCTCTGAGGGTCGAGGAGGGCCTCCACGAGGTGAAGCTCGTCAACCCGGAGCTCGGGACAGAGCGCGTGCTCTTGGTGAAGGTGGGCGCAGGGCCCAACGTGGTGAAGGTCCGGATGGATGACGCGGTCGAGGAGTTGCCTTCTCGGCGGGAGGTGTCCCAGGACGAGATCATGGCCCTCGTCGTCGCCAACAAGGCCACCATCCAGAAGTGCGTGCAGGACCAGCGAACGAGGGATCCACGTGCGTGGGGAAAGATCGAGATGGGTTGGACCCTCCAGCCCACCGGCCGCGCGACCGACATCCGCTGCGAGACGCCCGAGTTCCGGGACTCCCATCTTGCCGCGTGCCTGGCGCTCTGGCTGCGGTCGACACCGTTCCCGAAACATTCGGGGCCGCCCCAGCGGGTCCGCTTCCCCCTGTCCTTCTGAGGTGCCTCCCCGGACGGGCCCGCACCCCGTGGTAAGAGCCGACACATGTCGATGCTTCTTCCGCCGGGGACGCTGCTGGACGGCCGCTACGAGGTGGTGCGCTGTCTCGGGCAGGGGGGCATGGCGACGGTGTACGAGGTGCGGCACGTGGGGCTGGGAAGCACGCACGCCTGAAAGTGCTGTCGCCAGAGCTGTCGTCCAACGCGGAGGTGCTGAAGCGCTTCCTCGAGGAGGGGCGGATCCAGGCGCGCCTCCGACACCCGAACGTGGTGGCCGTCACGGAGATCGTCACCGAGCCCGTGGCCGGATTGGTGATGGAGTACGTCGAGGGCGGGAACCTCGCGGAGTGGCTGGCGACGAACGGGCGTGTGCGGACCCGAGAGACGCTGCTGGAACTGTTCCTCCCCGTGGTGGAAGCGGTGGGAGAGGCGCACGCGCAGGGCGTGGTGCAGATGGAACTTCACCCGTCGGGGCACACCTTGCGGGGGCGACCCCAAATGGGTTGCAGGATCTCTCGGGGAACGTGTGGGAGTGGACTGCCGAGAAAGGAGAACTCCGGGGAGGCTCGTGGTCCACGGACGACGGGCAGCTCCTCCGGGCGACATACCGTCTCAGGTACGATGCTGCACGTCGGAACAAACACGTCGGGTTCCGCTGTGCGCAGTAGGCGAATTCGCTCCCCGTGACGCGCCCTCTCCAGCCATCCTGATCCCTGCCACCTTCCGCCATGCCATCGCTTCAACCGGGAACCCAGCTCGACGGCCGCTACGAGGTGCTCCGCGTCCTCGGTGAGGGCGGCATGGCCACCGTCTACCAGGTGCGCCACCTGGGGTTGCACAGCCTGCACGCGCTGAAGGTGCTGAACCCCGAGTTGGCGGTGCACGAGGAGGTGCGGGCGCGGTTCCTCGCGGAGGGGCGCATCCAGGCGAAGGTGCGCCACCCCAACATCGTGCAGGTCACGGAGATCGTCACCTTCCCCATGCCGGGACTGGTGATGGACTTCGTGGAGGGCGGCACGCTCGCGGACTGGCTCTCCGCCCACGGGCGGGCGCGGAACACCGAGGAGCTCCTCGCGCTCTTCCTCCCGGTGCTGGACGCGCTGGCAGAGGCCCACCGCCAGGGCGTGGTGCACCGCGACCTGAAGCCGGAGAACATCCTCGTCGGACGGGATGCCGCCGGGCGCCCCTGGCCGAGGGTGACGGACTTCGGCATCGCCCAGGTCTCCGAGGACGTCCGGAGGACCCGCGCCGGGGCCCGCATGGGCACGCCGTTCTACATGAGCCCCGAGCAGGTGCGGGGCGCCGAGCTCGTCGACGCGAGGTCGGACATCTTCTCCCTCGGCGCCATCCTCTACGAGCTGGCCACCGGGAGGCGTCCCTTCACCGGCCGGAGCGAGTTCGAGGTGCTCGCCGCCGTCTCGTCCGGCAGTTACCTGCCCCCGGA
>JBDLRJ010000426.1:0-4862 GCA_039800145.1 Pseudomonadota bacterium | reverse complement strand
TGTGGCGCCGTGCTCCGCGCGGTGGGCGAAGGGCTTCGGCGGTGCGACCACTGCAGCGCCGAGCGGTACGACGAGCTCGAGGGTGCGGGCGACGCGCTGGAGAAGGCCCGCTCGGGGCTGCCCGGCGGCGTGGTGGCTGCGGCGCGGTCGCGGGCGGGGATATTTGGGCAGGCCTTGTGGAGCCGGCTGGGGGAGGCCCGGAGCCTCGCGCGGAAGGCGGCGTGCCTGCTCGGCGCGCAGGTGTCGCTCGCGCTGGCCGCGGACGGGGTGCACCGTGTGCTGGGGCGTTCCTTCCGTCCGCTGGAGCTGACGCTGGGCTCGGTGGCGGCGCTGCTGGGGCTGCCGCTCGTGGTGCTGGCCGGCATGTTGCTGCTCCAGTGGGCGGAGGCCCTCTCGGAGGTCGTGGCCGGGTGGTTGGAGCTGGACTCGGTCCTCCATGGGGAGCTGGTCCGGCTGCTCTTCCAGCGCGGGAAGCTGGCCGAGGCGGAGCTCGCGGGCCTGCTCGGCGTGGGCGAGGGGCTGCTTCGCCAATGGCTCGCGGGGCTGGAAGCTGCGGGGCAGCTGCCGGTCTACCGGGACAAGGAGCGGCGCACGTTGTTCGCGCTCGCGGTGGAGGGGGCAGCGGAGAGCCGGTGCCCCGCGTGTGGCGGAGAGACGTCCCCTGCACCGCGGGGGCTGCGGCGCTGCACCCACTGCGGGGCCGAGGCGATGGGCCGGGCACTGGTCCGGCTCCCCTGAGGGTGGCAGGCGCCGGGAGCGGGCCTTACATCCGCCTCCATGAACGACCGCTGGCTGCTCGTGCTGCACGCCGCCGCCACCTGGGCGCTGGTAGGGCTGACCTGGACGGTGTGGGTGGTCCAGTACCCGCTCTTCGCGAAGGTGGACGCGGCCTCGTTCCCGTCCTTCCACGCCGCGCACACGGTGCGCATCACCGGGGTGGTGATGCCCTTGATGCTCGTGGAGCTGCTCTCGGCCGCGGGCATCTTTCTGCTGCGGCCGAAGGGCGTGGCGGGATGGGAGGCGCTGGTGGGCGTGGTGCTGGTGGGGGCCGTGTGGGCGGTGACGGCGCTCTGGTCCGTGCCGATGCACGGGAGGCTGGCGCAGGGCTTCGAGGAGGCGGCGCACACGTCCCTCATGTGGGGCCACGGGGTGCGCACGGTGCTTTGGACGGTCCGGGGCGCCGGGGCTGCCGCCTGGCTGCTGCGGTAGCGCTCACCCGGTTCGGAGGGGGCGTCACCCGTGGGATTCGCGGTGATCTGCGAATTCGTCACGGCGTCACGCAACCGTTTCACCCGCCGTCCGACAATGTGTGCACGGACGTACCCACCCCAATCCCGGAGTTCCTTCCATGTACGGCATCGGCAACGGCCCCTCTTCGAAGCCCGCTTCTTCCACCGGCAGCAGCTCCTCGGCGGCGACGTCCTCCGCGGGCTCGAGCGCGCCGGTGCCGGGGAGCTTCTCCTCGCTGCCGTCCACGAAGGCCGCGCCCACGATGGACCTGCTCAGCAGCTTCAGCCGGACGCTGGGGCTGGACGGCGGGAGCGGGGCGCAGCTGAGCCTGCAGCAGAACCCGGCCTTCCAGAAGCGTCCCATGGACGTTCTTGCAGGGGCGCTGCTGTCCGGGAACCGGGAGCAGGCGGAGAAGGCGGTGCAGGTGTTCGCCTTCGTCGCGTTGCTCGGCGAGATGTTCAAGCAGTTCGACCAGGCCTTCTCCCGCCTGGGCATGCAGGGGGGGCGGGGCACCGCGCAGCAGGGGGCGACGGCGGGCAAGGGCGCGGTGGGTCAGAGCGCGGACGCGGCGCGGGCGGCGGGCGCGAAGATGACCGGGGAGATTCCCGCGGGCTTCACGCCGCCGAACTCCACCATGCCGGTGCCGACCGACGAAAAGGAGTTCGCCTCTTACATCGCCGGGGCCACGCAGGCAGGTGGCGGGCAGAACGGCGGCGTGGCGCAGAAGACGGCGCTGGGAGACTCGCGCTTCGGCCAGGTGAAGGACGCGGACCAGTTCGACGCGGCCATTGCCCGCAACTACGCCTTCCAGTTCGCCGGGGCGGCCAACGGCACCGCGTACCGCACGCCGGACGGGCTCGCGGATGGCGCCCAGGCCTTCTACAAGATGGGCCCCGCCGCGCAGACGTTCATGCAGGTTGCGGCCGTGTACAAGGGTGACCTCGCGGGGGGCGCGAAGAACTACAACAACGCGGTCCTGCAGCAGCTCCTCAAGTCCAAGGGCGCCGAGGGGGCGGATGGTCCGGGCGTGGGCCAGACGGACGTGGAGACCATCGGCGCGGTGGCGAAGGCCATCGACCAGGGCAAGCTCACGCTCCAGGAGCTCATGGCGACGCCGGGCGCCATCGGCAGCCCCGCCGAGTACCAGCAGGCCATTGATTTCGTGCAGGGCGGCGGCTTCTCGAAGCTGCTGAAGCAGTACGACTCTCAGCCCATCGTGGGCCGCGAAGGGGCGGGCGCCAACGCCGGGAACGCGGGCAATGCCGGGAACGCGGGCAACGCCGGGAACGCGGGGAACGCGGGCAACGCCGGGAACGCGGGCAACACGGACAAGGCCAGTGCTGCCAACGCGGCGACGGGCGCGCAGTCCTTCGGCGGCGTGAAGGGCTTCTTCAACGCGGTGCGCGGCGGCGGGACGACGAACTGGATGTCGCTCGGCCGCGAGCAGCGGACGGCGCTCTCCGGGATGAGCGACCGCGAGCGCGCCATCCTGCACCTCTGGGGCGGCCAGGCCTCCACCGCGGGCAAGAACGACGGCAGCATCCTGCACAACGTGATGGAGGACTCGAAGCTCCCGCCGGACCAGCAGAAGTTCAAGGCGGCGGAGCACAACCTGGCCTTCGAGCTGGCGCAGAAGGACAAGGACAAGTTCGGCGGCATCACCGGCAAGTCCCTGGACGCGGAGTACTTCAAGGTCTACGGGAAGATCACCGGCAAGGACATCTCCGGGCGCTACGGCAACAGCCCCATCAACTTCTCGAAGGGTCCGTTGGATCTTTCCAAGAAGGGCACCGAGGCAAACGGCCTCAACGGCTTCTCCAACTCGGTGCTGCAGCTGTGGGGGCACTCGCCGCTGTACAACAACGGGAAGATCGACGGGAACATCATCGAGTTCTCGCTGAACAGCCCCAACCGGCTCGAGTTCTACCGGAGCGACGCGGACAAGGCGGAGATGCAGAAGCTGCTCGCGGCCGACAAGGCGTCCGACGGCATCGTGAACGGCGACTCCCTGGACAACGCCATGCTGGACGTCATGGACAGCATGTACATGGGCGGCCCGCAGGCGACGGCGGACCGCACCATGGGTGACGCGATGGCGGAGGCCTCTGACCGTCGCCGCGGCCTGCTGCCTCCCGCCCGAAAGGGAGCCGGTTCGCTGGACGCGGTGATGCTCTCCGCGACGCGCCCGGGCGGCCGCGCCTGCCCCTTCTTCCAGAACGGCGGGGCTTCACAGGCCACCCAGGCAGCCCAGTCCTCTCCCTCGGTGCAGGACAACAGCTCCGTTTCGAACGTATCCTCCCCGGCCGTCGAGAGCCCCGTCACCAGCCCGGTCAAGAGCCCGGCGACCTACTAACCCCGGGGCCAGGGGGAACACGTCATGGCATTGCGGAAGAACGCGATCACGCCGCACCTCACCGTGTCGGACATCGTGAAGGCGGCGAAGTTCTACGAGGCGGCATTCGGCTTCACGCCCAAGATGATGCTGCCGGGGCGCACCGGCACCATCATGCACGGGCAGCTGCTCACCGAGAGCGGGAGCATGCTCATGCTCGGGCCCGAGAGCGAGCAGCGCGGGCTGCGCTCCCCGAAGTCGGCGGGCACCGCTTCGCCGGTCTCGCTGTACCTGGCGGTGAAGGACGTGGACGCGCAGCACAAGCGGGCGCTCGCGGCGGGTGCCCAGGAGCTGCTCGCTCCGAACGACCAGTTCTTCGGGGCGCGCACCTCGCTGGTGCTGGACCCGGACGGTCACCAATGGATGTTGTCCGAGGAGCAGGAGGAGCTCTCCCCGGACGAGTTGAAGGCGGCGCTGCGGGCGACCAACGCGGCGCGCTGAAGCTGGGCGGAAGCGGAAGCAGTGGAGGGCGCGTCCCCCAGGGGTGGGAGGACGCGCCCTCTTTTTTTGTGGCCCGTGGCGTACGCCCGCTACGCCCCGGACGGGAGTTCGAGCGTCCACTTCCCCAGGCGCGTGGGACGTTCCATTCCCACCGCGAGTGCCTCGAGGAAGCGCTTGCGCGGCCACGCCTCCGCGCCGAAGCGGGCGAGGTGGGACGTCTCCTGCTGGCAGTCGATGAGCGTGAAGCCCCAGGCGTTCAGCTGGTCGAGCAGCACCGCGAAGGCGACCTTGGAGGCGTCCGGCGCGCGCCAGAACATGCTCTCGCCGAAGAAGACGCTGCCCAGCGAGACGCCGTAGAGGCCTCCCACCAGTTCGCCTCCCTGCCACGCCTCCGCGGAGTGGACGTAGCCGAGCTCGTGCAGGCGCACGTAGGCCTGCTCCATCTCCTCGGTGATCCAGGTCCCGGACTGTCCCGGCCGCGGGGACTCGGCGCAGGCGCGGATGACGTCCCGGAACGCGGTGTCCAGCTTCACCTGGAACACGCCCCGCTTTACCTGCTTGCGCAGCGTGCGCCCCACGTGCGCGCGCGCGGGCTCCAGCACGAAGCGGGGAGAGGGCGAGTGCCAGAGGATCGGCTGCCCTTCCGAGTACCAGGGGAAGATGCCGCGGGCGTAGGCGGCGAGCAGCCGCTCGGGCCGGAGATCTCCCCCCACCGCGAGCAGGCCGGACGGGTCCGCCTTGCTGACCGGGGGGAAGAGCTCGGGATCCTCCCCCAGCAGGTAGACCGGCATCTACTTCG
>JBDLRJ010000425.1:0-19156 GCA_039800145.1 Pseudomonadota bacterium | reverse complement strand
AGACAGCAAAGCGGAAGAGATCCGGCGGAAGCTCTTCCCGTCCCCCGCCCCAGGGCACCGCCTTCCAATCCCGCGCAGCCCCGCGCAGCCACGCGCCGGAGGGACCGAGCGCCAGCAGGCGCCCCTCCACCAACGCAAGCCCCAGGAGGGACGCTTCGAGCGCGCCGTCCACGACCGGGACGTCGTCTCCCTCCACAGCCGCACCGGCCACTTGCACCACGGCTGGGGCCTCCGGCTGCGGCGTGACCGTCACGTCCTTGCCGGGCGCCACCGGGACGCACGCGGCGACGCAAGCGAGCAGCAGGGCGAGGGGACCCACACGCATGGTCGACAGTATTTCTCAAACCGCGACGTGGAGGCGAGTGACCGATGGTGTCCTCGCGAGAGTTGCCAGCCACGAGCCGACGACGGCACGCTGCGACGGATGGACGACTGCGTCATGAAGTTTCGCCTGAACGGGCGTGCGTCGAGTTCCCACCGCTTCGTCGTCTACCGGGAGGGCCGCGCGGAGAAGTGGCGGTTGAACGGGGATGGGACGACGGGTGACCGGATCAGCGACGCCTACGTGGGACGCCCCCTCGTCCGGCGTGCGCTCTCGGATGCCCTGGTGGTGATGGCCTCCGCTCTCCCCAGGGATGACGTGAGCCCCGACGCGCCCCAGGCACTCGAGCTCGAACTCGTTGACCCAGGCATCTCCCGGAGCGCGTGGTTCAGCGCGGACGTGGGTGCAGCAGGAGGACCCGCAGCGTCTGCCTTCGTCGAGCTCAGGAAGTTGCTCCGGCTGATTCAAGATGAGTGCGAGCGAACGCCGTCGTCGACTCCCGCGCGGGCTCCCGCCCCTGCTCCGGCAGCACCGCCCGTTCGGCCTCCGGCCACCACGCTCGGAGAGCTCGTCCACCGGATCGTGACGTCAACGCCCAGGCGGCTGAGCGAACTCGAGCAGGTGATCGGCTCACTGGATTTCTGCTCGGACAAGCACGACGGACTGGGTTTCATCAGACGTCCACGCAACGGCCTCTTCTCCGCGCTCTCGAATTTCTCCCCGCTGGTGAGCAGCGTGGACGTCCGGTACTTCTTCGACATGCACCACGAGCGTCCCTATGCGCTCGACGACGGCAGGACCGAGCGGAACCCCGGGATCATGCAGGTCTCCCTCGTGCTCAACCTCCCGAGGAAACAGCCCGGCCTCCTCCGCCAACTGCTCGAGGCGACCGGGGTTCCTTCCGTGGCCCTGGACGAGAGCCCGCTGGGGCCCTGCCGTCGTTACGGACACGTCTACGGGTACGACCAGTCCCACGACCGCCTCGAATGGTTCGGCGTGACACCCGACTGGGCGCTCCCGAAGCCTGACGGCGCAACCCGGTTTCGCTGGCTCTCGGAGCTCGCCGGGGTGCTCCAGGCCGAGTGCTCCTACGCCGAGCTGGCGGGGTTCATGGGGGAGTGTCCACCGAACATCGGCGTCACGACGAGCCCCGGTCACGACCGCACCTACTACAACCTGCTGCTTGCGCCGGGCATGGACGCGCTCGAGTTCGGGCGCGCGATCGGCCTCGACGAGGTGTTCGCCCTGTCCACCGATACCCATGCGCAAAGCTGGACGTTGCAGGTGGCGCGAGATGGCGACCACGGCAGGGTTCGCTTGCCCCAAATGGGCCCATGGACCATCGAGGCCCGGCTCAAGGGACAGCCCCGGCCCGTCAATGACCGCGGCGTCTTCGATGAGAACGAGGGCGCCGGCCTCCCACCGACCTTCGATCTCCGCCACTGCCAGCCAACCCAGGTGGGTTCCGTGACGCTCACCCCACCCCGCGGCCGTGCCCGTACCCTGGCCTCCTGACGCCGAACCAGGACAAGGCCGAAACGGGGCGCCGTGGTAGCTTGCGTCCCTCTCCCCATGCCGCCTGTCCCAAGCCAGCCCGCGCTGCTCCCGCTGTACACGACGCGCTTCGAGTGCGCGCGGGAGCGCTGCCCGGACACCTGCTGCAGCGGGTGGAAGGTGACCGTGGACCGCGCGGCGTACGAGCGCTTCAACGCGCTGCCGCCCTCGCCGGTGCGGAACAAGATGGTCGCGGCCCTCGAGCGCTGCGAGCCCGCCACGGACAGGGACTTCGCCTGGATCCGCCCCGCGCGTGGCTCGCTGTCCTGCCCGCTGCTCGTCGGAGGTCTGTGCAGCGCCCACACGGCGCTCGGGCCCGACGTCCTCGCCAACGGCTGCGCGAGCTACCCGCGCTTCACCCGGTCCCTGGCGGACGAGCTCTCCATGGGCATGAGCCTCTCGTGCCCCGAGGCGGCGCGGCTCGCGCTGCTCGCACCGGACGCGTTCGAGTTCCTCGAGGGCGAACTCGCCGTCCGCGAGGGCTCCATCCAGGCGGTCGGTCTCCCGTTCGGGATGTCGCCCGAGGCCGCGCAGGAGGTGCGCGCCTTCTGCCTGGACCTGGTGCGTGCCCGCGAGGTGGCCCCGTGGGCAAGGCTCGCGCTGCTCGGGCTCTTCTGCGAACAGCTCACCGCCCGCGTCACCACGGGCCGTGGCGCGGACGTGCCGGGGCTGCTCGCCAGCTTCCGCGGCGAACTCACCCGCCCCGGCGTGCGGGTCGCGTTGGACGAAGTTGCGTCCAACCCCGCGGCGCAATTCGAACTCTGCACGGCGCTCCTCCGGTCCGGGTCAGGTGCACCGCCTTCACCCGTGCAGGAGCGGGTCCTCGAGGCGGTCTCGGCGGGGCTCGGAGGCGAGTCCGCCTCGGAGCAGACGCTCGCACGCTACGAGCAGGGGCTCACGCGCCTCCCCGAGGCCCTCGCGGCGGCCCCCTACCTGCTCGAGAACTACCTGCTCAACGAAGTGTTCCGCGAGGCGTTCCCCTTCGACCGCGAGACGCCCACGGCGCACTTCGTGGACCTCGCAGCGCGGTTCTGCGTGCTCCGGTTGTTTCTCGCGGCGCGCTGCGTGGAGGGGCCGCTGCCCACGCCCGCGGAGCTGGTGGAGACGGTCCACGTGTTCTGCCGCCGGTTCCAGCACGATCCCGCGTTCGTGAACGACGCACGCGCAGCCTTCCACGCGCGGGGCTGGCACGAGATGGGGCCGCTGCTCCCCGTCCTGCGCGCATGATGCGCCCCCGGACGCTTCTCGTTCTCCTCCTCGCTGCAGCAGCACCCCTGGGCTGCACGGAGAGCACGCCGCCCGCTGCCCGCGACGCAGGTCCAGGCGGGGACGGAGGCGCGCCCACGCCCACGGTCGATGCCGGGTGGCGCAGCGCGCTCTACCCGGAGGACTGGACGCCCGGCTTCACCGCGGCGGACGGCCGGTTCCTGCACGACTTCTCGTATGCCGGGTACCGCGCGGGAGAGGTTCCTCTCCCCGAGGAGGATCCGCCTCCGCGCATCGATGCCGTCTCCGACTTCGGCGCAGATCCCGACGGAGGCGTGGACGCCACCGCTGCGCTGCAGGCGGCGCTCGACGCAGCCGGCGCGGACGGAGGGACGGTGTACCTGCCTGCCGGCGACTACCGAGTCGACGGCCTCTTGAAGATGGAGCGTCCGGGCGTGGTGCTCGCGGGAGCCGGCGTGGGCGCCACGCGGCTCCACTTCCGCGCCACGGCAGCCACGGCGCCCGCGCTCGCGTACGGCGCGCACCTCCAGGTCGGCGGCCCCCTCTCGTACGGCGTGGACGTCCCACTGGCCTCCGACGCAGCGGCGAGATCCTTCGAGCTCCAGGTGGACGCGGGCGACGGACTCGCCCCCGGCGACGAGGTTGCCCTCGGCTGGAACGTGACGGACGCGTGGGTGGCCGAGCACGGGATGCAGGGCTACTGGGACACGCCCACTTTCGCCTTCCACGGGACGTGGCAGCCGTTCGCCTTCCGCACGGTGGTGTCCGTCGACACCTCCTCCCTCCCGCACCGGGTCCGCCTGGACGTCCCACTGCGCCTGCCCGCGAAGGTTCGGGACGGCGCCAGCCTCCGCCGCGTGACGGGCTGGACGCGCGAGGTGGGGCTCCGCGGCTTCTCCTTCACCAACGCGTGCAGCGAGTCGGACGCCTGGGCTGCCAACCAGGTCCACGCCATCCAGCTCCGCGGCGTGCAGGACGGCTGGGTCCGGGACGTCTCCAGCTTCTCGCCGGCGGGAGACGGCGCCCACCTGCAGTCCTCCGGCCTCCTCGCGTGGAGCAGCCGCCGGGTGACGATCCGCGGCGTGCAGCTCGGCCCCGTCCAGAACCGCGGCTCGGGCGGCAACGGCTACCTCTTCGAACTCCGGCAGGCGAACGAGGTGCTCACGTCCGACTGCACCGCGACGGGAGGACGCCACAACTTCATCCAGAACTGGGAGCTCGGCACCAGCGGCTGCGTGTGGCTCCGTGTCACCTCGAGAGACGGGCGGGCGCAGGACAGCCGGGACTCGCCCTTCTCGCAGGTCGGACACTCGGAGACGCACCGGGCGCTCGCCCACGCCAACCTGTTCGACGGCTCCGTCTTCGCCGACGGCCTCTCGCTGGTGAACCGGGCGCGCTGGAGCAGCAACGCCGGGCATACCGCCACGGAGAACGTTGCATGGAATTGCAGCGGCAACGGGACCGGCCAGCTGCGCTCGTACCAGTTCGGCCACGGGTACGTGGTGGGGGCACGCGGGTTCGAGGCCGTGGTGACCGCGCTCGACGATCTCGGGGCGGCACTGCGGGGCCAGTCGGCCGGGACGGCGCCAGAGGACACCGTGGAGGGAGCAGGCGAGCAGGAGCCCCCCACCCCGGCCTCGCTCTACGAGGACCAGCGCGCGCGCCGGCTCGGCCGCTGAAGCTTCTGGTACCGTCGCCCGCCCATGCCTGCCGCCTACGACAAGCCCGCGCTGCTCCCGCTCTACGTCACGCGCTTTCGCTGCGTGGGGGACCGGTGCGAGGACACCTGCTGCAACGGCTGGACGATCACGGTGGACCGCCCCACGTACGACGGCTGGCGGAAGCTTCCCGGTGACGACTTCCGCTCGGAGCTGCTCGGGGCCCTGCAGGTCGCGGACGGGAAGTCCCCGGCGCCCCCGGGCGCGCACGCCTGGTTCAAGCCGAAGCCCGGCACGCGCGAGTGCCCCATGCTCTCCGGCGGGCTGTGCCGGGTGCAGCAGCGCGGCGGAGAAGAGTCCCTCTCCGACACCTGCTTCAGCTACCCGCGCACCACGCGCACGCTCGGCACTTCCCTCACCCAGGCGCTCAGCCTCTCGTGCCCGGAGGCGGCACGGCTCGCGCTGCTCGCGCCGGATGCGTTCGAGTTCGTGGGAGGCAACGTCCACGGCCGCGCCTCCACCGAGACGCGCACGGTCCTCCCGAAGGGGCTGCAGCCGGACGCGGCGAACGACGTGCGCCTGTTCTGCCTGCAGCTCGTCCGCAGCGAGGGGGCGCCGCTCTGGGTGCGGCTCGCCGTGCTGGGGCTCTTCTGCGAGCGGCTCACCGCGCTGCTCGAGGCCGGCAAGGCCCCGGAGGTGCCCGCGTTCCTCGCCGCCTTCGAGCAGGCGCTCGCTTCGCCCGGCTTCCTGGACGCGCTCGAGCAGGTGCCGGCCCGCCACGCGGAGCAGGCGCAGGTGTTCGCCTCGCTGCTGCACTCGGGGCTGCAGCGCCCGCCGTCCCCCCACCAGGGGCGCGTGCAGGAGGCGGTGGCACGCGGGCTCGGGGCGTCGGAGGGCGAGTCCCACGTGGACGCGGCCCGGCTCATCGCGGCCTACAAGCGCGGCGTGGAGCAGCTGCCCGCGGTGCTGGATGCGCAGGCCCCGAAGCTGCTCGAGCACTACGTGCTCAACGAGCTGCTCCGCGAGGGCTTTCCCTTCGAGACCGCCACCCCGTCCGCGCACTTCCTGGACCTCGTCGTCCGCTTCGGGATGGTGCGGCTGATGCTCGCGGCGCGCTGCTCGGGGGAGACGCCCCCGGACGCCGCGGCGCTGGTGGAGACGGTGCAGGTCTTCTGCCGCCGCTTCCAGCACGACGTGGAGTTCGCACGCCAGGCCCGCGCCTCCTTCCACGCACGCGGGTGGGACTCCATGGCGAAAGTGTTCGGCTACCTGCGCGCCTGAACCACGCGCCGCCGCTGCACGGCCCACGCCGCGGCGGCGAGCAGCGCCCAGGCACCGCCCGCGGGCGCGCTGCTGCAGCCGCCCGGCTCAGGTGTCGGGACGGAGCCGCACCGACCGTCCGTGGCGCCGCCTCCGCCCGTCCCTCCGCCCGTCCCTCCGCCGGTTCCGCCGACGGTGCCGCAACCGTCACAGGGCTCGCCCGCGTCACACGCGCCACAGTCCTCCGGGCAGCTCCCGCAGGACTCCGTCCCACGGCAGTCCCCGTCGCCGCAGCTTCCGCAGCTGCCGCAGTCCACCGCGCAGCGCGCGCAGTCCTCCTCGGCATCACACGTCCCGTTCCCACAGCAGCTCCCGCAGTCCGCGGGGCACCGCTCGCAGTCCTCGCTGGCGCCGCACGTCCCGTCGCCGCAGGTGGGGCAGGCACCGCAGTCGGACGGACAGGCTGCGCAGGTCTCGGACTCCTCGCAGCTGCCGTTGCCGCAGCAGCTGCCGCAGTCCGCCGGGCAGGTGGCGCACGTCTCCGCGCCGTTGCACGCGCCGTCCCCGCACGCAGCGCAGGGGCCGCAGTCCGCCGGGCAGGTGCCGCAGGCCTCCGTCCCGTTGCACGTCCCGTCCCCGCACTGCGGCCCCGCGGGAACCAGCCGGAGTGCGTCGGCGGAGATGCGCTGCCCCGAGGGCACTGTCACAGAGGGGTTGTTGTCGAACAGCCGCACGAACTGGCCGCCGCCTGCCGCGAAGTGGAACACGCCGAGCGAGCGCCACCCCGTGGACGCGCCCTGGTTCACGGTGACGGGGTAGCTCTTCCCGTCCGCGTAGATCTCGTACCGCGTGTTCGCGAACTTCGCGTAGGCCCCCTCCGCGTAGAACTCCACGCGGTAGTCCCCTTCCGCCTGGAGGTCCAGCTGCCACCACGCCCAGTTCTCCGGGCGAGACCCGCCGATGGCGTTTGTCCACACGAGGCTCCCGCCCGAGCCTGCCTGCACGGGGCGCCACGTCGCGGGAGGTCCGAACGAGCGGAAGCAGGCGCTGCCGTTGTCCACCGTGCCACCGGACGGCGGGATGACCTGGCAGGCCGCGGCGCCCACGCAGTGGCCCGCCCTGCCCGGCTTGCCGCTGCTGCTCCCGGCGAAGATCCCCCAGTGGTTGAGGATGGCCCGCGCGCCGTTGCCGCTGTTGTTGCCGTTGTAGTTGTTCAGGTACCCGGAGCCCTGCCGCCACAGCTGGGAGGAGCCGCCGCCGTCCAGGTTGAACGCCTGCCACGCGCCGAGCTTGCTCATCGTCTCGGCGAGCTCCGTGCCGTACATCCCCGAGGACGTGGAGGTGCGGCCATCCACGACGAGCAGGATGAAGGTCTTCAGGTCCTGCGTGAGCCCCATGGCGGTGCGCGGGTGACGTGCGCGCATGTCGCTGCGGTCCGGGAAGCAGCTGGCGTCCGTGGGGCTCGCGCAGGTGACGCGCACGCCCTCGGTGACGAGCTCCGGGAAGCCGCTCGCCAGCCCCAGCGTGCCCGGCGGGAAGGTGCCCGTCACCGTCGTGGGCAGCCAGCCCCCGAGCGTCCGCCCACCGGGGTTCTGCTTCACCTGTTTCGTGTGGTTGAACTGGACCCAGTCGTGGCCGAACGCGATCCAACCCGGCTTCTTGTAGTACCACTCGGTGGCGTAGGCCGGGTCGAAGCCGGTGGCGCTCACCGGCCACGGCACGCCCTCGCCCACGGCCTGCCCGTACACGCGGTTGGGGCCGGACTTGTAGAAGTCCGCGTTGGTGGCCACCTGGGCGCCTGCAGCCTGCGCGAAGCTGCCGGTGGTGGCCGGGCTGCCGGAGTAGACGGTGGAGTCCACGTGGATACCGGCGCTGCACAGGTCCACCAGCACGGCCCACGCGTCCGCGGACGGGCTCGAGGTTCGGTACTTGCGGATCGTCACGCCGGGCCACGGGGATGTCTCGGACACTTTCGTGAGCCCCACGGCCGAGGCGAAGGAAGGGACGAGCAGCAGCGCCGCCAGGAAGAGTGAACGGTGGACACGCATGGCCGGCGGGAGTCTGGCACGACCTGCGCTCCGCCGTTAGCTCCTCGCGCCATGGACTACGTGGACACGTCGTACCTGGTGGTGGGCGCAGCAGGCGGGATCGGCTCGGCGGTGGCACGGCGGCTGCTCGCGGGCGGCGCGCGGGTCGTGCTCGCCGGGCGCGGCTCGGACCGCCTCCGCGCGCTCGGGGAGGAGCTGGGTGCGCCCGTGGTGGAACTGGACGCGCGGAAGCCCGCGGAGCTCGAGCGCGCGGTGCAGGAGGCCGAGGCCGCGGTGGGGCCGCTCTCCGGGCTCGCGCACTGCGTGGGCTCCATCCTGCTGAAGCCCGCGCACCTCACCTCGGACGAGGAATGGGCGGAGGTGCTCGCCACCAACCTCACCTCCGCGTTCGGCGCCGTGCGCGCGGGGGCGAAGGCCCTGCAGGGGCGCGGGGGCAGCATCGTGCTCGTCTCCTCGGTGGCGGCACGGTTCGGGCTCGCGAACCACGAGGCCATCGCCGCGGCGAAGGGCGGCGTGCAGGGACTGGTGTTGTCCGCCGCGGCAACCTACGCCCCGCGCGGCATCCGCGTGAACGCCGTGGCCCCCGGCCTGGTCCGCACGCCCATGACCGCGTCCCTGCTCTCCAGCGAGCCGCTCGAGAAGGCGAACGCGGGGGCACACCCGCTGGGGCGGGTGGGAACCCCGGACGACGTGGCCTCCGCCATCTGTTGGTTCCTCTCGCCCGCCCAGTCCTGGGTGACGGGGCAGGTGCTCGGCGTGGACGGCGGGATGGGCAGCGCGCGCCCGCTGCCACGGCGCTGAGCGAGGAGGCGTTGAAATTGGCGCGCCCCCACGTTCCGGGGAAAATGTCGCGCGCCGTTCACCCCCCTTCCTCCCGCAGGAGCCTCCATGCTTCGCCTTGCCCGCAACGCAGCCCTCGCCGCCACCCTCGCCCTCCCCGCCGCCGCGCTCGCCGACGATGCCCCCACCGCGGGCAGCACGGTGACCAACATCCACGCGAACAGGAAGTTCGGCGTCGGGTTCGGCAGCGGCGCCTGGTCGTCGGGCATCTCGGCCAAGCTGTTCCTGCACGACCGGTTCGCGGTCCAGGCCACCGCGGGCTGGGGCTGGGGCTGGGGCGGTTACAACCTGGGGGCAGACGCGATGCTCCAGATGCCCCAGATCTGGAGCAACGGGGATTTCGGGCTCAACTGGGAAGCGGGGGGCGGCGCCTTCATCGCCTCCTGGGGTGGCATCGGCGTGAACGCGGTGGCTGGGCTGAACCTCCAGTACAAGCCGGTCCCCCTGGAGTTCGTGGCGGACATCCGGCCCACGCTGCTCATCGGTGACTTCGGCTACTACTGGGGGCGGAGCTCCGGTCCGTTCGACATCAACTTCGGCGCCGCCGCCCGCTACTACTTCTGATCCCCTCCGCGGCACCCGGCCGGGCTGCGCGTCAGAAGATGATGCGCAGCCCCGCCCCGATGCGCGTCTCGCCGCGGTTGTCGTGGCTTGCAGACAGCGCAAAGTCCACGTTCTCCCGCACCTTCCAGGTGGCCTCGGCGTTGGCGCTCAGCCGGTCCTCGCGCAGATCGTAGCGGGCCCCCGCGGAGAGCGAGAGATCGTCCCGCCGCCAGTTCACGGTGCCCCCCACCGAGCTGACCCCGCGCGAATCGAAGTCGGCGTTCGCCGAGAGGTTCAGGTCCGGACGCCCGTAGTCGTAGCGCACCGTGCCGCCGGTGACGCCGCTGCTGCCGAGGCGGGCCTCGCCGGAAATGCTGCTGCCGTTGCCCAGGTCGAAGCGCGAGGAGAGCGCGCCGGTGAAGGTGGCATCCCGGAACTGCTCTTCCCACTGGCCGCGCACCTTCAGCGCCAGCTTGTCCCCGAAGATCTTCACCTTGAACTCGGGCTTGATGCCGAGCCGCTCGAGCCCCTCGCTCCCGTACGCGTAGCCCACGCCCGCGTAGGTGGCGACCATGAGGCCGTAATACGCGGCCGGCTTCTCCTCGCGGAGCTCGCGGGCCCAGGCCTTCGCGAGGTCCCGGCCCACGCGCCCGAGGTCCTTGAGCGACAGCGCGTGGGGATCCCGCCCGCCCAGGTCCGCGCCGCGCAGCTGCTCGGCAATCGCCTCGGCCACGGCGGGGTTCAGCGCCCCGAGCGGCAGCTCGAGGAAGAAGTCCTTCGCAGCATCTTCCAGCGCGTCCTGCTGGGCGGGCGTCAGCGGGTCCCCTTCCCGCACCGGCTGCAGGCCGCGGGCGAGGCTGAGCGCGTCGTGGTGCAGCGCGGTCCGCACCCGGCCGTCCAGAACGTCCAGGGCGGTGCGCACCTTCGGGGCCCAGGGAGCGGAGGCCGCCGGCTCGAACGCATCGTGCACCGTGGGCAGCCCGGCCGCGGGGGTCCGCACGTCGCCGGACGAAGCCGGGGCGGAGAGGTCGCCGGTGCGGACAGGGAGGACGGGGCCAGTAGAGCCGGAGATGCGGTTGGGCATGGACGAAACCCTAGCCCAGCCCCGCACCGCGCCGTCAGCGGCCTGCCCCTCGCTGGCACCGGGAGGCTACAGTCCGCCCCATGAACGAGTACCTCGTGGTGGACATGAAGGCGGTGCTGGACCGGAGCCGGGCGGGACGCGCCGGCGCTGAGCGCCTCGCCGCCGAGTGGGAGCGGAACAAGGGGCTGCCGGACGCGGCCGCGCGGCTGGACGAGCTCCGCGAGCAGCTGCGCGCCCCGCTCCTCGCCCGCGCGGGGGAGGTGGTCCGCCAGCTCGCCGCCGAGCGGAAGGCCTCCGCCGTCTTCGAGCGCGGCGCGGTGCTGCTCTGCCCTGCTGAACGCGACGTGACGGACGCGGTCATCGCCGCCGTGGACGCGGCTACCTGACCGGGACGCGCCACTGCTGGAAGACGGGTGTCACGTCCGTCCCGGCGGCGAGCCCGAACCGGTCCCGCACGTAGCTCCAAACGGAGCGGTCCACGTCGTTCCCGTCGAACCCCACGTCCTCGTTCGACTGGCCGTTCATCCCCTGCCAGTACCGCTCCCAGAACCCCCAGCCGTGCTGCGCGGTGAAAGTCATCAGGAAGCACAGCTGGAGGAAGGGATCGTCCCGGAAGTCCTCCGCGTAGCTCCCGGACGCGAGGTACGCGTCCCGCCCGTTGCAGTAGCTGTCCACGTTGGGTTGGTGCGCCGTCCGCCCCATTCCCTGCAGCGCATGCAGCGTGAAGACGTTGGGCCAGCTCTCCAGGCTCACGTACTGGAACACCCACGCCCCGTTGGCGAACGAGAAGACGTGGCCCAGCTCGTGGGCGAACCCCCAGATGTCGGTCGTGGGCACGGAGGCCCGGAGGATCCGCTGGTCCGGTAGGCCGGACATGAGCCCCGGCACGCAGCGGATGGGATTTCCCGCGAGCATGTACCCCACGGAGGCGATGGTGTCGTCCGGGTAGAAGCGGACGCGCTGGCCACCGAACGGGGCCATCCCGCGAAGGGCCGACTGGCGGTCGTAAATGTCGTCCAACGTGTCCAGGGAGGCCTGCGCCGTCACCACGTCCGAGAGCGCCTCCGCCGCCGGGATGGAGACGATGACGTGGCGCCCCAGCAGCTCCACCTCGCCGCTCTCCACCTGCTCGAAGCGGTAGGTGGGGACGGCGTCGCGCCGGACGCTGGGCACCGTGCGGCCCGCGGACACCACCGTCACCTGCAGCGCCCCGGACAGCAGCAGCCGGTCCCCGTACGTCTCGCCGAGATCCGTGGAGTCGATCATCCCGACGTACACGGCCCCGTCCCGCGGCGCGACGTAGGTGACGCCCGCGCCCACGCACGTGATCTCCCCTTCGAAGCGCAGGCCACTCCGGGCCACGAGGGATCCGCGCACGCAGCCCCGCTGCAGGCCCCGCGCAGGATCACCGCCGGGGCCCACGTCGGCCTGCTGCACCCGCCAGGTGCCCACCGCGGAGATCTCCGCCTGCTCACCCGCCCGCAGGTACAGCCCGGTGTGCACCCAGTTCGCGGCCGCGTGCACCGTGAAGGTCCGCTCGCCGTAGGGCCCCGCGGAAGGAACCTCCACCACGGTGTCCAGCGGCCCATCCTGCACGCCGGCGTCCACGGGGGCAGGAGGGCCTGCATCCACGCCCCCGTCTTCCCCCCTCGGGGCCCCTGCGCCGCACGCCGCCACCAGCACGGCCAACGCCCACGCCGTCCACCGGGGGCTCACCGCGCGAACCTCTCGACGAAGGCCACCTGGACCTCCGTCTCGAGCGCGCGCGGTCCACGCCGGTCACGCACGCGCCGGACGGCCTCGGCCGCGGGAAGCCCCAGCGCCGCGAGCACGCACGCGGCCATCATCCCGCTGCGCCCCAATCCGCCGAGGCAGTGGAACACCAGCTTCTCCCCGCGCTGCAGCCGGGCCACCGCGTCCGCCACCCACGCCCGCGCGTCCTCCCACCCCGGAATGCCCTGGTCCGGGACGTGGTGGAGCGCGTACGGCAACCCGCCCGCCGCGGACCGGACGGGGATGTCCGGCACGCCCGCCCACGCGAGCTCCGCCCCCGAGATGAAGCCCACGAGCCCGTCCGCCCCCTCGCCCCGCAGGGCCGCCACGTCCCGCTCGAGCGAGTGGCCCCAGTCGGCGCGCCCGGGACATGGAACCACCGACAGCCCCGCACCGGCGGGCAGGCCGAGGCCTGCAAGATCCATCCACGCCGTCCGCAGCACGCGCTCGGACGGAACGCCGGTCGCCACGTCCTCCGCCCACATCCCCGCGGCCGCCAGCGCCCACCGCTTCTGCAGCGGCGAGGCCTCGTCGAACGACAGCGTGTGCACCGCGTACCGCAGCAGCGCCACGTCCAGCTGCCACGGGTTCCGGTCCTCGCGGACGCGCTCCCCGCCGAGCCGCCGCAGCTCCCGGAGCACCTCCCACGCCCGCACCAGCGAGGGGGTGGAGAGCCCCGGCAGGGACGCCTCGAGCGGCGCACGGAGATCCTCCACCTCGCGCAGCGCGCGGCTGATGCGGAGCGCCTCGGCGAGCTCCCGCTCGTCCCGCAGCGGCGTGAAGAGATAGAGGAGATCGTTCTCCAGCTTCACCAGGTCCTTGAGCACGTGGCCGGGACCGGTGTGGAAGAAGTCGATCACCCACACGTTGCCCACGTCGTCCACGAGCACGTTGGCGCCGTTGAGATCCCCGTGCACGGTGCAGACGTAGTGCGAGTCGGACCACGGGATGCGCGCCGTGGGGAGGAACTCCTCGTAGAACCGGCACGGGTTCCACGCCGTGGAGCCATCCGCGAGGCGCAGCTCCTGCTGGGCCGCCGCCGCCTCCCCGGCGAGTGCCGCCACGTTGCGCCGCACGTGGCCGTTGAACTGCAACTGGGGAACGAGCCTCGGCCCCTCGAGCGACACCTCGGTGCGCGCGAAGCCGTAGTGCTCGAACAGCGGCAGCCGCTCGTAGCGCGCGGCGGCGAAGAAGGGGGAGAAGACCTCGTCGAAGACGTGGCGCAGCACCCGGACGATGTCCGCCGTGGGCGCCCCCGCGTCGAACAGGGACTTCAGCGTCCGGATGCGCCCCTGCCGCATGGAGGCGTAGCTGTAGCGAATGCCTGCCGTGCTCCCCGCGTCCACGAAGCCGCGCACCGCGGGCGCGGAGTTCCCGAGCACCGCCTGGACCTTCTCGAACGACGCGCGCTCCTTGCCGATGAGCCCCGTGGGTCCGAGCTTCGCCACCGACGGCGCCTCGGCGTGTCCCATGCGGTCCACGGAGGCCACGCGGAAGACGCGGGCACCGGAGAAGCCGCCCCCCAGCGGGTGGAGCTCCAGCGACCGGCAATCGCGGTACAGGTGATCGAGCACCAGGTGCTCGTCCCCCGAGAGCGGCATCCCCTCCCCCGCGATCCTCGCCTGCACCTTCGTCCCGGACGGGCGCGCCAGCTGCACCGGCGCGTCGCCGGAGGGGTCCAACCAGCGCGCGAACTCGCCCACCGAGTCGAACACCTGCACGCCGAGGATGCGTGCAAGTTGATCCAACGCGTTGAAATGCTGCAGCCGGGACGCGCTCGCCGTGAGCGCCGAGCAGGTGGCGAGCTCCACGTCCGGGTAGCGCGTCTTGAGCTCGTAGAGGAGGAAGCTGACCTTCGCCTCGGTCCACACGCCGATGACGCCGAACCGCAGCGGCCTCCCCCCCACCTTGCCGGAGATCCGGCGGAACTCCGCCTCGAGCGCGGTGCCCTGGAAGTCGTTGAGCCCGGTGGCGTCCACGAACGTCTCGTTCGGCAGCGGGTCCACGGCCGCGTCCAGCCCCAGCACCAGCTCTGCGCCGGGCGTCCCCCGGAGACAGTGCCGGCCGAACGACTGGAGGTGATCCCGCTGCGCGGGGTCCTCCGCGTCGTGCCAGTCCCGGATGTGCAGCAACTCCAGCGCGTCCGGCGGGCGGCTGCGCGCCCAGGCCATCAGCTGCGCGAGCGGCCCCCGCTCGGGATCCTCGCCCAGCAGCCGCGCGGCCTCCTCGGCGCCCACGTGCAGGGCGTTGGGCAGGGGTTGGTGGCGCGCCACGGGGCCCACGAAGTCGGCCTGGAGGCACTGGGTGATCAGCACGGGAAACGACGGGCTCATGGGGCACCTCGGGTGGCCTGGAAGAGTCGGAGGGCGCTCACGAGCAGGTGCCCGTCCCTCAGCCGTGCGCGGTGTTGGATCAACGCGTCGAGCGCCACCCAGGTCAGCCTCCCCGCACCGTTGAAGCGCGTCACGGGCAACGCATACGGGGTGACCGTCTCGGGCGTGAGCCCCGCGGAGGGACAGTAGGCCCCACCCAGCGGACACAGCCCGTCGCCCGCCACGCCGAAGTCCGCCTCGGCGCGCGCGTGCAGCCAGGCCTCGGCGCGGTCCACGGGCCAACCCGCCTCCGGGAGCCGCCACGCCGGCACGGCCCACAGCGCGGCATCCTGCTCGAACAGCCACGCGGCCGGCAGTTCGCGCCGCTCGAGACCGACGCGCACCTCGCTGCCGCGCCGAAGGTACGGGAGGACGGACGCGGTGCGGGTCGAGCGCGCAGCGGGGACGACCGCCTCGAGCACCTCCGCCCCCAGCACCTGCCCGGTGCCATCCACTGCCTCGTACCGCGCCCGCTGGACGGCGAGGAACCCCGCGGGCGCCGCGGCGCGTTCGAAGGCGGCAGCCGCCGCGGGCGCCTCCAGCAGCGCCCGGACGGAAGCGACGGCCGGGGCTGCGGACCAGGCCCCGGAGGCTGACTCTGGGAGGTCCGCGCCGATCCACGGCCCCTGCGACCGGCCGAGCGACAGGAGCCGGTCGTGCAGGTTCAGCTCCACGCGCGCGTCCAGCATCCCGCCCACCTGCGCCGCGCGCAGCGTCTGGGTGGCCTCCACGAGCTTCAGCTGGCCCCCGTCCGAGAACCCTCCGGCGCGGACCACGTCCCGGGGCAGCGCACTGGCCGCGTCCGCGGGGAGTTGCACCCACAGCGCCCGGACCTTCTCGCCCAGCCCACCGGGCGAAGGCAGCCACTGCAGCCCGCGCTCCACGCGGAGGCCCTGCGCCCCGGTCACCCCCAGCTGCGCCAGGGCCACCGCCGGGAGCTCCTCCTCCCGTACATCCGCCACCGTGAGCGGCTCGTGGAGGAAGCCCGCCGAGCGCCCCGCGTCCAGCGCCACCTCGGACGCCTCGGACGCGAGCAGCGGGCGCGGGTAAGCAGCCCGCACCGCCACGAGCAGCGCCCCGCCCTGCTCCGTCCAGCCGAACACGTCCACGCTGGGGTGCGGGCGGGAGGCGAGATCCCACGTTCCACCGGTCGCCACGTGGCGAAAGGACTCGAGGCGCAGGAAGGACGGGGCGTGCACGTGCGCGCGCTCACCTTCCCGGAAGCGGACCGCCCGGCCGCGCCGCGGCTTCTCTGCGACGACGAGGTAGTTGGTGGCCGGGTGCGGCAGCGGCTCCCCGGAGGGCGTGGTCCACCGGTACCGCCCCTGGAACCGGTTCTGGACGATCCACGGGTTCCAGATGGGCCGAGACAGCAGCAGCCGCATCCCCACCGCCTCGAGCGCAGACTCGAATTCCGCCTGGTCGAAGTAGAGGTACTCCTCGAGCAACTCCACGTCCCAGTCCTCGCGGTAGTCCTTGCGCAGGAGGAACTCGGTGGCCATGCGCAGGTCCACCCGGAAGGTTCGCCAGCCGCGCTCCCGCGGGGGCTGCCCCGTGAACGGCACGCCCCCGGCGGGGTGGTGCAGGCAGCGGAAGCCCGCGCAAAAACGTTCAAACAGCTCGGCGGTGCCGTCCACCTCGGGCAGCTGCAGGTCCACCGGGCGCTCGCCGGGGGAGCGCGTCCCCGGAGGCGCCACGAAGTCCCGGATGGCGAGCACGCCGCCGGGTGCGAGCTGCGCCACCTGGTTGCGGAGCAGCGCGTGGACCCGCTCGCGCGAGAAGCCGTTGAAGCTGGTGACGTGGTGCAGCACCGAGGAGTCGAGGATCCCGTCCAGGCTCTCGTCCGGGAGCAGCTTGTCCGCGATGTCGCCCACGAGGAACCGGAGGTTGGGCAGCGCGTGCGCCTGCGCGGCGAGGGCGACGGACGTGGGGTTCACGTCCACGCCGATGACCTCCAGCCCCGGGTAGAGCGCCGCGAGATCCCTGCTCCCCGTTCCCGAGCCCGAGCCCATGTCCGCCACGCGGCCGCGCGTGGGGAAGTAGGCGGAGACCAGCGCCACCTTCTGGCGCATCGACTTGTCCATCCCCGCGAAGTACGAGGCGTAGGCGTCTGCCCCGCCGCGGTCCTGCTGTGAGTAGCCCACGGGCGCAGGATGCATGAGACTGCGCGCCATGGCCAACGACTCCCTGCTCGCCCAACTCCTCGAGGGCCGCGCGACGGCAGCCCCCGCGGAGCTGAAGATCCACCTCTCGCAGCGCGACGGGAACGCGCTCGCGGACAAGGTCCGGCAGGCCTACTTCTGGATCATCAACAACGCCGTCATCTGCCCCTACTACGATCTCCAGTACGGCACGCCGGTGACGCTGCAGTCGCAGGCCGGGGACACGCTCCGCCTGCACTCGCAGACCAGCTACAGCTCGTACGTGCTGGTGCCGCTGCTGACGCTCTTCACCCGGCGCCGCGCGCTGATGGTGGGGGGGCCCGGCCGCGGCAAGACGACCTCGGCGGTGCTCATGGCGCTGCTCGCGGGGATGTCGAAGGAGGACGTTCGAAGGTCCGTCCTCCGCGGCCACCCGCAGCTGTCCACCAGCGACCTGCTCGGCGCCCCGCTCCCCGCCGACATGCTGAAGGCGGAGGAGGCCGGGGACATCCGCGTGAGCTGGCGCCGGTGGATCACCAGCCGCGTGAAGATCATCGACGAGTACAACCGCATTCCCACCAAGACGCAGTCGGCGCTGCTCTCGCTGATGGCGGACGGCTACGCGGAGATGTACGACCAGTACGTCTTCGCCGGGAAGTCGAGCTGGTTCCTCACCGCCAACGACGACGCCGGGGGAGGGACGTTCCAGGTGATCGAGGCGCTCAAGGACCGCATCGACGTCATCGTCCGCGCGGTCCCCTTCAACTCCGGCTTCATCACGCAGCTGCTGCAGCGCGTGGAGTCCGGGACCTCTCCAGAGGATCTCGTCCCCTCGGACATCGTCTTCACGCCCGAGGAGCTGGACGCTGCCTACGCCGCCATCCAGAAGGTAGAGGTCCCCGCGGACGTGCTGCAGTTCCTCGGCTTCTTCCTCGGGCAGCTGGACTTCTGCCGGATGGCGTCCCCCGAGTTCGAGTACATGAGCAAGGACACGCTCCACCTCTCCGGGCGCACCGTGGCCTCGGTCTGCACGGAGGAGTGTCCGCTCGACAAGAAGAGCCACCCCTGCTCCCAGACGGAGAACGGCGTCTCGGCGCGCGTGTACCTGGGGGCGCTGCACTTCACGAAGGCGCTGGCCTGGTTCCGAGGCCGCCCCGCGGTGGAGCTCGAGGACGTGCGGCAGATCGTCCCGTGGGTGCTGCACGAGAAGCTCAAGCCCAATCCCCGGAGCGGCTTCTTCGAGCAGAAGGAGAAGCAGGCGCTGCTCCAGGACCGCGTGGCGTGGATCCGCGCCCTCATCGACCAGTCGCACGCCGAGTACAAGCGGCGCGCGTCCCTGCTCTCCACCGTGGCGGCCATGCGGGCGGAGCTGGACCGGGGGCTGGACGGCGTACCCGCGCCCGAGGTGCAGCGGCGGATCGCGGAGATCGCCCGGTTCATGAAGTCCGTCGTCGAGGGCAAGGAGCTTTCCGGGGCCGTGTACGAGCTGCTGGTGCAGATGAAGGGTTTCCACAGCCGCTACCAGAACTACCTCGCGTGGCTGAACGACCAGAAGGGCGCGGGCAGCCCGCCGTGACCTCGGACGTGCTGGGCCGTGTGGAGGCGCGCGCCCGGCAGCGCTTCCACCGCTTCAACCCGCGGGCGTGGAGCGCCTGGGTGGAACGGGGCGCACGGCCGCTGGCGCGCGCGCTCGTGGAGGCCCCCGGCTGGTCGCACGGGGATGCCGAGGCGGTGTTGGAGGCGGCGCTCGGGCTCGGCGCCGAGGCCGTGGGACTGGGCTACCTGCACGCCTCGGACGGGGCGAGCGGCTGGTTCACCCACGCCTTCGGGCCGTTGCTCGCGGAGCGCATCCCGCGTCGCCCTGCCCGCGCGGCGCTGGAGGATCTCGCCGCGCTCTGGAACCTCTCCGAGTCGTTGGAGCGCGCCGCCCCGTGGCTCCGCCAGCTGTTCCTCCACTTTCGCCACCAGCTGGTCGCCGACCGGGACGTGACCGACTTCGTCCGCGGACTGGAGAGCGCGTTGGGGGACGCCGGCCTCGTGGAGCTGGGCGACGACGCGTCCCGGTGGACCACCGCCTGGTTCCCCTGCGCGCCCCTGCCGTCGAACGTCCTGCCCGGGCGCGTGGCCTTCCTCGCCCCGCGCGTGGTGGCCGTGGAACACCGCGGCGAGAACCAGGCCTCGTTCTTCCTGCTGCAGCCCGCGCCGCTGCCGCTCGGCACGGGCCCGCTCCCCGCGTTCGCGCCCCCGGGCGCCGTGGCCGGGTTCCGCGGAAAACCGGGACTGCTCGAGCACTGCCGCGCGGGCGATCTCTTCAGTGACGCCCTCTCGCCCCAC
>JBDLRJ010000424.1:0-8115 GCA_039800145.1 Pseudomonadota bacterium | reverse complement strand
GCAGGTGACCGGCGTGCTGATGCAGGCCCCCGCGCTGCAGCGGTCGTCGGTGGTGCAGAGGGTCTGGTCGCCACAGGTGTTGGCGTCATCTGGAACGAAGTTGCAGCCGCCGTCTGCGGGGATGCAGGCGTCGTCGGTGCAGGGGTTGCCGTCTGAGCAGACCTTCAGGACGCCGGGCACGCAGATACCGTTGTTGCAGGTGTCCGTGCCGCCGGTCGCCGTGCAGCCGTCCCCGTCCGAGCAGGGGGTGCCCGTGTCGGGGGTGAACACGCACGCGCCGGTCTGGGTGTCGCAGCCGTCCGAGGTGCAGACGTTGCTGTCCGAGCAGGCCTTCGGTGTCCCGGCCACGCACGCGCCCTGGAAGCAGCGGTCCACGCCGTTGGTCCCGGTGCAGGCGTTGCCGTCCAG
Source organism: Pseudomonadota bacterium (assembly GCA_039800145.1). Lineage (GTDB taxonomy): Bacteria > Myxococcota > Myxococcia > Myxococcales > Myxococcaceae > VGRA01. Next base: position 7,707 of record JBDLRJ010000424.1, on the reverse strand, counting down.
GCAGGTGTTGGCGTCGTCCGTGGTGAAGACGCAGCCGCCGTCGGACGGGCTGCACGCGTCGTCGGTGCACGGGTTGGTGTCGTCACACGTGACGTTGATGCCGGCGCAGGTGCCCCCGGCGCAGGTGTCAGAGAGGGTGCAGCCGTTGCCGTCGTCACACGCGCCGCCGGTGTTCGCGGGGATGGGCGCCGAGCACTGGCCATTCGCCGTCATGCACACGCTGAGCTGGCAGGGGCCGGCGTCGCACACCACGTCGGCGGTGGGGGCGCAGGAGCCGTCCGCGAGGCAGCGGTCCCCGGCGGTGCACAGCTTGCCGTCGTCACAGCTGTTGCCAACGAAGACGGGGAATTCGCAGAAGCCCCCGTCCGGGTTGCAGGTGGCTGGGCCGAAGCAGCTCCCGGTGGGTCCGGTGCACTGGGCGGGGCTCCCTCCGCAGCCTCCGTCCGAGAGGCACATGTCGGACAGGGTGCAGGGGTCCCCGTCGTCGCACAGCGCCGGTGGGTTCTTGAGGACGTAGGTGCAGCCCCCGTCCGCGCGGTCGCAGGTGCCCTGCACCTGGTAACAGGGGTTGGGCGGCTGGGTGCAGGAGGTGATGGACGAAGGGCCCCCGCACCGGCGCTGGCCGTTGTCCAGGATGCACGTCTCGCCGAGGGTGCAGGCATCCGCGTCCGAGCAGGCCTGCCCCTCGCAGGCTTCGTCCTGGCAGTCGGCCTGTCCGTTCCCGTCGTTGTCCGCGCCGTCGTTGCAGATTTCCTGCTCCGCGCCGATGCATGCGAGGGCCGAGCACGTCCCCCCGGCCTTGCAGCCCTTGCCCTCGCACACCGGGTCCAGGCACCCGCTGCTGCCGCTGCAGTTGAGGTCCACGTCCCCCGCGCAGTCCTCGGGCGCACCGGGGTAGACGGTGTCGTCCTGGTCGTTGCAGTCGTCTCCCCCGGCGTCCTCGTCCACGTGGCCGTCCTGGTCGCCGTCCTCGGGCACGGGGCGCAGCGGCAGGGGCACCACGACCGTGGCGCTGCCGGACCGCGGGAACGTCGCGGAGACGGGAGGGCCCTCCGTGTTGGCCACCCGTGTGACGCAGTTGGGATAGCCGCGGGCGAGCAGCGTCACCGTGGGGCCGAGCCCGGGCGCCTGGTACACGGCCACCCGGAAGGCGTTCTTGTTTCGCTCGAGCGGCCCCGTGAGCTGGTCCGGGCCGGACGCCGGGCGCACCACGAGCCGGACGCAGGCCGCGGTGTTGTCCTCGGACACCTCCACCTTCGCCAGCAGCGCGGTGACGGGCGCCTCGCGCTCGCACCCGGACAGCAGGGCTGCGAGCAGCGTCAGGGCAAGGGCGAGGGGCCGCGTCGACATGGGGGAGCCTGAGACTATTTCGCCCGGGGAGCGGGGGGAAACATCCGGCGTCTGGACGCGGGGGGGAGGCTTTCCGTAGTGTCCGCGCCTCTTGCTCCCCGACGATCTCCAACTCGTCCAGCGCGTGCGCGGCGGCGACCGGAAGGCGTTCCAGGCGCTCGTGGAGCGCTACCAGAAGCGCGTCTTCGGCATGGCCCTGGGCATGCTCAAGGACCGGGACGAGGCGGAGGACGCGGCGCAGGAGGTGTTCCTCCGGGTGCACCGCCACCTCGAGCACTTCAAGGGGGACTCGGCCTTCTCCACCTGGGTGTTCCGCATCACCTCCAACGTCTGCATCGACGCCATGCGCCGGAAGCGGACCCTGGGCGAGCAGGCGGAGTACGACGAGGGGACGGCGGACGAGTCCGTGGAACCGGGCGTCCTGGCCCGGCCCTTCCTCCGGCCGGACGAGCAGCTGCTCGCCGCGGAGCTCCGCGCCCAGCACGACGCCGCGGTGGCGCAGGTCCCGGACAAGCACCGGGAGATTTATGAGCTGCGCGAGGGAGAGGACCTCTCCTACGAGGAGCTCTCGGCACGGCTGAAGATTCCCAAGGGGACGGTGATGAGCCGCCTCTTCCACGCGCGGGACAAGGTGGAGAAGCTGTTCCGGCCCTACGTGGAGTCCGGCAAGCCGGCCGTCCCCGCCGCCCCGGCCAGCCCCCGTCCCCCGGACGCGCAGGCCTTCGTCCGGGAGTCGTTGCAGCTCGCGCTGGGCGAGGCCCTCACCCGCCTCCCCCCGAAACACCGCGAGGTGCTGCTGCTCCGCGAGCTGGGGCAGCTGTCCTACCCGGAGCTGGCCGAGGCGCTGGACATCCCGGAGGGGCTGGTGGCTGGCCGGGTGTTCGACGCGCGCCGGACGTTCCAGCAATTGCTGAGCAAGTACGTGGAGATGCGGCTGCAGCCCGCGAAGAAGAAGAAAGTTGATCCAGGGGCGTGAATAACGGCGGGCGCCGCGGCGTCCACGCTCCCCACAGAGGCACGAACAGATGGCTGAGACTTCCTGTACCCCCTTTCATCCCCGGCTCTCCGCGCTCCTCGACGGCGCGCTCTCCGCTGCCGACCAGGCCGAGGTGGAGGCCCACCTCGCCGCGTGCGGAGACTGCAGCGTGCGGCTCGCGGAACTGGCAGTGGGCTCGCAGGTGCTCCGCAGCCACTTCGAGTCCGAGGCTTCGTCCGTGGACTGGGACGCCTTCACCGCGAAGGTGATGGCGAAGGTGGAGCCTGCACCGCTGTCGCTCAAGGACCGCGTCCAGCAGTGGATGGATGCGCTGCTGCCGCAGCGGGGCTGGGGCCTGGTGGCCGCGGGCGCCCTCGGCATGGCCGTGGTGATGGGCGCGGGCTACTTCGGCTTCGGCGGTGGGCGGAAGGAAGGGGCCGGGTACGGCGCGGACAAGATGGCGGTGAAGCAGGTCCAGACGGACCCCACCCTGGTGCCGGTGGTGATGGAGTCCGAGCAGGGCTCCATCATCTGGCTGGTGGACCACCCCCAGTCTGCCCCGCAGAAGGACGCCGAGAAGGCGGACGGCGGCACCCCGAAGGCCGTGGACGTGGGTGAAGAGGGAGACCTGTAACCATGGGCCTGCGCCTGCTCGCGCTCTCGTTGCTCCTCTGCGGCCCGGTGGCCGCGGCCGAGGAGCGCGTGCGCGTGCGGGCGGAGGTGGTCGCCGTCTCGAGCGACGGGGACCACGTGGAGCCGCCGCAGCTGGCGGCCATGCGCACCGAGTTCCAGCGCCACGGGCGCAAGCCGGCCCTCACCTCCTTCCGCCGCCTGTCCGAGAAGCGGCTGGAGCTGGTGCGCGGGGTGCCGCAGGTGCTCCCGCTGCCGGGCAACGGGCAGGTGACGGTGGCGCTCGAGCAGCTGCGGGATGACCAGGCGCTCGTCTCCGTGGAGGTACCGAAGCTCGTGAAGACGGTGCTGCAGCTGGGGCGCCGCGGCACGCTGTACCAGCAGCTCTCGCACAACGAGCGCGAGCAGCTGGTCTTCCTCGTCCTCCACCCGGACTGAAGTCCATGGCGGCCCTGCTGCTCGCCGCGCTGCTGTCCGCCGCGCCGGGCGAGGCGCCGCCCCGCTTCCGCGCGGGACTCGAGCTCTCCGCGCAGGCCCTCCCGTTCGGCAGCCTGTACGCCACCGCGCTGCCGCTGCTGTCGTGGGACGGCGGCGAGGGGCTTGGGCTCGAGCTCGGGGCGCCGCTGCGCTTCGGCGAGCGGGGGCTGCGGGCGCAGGACTGGGACGAGCGGGACGACTTCGGGCAGCTGCTCCGCGAGTTTCGGCTGGGGCGCGAGGCGGACCCGGTGTACCTCCGCGCGGGCGCGCTGTCCGCGGTGACGCTCGGCACCGGGCGGCTGCTTCGCCGCTACGACGCGGGGCTCAACCCGGACCACCACCCGGCGAGCGCCGCGCTCACGCTGCAGGCCGGCGAGCTGCGCGGCGAGGCCTTCGCGTCCGACGTGCTCGGCCCGCGGCTCTTCGCGCTGGACGCGCGGTGGGACGTGGGACGGCGGCTGGGGCTGGGCGAGGACCGGCTGCACCTGGGGGCCTCCGCCGCGCACGACGCGGGGCTCGCGGGAGGCGCCTCGCCCCCGGCCACGGTCGCGGTGGTGGAGCTGGATGGTACGTTCTTGCGAGCGCAGCCGGTGTCTGCCGCGGTGGTGGCCTCGGGCGGCGCTCGGGCCTGGGCGCCGGGCGTGGGCGCCGCGGCGGGGCTGCTCCTGGACGCAGCCGTCCGGGGCGTTGCCCTGTCCGTGCAGCTCGAGGCGCGGTGGCAGCGGGACGGCTTCCGCCACGGCTTCTTCGGGCCGGACTACGAGCTGCGGCGCTTCTCGGGGGTGGGGACGGCGGCGCGGCCGCTCGCGGACGAGCGGCTCTCGCCGGGGGTCTCCTTCGCAGGCACGGTGCAGCTGCAGGGGCCGCGGACGGCCGAGGGGGAGTCCCCCTTCGCGCTGGTCCTGTCTGCCGAGCGTTTCCCCGGGGGACGGCTGGACGCGGACGGGGCGGCCTCGCTGCTGCTGGGTGGGGGCAAGTACGCGCTCGCGGCGCGGGGTGGGGTGACGGGGCTGTTCGAGGACGCGCGCCCCTGGGGGTTGCTCGAGGGGCGGGCACGGGTGGGACCGGCCTTCTACGTGGTGGCCTCGGGAGGGACGGTGTTCTTCCCGGAACCTGCGGCCGGGGGACCCGGAAGCACCCGCCTGCGTCCCGGTGTACAAGCCTCCCTCGGGCTGGGGATGGACCTGGCCCGCTGAATCCCAGGGGCCCCCATGTTCTCCACTGCCGTCCAGGTTCCCACGAGCACCTCGCAGTCCGCGCTGGACCAGGCGCTGCAGCGGGTGAAGGAGGGGAGCCGCGTTTTCGCCCGGCTGGCGGTGCGGGAGCGTCGGCAGCTGTGCGAGCAGCTGCTCGAGCGGTACCGCGGGGTGGCGGAGGACACGGTGCGCGCGGCGTGCGCGGCGAAGGGCATCCCGGAGGGCTCGCCGCTGGCGGGCGAGGAATGGCTCGCAGGCCCCGTGGTGACGGTGCGGATGCTGCGGCTGCTCGTGGAGTCGCTCTCCGACGTGGAGGCGCACGGGGCCCCGCGGGTGGACCCCTCCTGGCTGCGCGAGCTGCCGGACGGTCGGCTGGCGGTGAAGGTGTTCCCCCACACGGGGCTGGACGCGGCGCTGCTGGGCAAGCACGTGGCGGAGGTGCACTTCCAGCCGGGGGTGACGCGGGAGAACCTGCGCGCGCACCAGGCGCGCTTCTACCAGTCGCCGCACGAGGGGCGGGTGTGCCTGGTGCTCGGGGCGGGGAACGTCAACGCCATTCCTCCCACGGACTGCCTCACCAAGCTGTTCGTGGAGGGCACGGTGTGCGTCCTGAAGATGAACCCGGTCAACGCCTACCTCGGGCCGCTGCTGGAGCAGGCCTTCCAGCCGCTCGTGGAGCGCGGCTTCCTCGCGGTGGTGTACGGCGGGGCGGAAGAGGGGAGTTATCTCGCGCACCACGGCTTCGTGGACGAGGTGCACGTGACGGGCTCGGACCGCACGCACGACGCGCTCGTGTGGGGCGTAGGGGCGGAAGGTGAAGCGCGGCGCGCGCGGAAGGAAAAGCTGCTGCAGAAGCCCATCCACTCGGAGCTGGGGAACATCACGCCGGTGCTGGTGGTGCCCGGGCCGTGGACGGACGGCGAGCGCGCGTTCCAGGCGCAGAGCGTGGCCGGGATGGTGGCCAACAACGCGTCGTTCAACTGCAACTCGGCGAAGCTGCTGGTGACGGCGCGCACGTGGGCCGGCCGCGGCCCGTTCGTGGACGCGGTGGCCGGGGCGCTGGGCAAGGCGCAGCCGCGGAGCGCCTGGTACCCGGGCGCGGAGCAGCGGTGGGGGGCGTTCGTGGAGGGGCGCGAGAAGGTGGTGCGCGTGGGCAGCCCGAAGGCGGGGGAGCTGCCGTGGGCAGTGCTGCGGGACGTGGACCCGGAGAAGCTGGACGACCGCGTGTTCCGGCAGGAGCCCTGGTGCGCGGTGCTGTCCGAGACGACCGTGGAGGCAGAGGACCCGGTGGCCTACCTGGAAGCCGCGGTGGACTTCGTGAACGGCTCGGTGTGGGGGACGCTCGCGGCGATGGTGGTGGTGTCGGACGCGACGTTGAAGCTGCCGGGCGTGGCGGCGGCGTTCGAGAAGGCGCTGCAGCGGCTGCGCTACGGCGGCGTGGCGGTGAACACCTGGGCGGGGACGCTCTTCGCGCTGGGGTCGACGCCGTGGGGCGGCCACCCGTCCACCACGCCGGAGGACATCCAGTCCGGGCGCGGGTTCGTGCACAACACGCTGATGTTCGAGTCCATCGAGAAGGTGGTCATCCGGGCCCCCGCGGCGAACTTCCCCGCGCTGCCGTGGTTCCCCGGGCACAGGACGGCGCACCTGCTCGGCGAGCGGCTCACCGCGTTCGAGGCGGAGCCGTCGTGGCTCAAGGTCCCGGGGTTGGCGCTGGCCGGGTTGAGGGCGTAGCCGGGGAGACGCGCGGCTCCCGCGCCTCGCCGAGGCGGGGCCGTCGTGGCTTGCAGGCGTCCGGGTAGGAGGTTGGCCGCGGGCGCCGGTTGAAGGACCGCGAGGCGGTGTCTCTCCGAGGCGCCCGGGCCCCTGCGACGAGGCCGTGCGCCCGTGGTCCACTGTGCGGAAGTTGCTACCCGTCGAGTGGCTGCAACCTCTGCACAGTGAGCCCCGACCCGGTGCCGGGCGCAGGCCCGAGCGGTTGAAACCCCGGCGCCCGGCCGGCCGGGCGCAATTTGCCGCGAGGGGGGAGGCGGAAATAAACCCTCCCCATGTCGGACGCGGGAGATCTCGGCGAGCGTGAGCGGGGCGTCCTCGGGGCGCTGGTGCGCGCGTACATCTCGCGGGGCGAGCCCGTGGGCAGCTCGCAGCTGCTGCGCGAGGCGGAGTTCGACGTCTCGTCCGCCACGCTGCGCAGCGTGATGGCAGACCTGGAGGCGCTCGGGTACCTCGAGAAGCCGCACACCTCCGCGGGGCGCGTGCCCACGGCGCAGGGGTACCGCTTCTACGTGGACGCGCTGCTGCAGCTGGAAGCACCGCCCGAGAGTGCGCAGGTGCTCATCCAGAGCAACCTGTCAGGGACCGAGCCGTCCGCGGAGCTGGTGGTGCAGGACGCGTCGCGGGTGCTGCACGCCATCACGCGGCACGCCGGCGTGGTGGTGACGCCGCGCACGGCGGGGCTCGCCCCGAGCCGGGTGGAGTTCATCCGGCTGCGAGAGGACCGGGTGCTCGCGGTGCTGGTGGTGCAGGGGGGGCAGGTGCTCAACCGCCCCCTCACGGTGGACTTCCCCGTGGAGCAGGAGGAGCTGGTGCGCGCCTCCAACCGGCTGAACGAGCTGTTCGCGCGGCACCCCGGGCGGACGGTGGAGGAGCTGCGGGGGGTGCTGCAGCGGGAGCTCGAGGACGAGGCGGCGGCGCAGGACGCGGCGCTGCAGCGCGCGCTGAGGCTGGGCGTGGCGGCGGCCAGTGGCATGGGCGGGGCGGAGCGCGTCGTCATCGAAGGCGCGGGCAGCCTGCTCGAGCGGCCGGAGTTCGCGGACGTGGAGCGGGCGCGCGCGGTGTTCCGGGCGCTCGAGGAGAAGGGGCGCCTGCTCGCGCTGCTGGACCGCGTGCAGCGGGCGGCGGCCATCCAGGTGTTCATCGGCGCGGAGAGCGAACTGGGGGCAGGCCCGGAAGTGTCCGTGGTGGCCAGTCCCTACGGGACGAAGGACCAGGTGCTCGGCGCGGTGGGCGTCATTGGCCCCACGCGGATGGACTACCAGCGCGTCATCCCGCTCGTGGGCTTCACGGCGCGGGTGCTGT
>JBDLRJ010000423.1:0-3060 GCA_039800145.1 Pseudomonadota bacterium | reverse complement strand
CTCGGGGGCCGCCGGAAGTTGGAAGCGAACGGCGTGGACGTCTTCACGCTGGTGGACTTCGAGGGGCACTGAGCCACCATGCGCGTCCAGGGCATCCACTGGCGGAGCATCTCGCGGGCGGGCAACGCGCACGAGGTCCAGGTCATTGACCAGGCGCGGATGCCGCACGTGTTCGGCACGGTGACGCTGCGCACGCTCGAGGATGCGGCGCAGGCCATCCGCACCATGCTCGTGCGCGGGGCCCCGCTCATCGGCGTCACCGCGGCGTACGGGGTGGCCTTCGCCATGAAGGCGGAGGCAACCGACGAGGCGCTGCTGCGCGCCTGTGCGCTGCTGGGTGAGACGCGGCCCACGGCGGTGAACCTCGCGTGGGCGCTCGCCGCCATGAAGTCCGCGCTGCTGCCGCTCGCGCCCTCCGCGCGGGTGGACGCGGCCTTCGCGAAGGCGGATGCCCTGGCAGAGGAGGACGTGGCCACGTGCCGCGCCATCGGCGAGCAGGCGCTGCCCCTGCTCGAGCGCGCCGCGGCCCGCACCGGCGGACGGGTGAACGTCCTCACCCACTGCAACGCCGGTTGGCTCGCCACGGTGGACCACGGCACCGCCCTGTCTCCGCTGTTCCTCGCGCACGACCGCGGGATGGATCTCCACGTCTGGGTGGACGAGACGAGGCCCCGCAGCCAGGGCTACCTCACGGCGTGGGAGCTGCAGCAGCACGGCGTCCCGTGCACGCTGGTGGCGGACAACGTCGGCGGGCACCTGATGCAGCACGGAAAGGTGGACCTCTGCATCGTGGGGGCGGACCGCGTCACGCGGCGCGGGGACGTCGCCAACAAGATCGGCACCTACCTGAAGGCGCTCGCCGCCCACGACAACGGGGTGCCCTTCTACGCCGCGGTCCCTTCCTCCACGTTCGACTGGTCGCTCGAGGACGGCGTGGGGGACATCCCCATCGAGGAGCGCAGCGAGAAGGAGGTGCACCAGGTCACCGGCCGCACCGCTGCCGGGGAGCTCGTCACCGTCACCGTCACCCCGCCGGGCACGCGCGCATCCAACCCCGGCTTCGACGTCACCCCGGCACGGCTCATCACCGGCATCGTCACCGAGCGCGGCGTGTGCGAGGCCACGCCTGCGGGGCTGGCCCGCCTCTTCCCGGGGCGCGCGTGAGCGCCGCGGCCCGGAGGGAGCTGCTCGCGTACTGCCGCAAGCTGCAGCCTTCCGGGCTGTCTCGCACCACGAGCGGGAACCTGAGCGTCCGGGTGGACGGCGGGATGCTCATCACGCCTTCCGGGATGGACTACGCGCGCATCCGGACCGGGGATCTCGTGCTGCTGGGGCTGGACGGCACCCCGCTGAAGGCGCGCCAGCGCGTCCCTTCCAGCGAGTGGCACTTCCACGCCGCCGTGTACGCGGCCCGCCCGGAGGCAGGCGCCATCGTCCACGCGCACGCCCCCTTCGCCACCACGCTCGCCATCCACGGCAGGGACATCCCCGCGGTGCACTACATGGTGGCGGCCGCCGGCGGAGACTCCATCCGCTGCGCCCCGTACGCGACGTTCGGCACGCCGGAGCTCGCACGCCACGCGCTCGCGGCGCTGGACGGACGGAAGGCCTGCCTGCTCGCCCACCACGGGCTGCTCGCGTTCGGCACGGATCTGCGGGACGCCTTCAAGCGGGCGCTCGAGGTGGAGGAGTTGGCCGAGCAGTACTGGCGCGCGCTGCAGCTGGGGACGCCGCCGGTGCTGGACGGCCGCGAGATGGCGCGCGTCGTGGAGAAGTTCCGGACCTACGGGCAGCAGCCGGCACTCACGCGTGCGGCGCGTCGTCCGCGGGGACGGTGACGAACTCCGCGAGGAACAGCAGCACCGCCACGAGCCCGTACCCCGCCGCCCACTTCCACGCGGGGACCAGCTGCAGGGTCGCGTCCTTGAAGCCCCAGGCGAAGGCGTGCACCAGCCCCGTCATGGAAAGCACGGCGCCGCCGAGCGCCCACGCCGCGGCGTGGCGGAACCTCCGGTCGATGATCTCCACCGCGAGCGCCGCGAAGATCATGGCGCTGAAGATGGTGCCCTGCTCCACCGAGAAGAGGCCGTCCACTGCCACGTCGCTCTGGAGGAAGGCGCGCGAGAGCTCGGCCGACTTCGCGCTCCACACCAGCGTCCCGCCCGTCACCGCGTCCGCGGCGCGCAGGCCCGCCTTGGCCATCAGCGTGCCGAAGGCTGCCAGCCCCACCATGATCCCCAGCACCACCGCGGGGAAGTGGCGCTGCGGCGTGGCCGCGAACGCCTGGGCACTGATGACAATGCCAATCCACAGCACGATGGCCATCCCCGCCTCCACCGGCACCGCCCACGCGAGCAGCGCCGCCGTGCCGGAGAGCCCCACCGCCGTCATGAAGGCCCCGGACAGCACCGAGTAGCCCACGCGTGCGCCCATGGCCTTCCAGCCCGGGTGGCCGATGTAGATGGTCGTGGGGAAGCAGGAGCCGAACAGCGCCGCCGCGATGGAGCCCACGCCGTTGATGGCCATGGCCTGCGCCGTGGGGTACCGGTCCCCCGCCGCCTCCGCGGACTCGAGGTTCTGCAGCGAGCCGATCACGTTGAACGCGCCGATGGGGAAGATGATGTTGAAGTACTGCGCGAGATCCCCCCGGCGCACCGACTCCCAGAGATCCAGTCCCGCGAAGTGCGGCAGGTGCAGCCCCACGGCGGAGAGATCCCTCGGCACGGCGGGGGCGAGCCCCGTGCTCCACGCGAGCGCCGTCCCGAGCGCCACCGCCACGAAGCCCCCGGAGATCCCGCCGCGGAACCGCACCCGCCCGAAGTAGGCCACCAGCATCACCGCCAGGGTGGAGAAGCCCACCACCGGGGAGGCGAAGGTCCGGTACAGGAACGGCAGGGAGATGAACCCGAGCGCCACGCCGGACAGGGTGGCCAGCATCGCCGGGCGCGGCGCCAGCTTCCGCATCCACTCGCCCACGAACGCACCTGCCAGCTCGATGAGGGCCGAGCCGAAGCACGCGGCCAGTCCCGCCTGCCACGCCAGCCGCGCCTGCTGCTCCTC
>JBDLRJ010000422.1:0-14741 GCA_039800145.1 Pseudomonadota bacterium | reverse complement strand
TGTTACGGACCAGGTCGACGTTGAAGTTTGAGGGGGCCATGGCGTTTCAGTTCAAGGGGTAACAGCGCGCCGCGCGGTGGGCTTCCCCGCCCGTCCCGTCCTATTCGGGGTGCCGGCTTGGGCGGCGCACCTAGCAGACGATCCGCGGGGTGTGCAAGGCCACCCCTCTCGCCTGCCCTTCAGGGCGCTGCGGGCACGGGGCCCAGGTACAGCAGGGGGTCCACCGGCAGCCCCCCCTTCCGCACCTCGAAATGCAGGTGTGGGCCGGACGTCTTGCCCGACTCCCCCACGGTGGCCACGACCTGCCCTTCGCGCACCGCCTGCCCCTCCCGGACCCGCACGTCCCGGTTGTGCGCGTAGAGCGTCACCAGGCCGTTCTCGTGCTCCACGAGCGCAATGAAGCCGTACCCCGGCTGCTCCCCGGCGTAGAGCACCTTGCCCGGGGCGGCCGTCTTCACCGGCGTCCCGGCAGGGGCCGCGAGATCGATCCCGTCGTGCGGCTCGCTCCCCTTGCGGCCGAAGCGCGCGTAGAGCACCCCGCGCAGGGGCCAGGCGAGCGGTCCCACCCGCTGCGGGTCGGACACCTTCACCTTGCTCACCGGGGGCGGCGGCGGCGCGGGCGGGGGCGGGCCCCTCGGCGTCACGGCGGCGGGGCGCACGCCGCCCGTCCTCTCCGCGTTCGCCTGCGCGCGCGCCTGGGCCTCGAGCCGGGCCGCCTCCCCCGCCTCCTGGGCCCCCGGCGGGACCACCTTCTTGACCTCGGTCGCCCCGGGGACGACGAGCAGCTGTCCCACCTGGAGCGCGCGGGGATCCGAGACGTCGTTGGCAGCCGCGAGCGCGTCCGCGGGCAGCCCGTACGTCCGCGCAATCCTGTACAACGTTTCGCCGGGCCCCACCCGGTGCTGGACGATCACCAGCTCCGGCTCCGGGTGCGGCGTCCCGAGCGGCGCGGGGCGCGCGGGGCCTCCCGCCACGCGCGGCACGCACGCCGGGGCGGCGAGGATCAGGAGGCCCGCGAGAAGCCTTCGAGCGTCCAACCTTTCACCTCGGCCTGCATGCGCCGGTCCGTGAGGTCCAGGTGCAGCGGCGTGACGGACACCAGCTGGTCGCGGAACACCGCGTTGCAGTCGCTGCCGGGAATGTCCTCGTGGCTGAACGAGGTCCCGCCGATCCAGTAGTACTTCCGGCCGCGCGGATCGTCCTTCTCGATCACGTCGTTGCCGTAGCTGTGCTTGCCCAGGTTCGTCACCGCGTACCCGCGCGGTTCCACGCCCCCCGGGATGTTCACGTTGATGAGCGTCCCCGGCTGCAGCGGGTGACGGAGCGCCACCTGCACGAGGCTCCGGGCGAACCGAGCCGCGTGCGTGAAGTCGAACTGCCCGCGCGAGACGAGCGAGAAGGCAATGGACGGCACGCCCAGCAGCGTGGCCTCCATGGCCGCCGCCACCGTGCCCGAGTAGGTCACGTCGTCCGCCAGGTTCGCGCCGTGGTTGATGCCGGACACCATGATGTCCGGCTTCCGCTCGCGCAGCAGGTGGTTGATGGCCAGGTAGCTGCAGTCGGACGGCGTGCCGTCCACCGAGTACCAGCGCTCGCGCACCCGCTCGAGACGGAGCGGGCGGAACAGCGAGAGCGCGTGGGACGAGGCGCTCTGCTCGCGGTCCGGCGCCACCACCCACACCTCGCCGAGCGACGACATGGCCTCCGCGAGCGCGCGGATGCCTTCCGAGAAGTGGCCGTCGTCGTTGCTGACCAGGATGCGGGGCGTCTTCACGCGCGCTGACCCTTGAGCGCCGAGCGCCCCGCGTACCGCGCCGCCGCACCGAGCTCCTGCTCGATCCGCAGCAGCTGGTTGTACTTCGCCACCCGGTCCGTCCGGGAGGCCGAGCCCGTCTTGATGAGCCCCGCGTCCAGCGCCACGGCCAGGTCCGCGATGGTGGTGTCCTCGGTCTCGCCCGAGCGGTGGCTCAGGATGGAGGTGTACGCCGCCCGGTGTGCCATCCGCACCGCCTCGTACGTCTCCGTCAGCGTCCCGATCTGGTTCACCTTCACGAGGATGCTGTTCGCCACGCCGTCCCGGATCCCGCGCGCGAGCCGCTCCGGGTTGGTGACGAAGAGGTCATCTCCCACGAGCTGCACCTTGTCGCCGAGCGCCTGCGTCAGGGCCTTCCAGCCGCCCCAGTCGTCCTCCGCCATCCCGTCCTCGATGGAGACGATGGGGTACCGGCCGCACAGCTCCACGTAGTAGCCGACGAGCCCGGCCGCGTCGAAGCTGCGACCCTCGCCCTTGAGCGTGTACCGGCCGGAAGCCTTGTCGAACCACTCGGACGAGGCCACGTCCAGCGCCAGCGCCACCTGCTCGCCCGGCGCGTAACCGGCGGCGCGGATGGCCTCCATGATGACCTTGAGCGCCTCCTCGTTCGCCGGGAGATCCGGGGCGTAGCCGCCCTCGTCTCCCACGCCCGTGGCGTACTTCCCAGCCTTCAGGATCTTCTTGAGCGCGTGGAAGATCTCCGCGCCCCAGCGCAGCGCCTCCTCGAACGTGGGGGCGCCGACCGGCACCACCATGAACTCCTGCACGTCCACGCGCGTGTCCGCGTGCGCGCCGCCGTTCAGGATGTTCATCAGCGGCACGGGCAGGGTCCGCGCCTGGCTGCCCCCCACGTAGCGGTACAGCGGCACGCCCTGCTCGTTGGCCGCGGCGCGCGCCACCGCCATGGAGACCGCGAGGATGGAGTTGGCGCCGAGCTTCCCCTTCGCCGGGGTGCCGTCCAGTTCCCGCATCCGCGCGTCCACGGCGAACTGGTCCGTGGGATCCATTCCCACCACCGCGGGGCCGAGCGCGTTGAGGACGTTGACCACGGCCTTGCGCACGCCCTTCCCGCCGTAGCGGGCCTTGTCCCCGTCCCGCAGCTCCACGGCCTCGTGCTCGCCCGTGGAGGCGCCCGAGGGCACCGCCGCGCGGCCGACCACGCCGGACTCGAGGGTGACGTCCACTTCCACGGTGGGGTTGCCGCGGGAGTCCAGGATCTCCCGGGCCACGACGTTGGCAATCTCGCTCATGGGCGCGGGTTGTACCCACCGCCCCCCCACCGCCGCAAGCGGAGTAGAGTTCTCCCGCCATGCCCCCGAGGCGTCCCGCACCGTCCCCCACCGACGAACAGCGCAGAGACCGCGCACGCGGCGCGCTGCTCGGACTCGCGGTGGGCGAGGCGCTCGGTGCGGCCACCCGCGGGCGCGCCCTGCTCGCCCCCTCGTTTCCCGAGCTGGCCAACGTCCCTCGGGATCCTCCCGGCGGCGCGCTCGGTCCCGCGACGCTCGCTGCCGTGGCACTCTCGCACGCGCTGGGAAGCGGCCCCTACTCCCCGGAGACGGCGGTCCTCCACCACCGGCAATGGCTGGAGCGCACCCCCGAGGCGCCGGACGTCGCGCGGGATGCGCTCACGAACGAGCACCTGCGCGCGTGGCCGCACCAGGCGTCTCACGCCGCGTGGATCCGCACGCAGAAGCGGCCACCGGATGGGCTGGGGCTGGCGCGCACCGTCCCCCTGGCGCTCCACTTCGCGTCGGACGCCCAGGCACGGGCCGACGCAGTCCAGAAGGACGTGCGGCTCACGCACGCGGACCCACGCGCGGTGCTCGCGGCACTCGCGCTCCAGGGAGCCATTGCCACGGCCGTCCACACCGCGGCGGAGTCCCCTGCACCGCTCTTCGCTGCAGCCCAGGCGGAGCTCGCGCGCGGGGCGGCCCTGCTCGGCGCGGTGGACCGTGATCTCATCCCCGAGGCGCACGACGCCGTGCGCCAGCTCAAGGAGGATCTCGCCGCGGCCGAGAAGCCGGATCCCCTCCTCTACGGCCCGGAGCTCCACCTGCAGAGATCCGGCCCCAACGCGCGGCTCGCCTTGCGGCTGGCCCTCTGGGAGCTCGCCCGTGCACCGACCTTCGAGGCCGGCCTGCTGGACGTGGTGAACCGTGGGGGGGACGCCGGCATCAACGGGGCCGTGGCCGGTGCGCTGCTCGGGGCCCGCTTCGGGGGCTCCGCGGTGCCTGTCCGGTGGCGCGCCTCGGTGATGGCCCTGAGAGGGCCTCGCCCGTCCGGCTACGGGGCACCCGCCTGGGACCTGGCGACGCTGCTTGCCCCCTACGAGGGATAGAGATCAATCACCACGACACCGCGCGAGGGCTTCGGGTCCGTCTCGCCCTTGCGCTCTGAGCGCTCTCCGTCTTCCGGCCGGGGGATGGGCAACTCCACCACCGGCCGCTCGAGCTCCTCGCGCCGCGTCCGCTCCCGTCGCTTGATCTCTTCGATGATGAACGCGTCGAGCATGGTGGTCACCGAAAACCCACAGCGAGTGTAACGCAGCAGTTGGACTCGGCAACGCGCACCGGCATTCAGCCTGGGGGGCAAGCCGGCAGGCTCAGGCCTTCTCAGCCCTGTTCTTGAAGGATTCCAGGGTCTTGGGGAGCGAGGTCTCCACGAGCGTCTTCACCACTGCGCCGGGCACGAGGGCCCCGAGCTTCATCTCCACGGTGTAGGTGGCGCGCGTCTGGGCACCGCCCATGTCCTCCAACACCCACCCGCCGGCGTTGTCCTTCATGAAGTCCCCGCTGATGAAGGACCACTCCATGCGCGTGGGTGCCGTCTCCTTCACCCTGATGGAGTACTTGATGCGCTTGATGACCTCCACCTCGAAGTCCACCTCGCAGCTGCCCGCCACGCGGTTGCGGACCTTCACGGCCTTCACCTCGTCCAGGAACTGTCCGTACTTCTCGAAGTCCGTGACGACGTTGAACACCTTCTCGACGGGGGCGTTGATAACGATGCTGCGGGTGGCTCCGGGCATGGTGGTTCTCCTCGGGGAATGAAGCTCAGATGGCGTAGTGCGGCTTCTTGTCGAACTTGTGGCGGGACTGCACGAAGCGGACGGTGCCCGTCTCGCTGCGCATGACCACTGAGTGGGTCTCGGCGCCGCCCGCGACGAAGCGGACCCCCTTGAGCAGCTCGCCCGTGGTCACGCCGGTGGCGGCGAACATCACCTGGCCGCGCGCGAGCTCGTCGGCGCGGTACACGCGCTCGATGTCTGCGATGCCCATGGCCTTCGCGCGCTCGGCCTCCTCGGGGCTGCGCGGCACCAGGCGCCCGAGGAAGTCCCCGCCCACGGCGCGGATGGCGGCCGCGGCGATCACGCCCTCGGGCGCGCCCCCCGTGCCCATCAGCATGTCCACGCCCGAGTCCTCGAACGCGGCGGCCACCGCGGCGGCCACGTCTCCGTCTTCGATCAGCCGGATCCGCGCCCCGGCCTTGCGGATCTCGGCAATGAGCTTCTCGTGCCGCGGGCGATCCAGCACCACCACGGTGAGGTCCTCCACGTAGCGGCGGGTCTTCTCCGCCACGCGGCGAAGGTTCTCGGTGGGAGACACGTTGAGGTCCACCACGCCGCGCGCCTCGGGGCCCACGGCGATCTTCTCCATGTACGTGTCCGGGGCGTTCAGCAGGCACCCGCGCGGCGCAATGGCCACCACGCTGATGGCGCCGGGACGCCCATAGGCGCAGAGGTTCGTACCCTCGAGCGGGTCCACCGCGATGTCCACCGCGGGGCTGTCCGAGGCCTGCTTCCCCACCCGCTCGCCGATGTAGAGCATGGGCGCCTCGTCCCGCTCGCCCTCGCCGATCACCACCGTGCCGTCGATGTTCAGGTGATCGAACCCGCGCCGCATGGCCTCCACCGCGGCATGGTCCGACTCGTTCTTGGTGCCGCGCCCCATCAAGCGCGCAGACGCGATGGCGGCCATCTCCGTCACTCTCACCACTTCCATTGCCAGGTTGCGATCCATGTCCAGTCCTCTCCGGGTTAGTGCGCCGCCGTGGGTTCCACGCGGCGCAGGAAGTCGATCAATGTCTCCGGGATCCGCGTGGGTCGCCCATCTTTCCCCACGCAGGCATGCACCGTCCGCCCGGTGGCCAACAGCAGGCCGTCCTCGCGGGAGATCTCGTAGCCGAACACCACCGAGGCGCGGCGGATCTCCGTCACCTGCGCCCGGATGGTGAGCAGATCTTCGTAGCGCGCCGAGGCCTTGTAGGAGCACTGCGCGTCCACCACCGGGAGCAACGCCCCGTCCGCCTCCAGTTGCCGGTAGCTGAAGCCCTGGGTGCGGAGGTACTCCGCGCGGCTGAACTCGAAGTAGCGGAAGTAATTCGCGTAGTACACGACCCCCATCTGGTCGGTGTCTCCGTAGATCACGCGAAGCTTCGCCTCGATCATGCGCGGCGGAACCGTAGCAGGGGCGCACACGCCGCGGGGGACCGTTTTCCACCCCGCCCGCTGCTACAACCCTCCTGCCATGCGCCCCCTCGCCCTCGCCCTCGCAGCTGCACTCGCTGCCCCCACCGCCGACGCACGGCCCCCGCGGCTCGTGGTCGTCGTCGCCGTGGACAGCATGGGCAGCGACGTCTTCCAGCGGATGGAACCGCGCTTCCGCCACGGGCTCAGGAAGCTCGCCACCGGGGGGGCGTATTTCCCCGACGCGCGCTACCTGCACGCCCAGACGGTCACCTCCGCGGGCCACGCCACGCTGTCCACCGGCGCCTCCCCCTGGAGGCACGGCATCACCTCCAACAAGGTCTACGACCGCGCCACCGGGAAGAAGGCCACGGTGATGTGGGATCCCTCCGTCTCCCTCCTGGACGCCCCGCCCGCGAAGGACGACACGTCGCCCGCGCGCATCGAGGCGGAGACCCTGTCCGACCGGCTCCTGCTCGCCACGCAGGGGCGGGGCAAGGCCGTGGCGGTGGCCGGCAAGTCCCGCGCGGCGATCGCGTTCGCGGGCAAGCTCGGGCAGGCGTGGTGGTTCCACGAGGGCACCGGCCGCTTCGTCACCAGCAGCTGGTACCGCAAGGACGTTCCATCCTGGGTCTCGGGGTTCAACGCTGCCGCGCCGGCGGAAGGCTGGCTCGGCAAGGCCTGGCAACTCGCGGCGCCGGCCTCGGAGTACGTGGGGCGGGACGACCGCCCTTACGAGGCGGATGCCCACGGGCTGGGGCGCACCTTCCCCCATCCCGTGGCACGCGGGGACGCCACCGCCGGGTTCACCGGGTTGTCCTGCACGCCGGCCTCCACGGAGATCGTCACGGACTTCGCCATCCGCGCGCTGGAGTCGGAGGGGCTCGGCAAGGACGACGTCCCGGATCTCCTGCTCGTCTCGTTCAGCGGCGTGGACCGCGCCTACCACCTCTACGGCCCCTACTCGTGGGAGACGCAGGACCACCTCCTCCGCCTGGACCGCGCGCTGCCGCGGCTGCTCTCCGCCGCCGAGCGGGCAGCGGGGAAAGGCAACGTCGTCGTGGCCCTGGCCGCGGACCACGGCGGCGCGGCCATCCCGGAGGAGTGGGCAGAGGCAGGCATGCCCGGCGCCCGGGTCTCGCCGGACACGCTCGTCGGGGGCCTGTCCGCTGCGCTCGAGAAACAGTTCGGCGTGCCCGGACTGGTGCTGGCCCTCGAGGAGCTGGACCTTTACCTGGACGCGCGCGCCCTCGCCTCCCGCTCTCTGGACGCGGCGGCCGTGCGGAAGGCAGCGGCCGCGTGGTTGAACGCCCACGCCGACGTGCAGCTCGCCGTCAGCGCGGACGAACTCGCCACGGCACCGGACACGCAGGGGCTGCTGCCCGCACTTCGGCGGACCTGGTTTCCCGGGCGCAGCGGCGACGTGCTCGTGGTGCTGAAGCCCTTCCGCGTGCTCGATGACCAGGTCACCGGGACGTCCCACGGCAGCCCGTGGCTGTACGACGCGCAGGTGCCGCTGCTGTTGTGGGGCACCGGCATCCGGCGCGGCATCTACGCGGACACCGTCTCCCCCACGGACCTCGCACCCACGCTGTCGTTGTTGCTCGGCATGGGCGCGCCCGCGTCTGCCGAGGGGCGCCCGCTCGTGCAGGCGCTCGAGCTCAGGCGCTGAGGATCTCGAGGGAGAGATCCATGGCGCGCGCCGAGTGCGTGAGCGCCCCCATGGACACGAAGTCCACCCCGAGCGCCGCGAGACGGGGAAGCCGCTCCAGCGTCACCCCGCCGGAGACCTCCAGCGGGACGCGCCCCGCTGCGAGCTTCACGGCCTCGGCCACCTGCGCGTCGTCCATGTTGTCGAGCATCACCACGTCTGCGCCGCAGGCGAGTGCCTCGCGCAACTGGTCGAGCGTGTTGACCTCGATCTCCACCTTCACGAGCCGGGGCGCGTGGGCGCGCGCCCGCTCGAGCGCCGTCCGAACCGAGCCACCCACGGCCGCGAGGTGATTGTCCTTGATGAGCACGCCGTCGAACAGGCCGAAGCGGTGGTTGGTGGCCCCGCCGGCCTTCACCGCGAGCTTCGCCAGGGCCCGCATCCCCGGGGGCGTCTTCCGCGTGTCGAGCACCTGCGTCTTCGTGCCCTTCACCCTGTCCGCTGCCTGCCTCGCCAGCGTGGCAATCCCCGACGTGCGTTGAACGATGTTGAGCGCCGTCCGCTCACCCACGAGCAGCGATGCGAGCGGCCCCTCCAGCTCCGCGACCTTCTCGCGCGGCCCCACCGCGTCTCCGTCCGCGCGCAGCGGGCGCACCACCACGGAGCCGCCCACGCGCTCGAACACCCGCGTGAAGGCCGCCATCCCGGCGAGCACCATGGACTCCTTCGCCCAGAGCTCCGCGCGCCCCTTCGCTCCCGGGGGGATGAGCGCCGCGGTGGTCACGTCCCCGGATGCGCCGAGATCTTCGTCCAGGGCCAGGTCGATCAGCCTGTCGATGGAGGCGTTCACTTCAGCCGCTCCAGGTGCTCGGCCAGCTTCTGGCGCTTCGCCTTGAGCTCCTCCACGCGCGCCTTCGTCTCCTGGACGAGTTCGGCCGGGGCGCGCGCCACGAAGCCCGCGTTCTCCAGCTTCTTGCCAAGCGCCGTGGCCTCCTGGTCCGCCTTTGCAATTTCCTTCTGCACGCGGGCGCGCTCCTCGGCGAAGTCGATGAGGCCGGCGAGCGGGACGTAGATCTCGAGGTCCCCGGTGACGCACGCCGCGGCCTGCGAGGGCCGGTTCCCCGGCGCAGAGAAGGAGACCCCGGACAGTCCCGCCAGCGGGAGCAGGTAGTGCTTCCACCGCGCGAGCGTCTCCAGGGAGCGTGCATCCGCGGACTGGATGACGGCCTCCAGCTTCTGCGCAGGGGAGAGGTTGCTCTCGCCGCGGATGGTGCGGATGCCCTCGATGGCCCGCACCACCGGCGCCATCTCGGCCTCGGCCGCCTCGTCGCGCAGCGCCGTCTCCGGCTTCGGCCACGGCGCGATGCAGATGCTCGCCGTGGGACGTGCCATGGGCAGCTTCTGCCAGATTTCCTCGGTGATGAACGGCATGAACGGGTGCAGCAGCCGGAGGACCCGGTCCAGGCAGAAGACCAGCACGGCGCGCGTGCTGTCCTTTGCCACCGGGTCGGTGCCGTACAGCGAGCCCTTGGCGAGCTCGATGTACCAGTCACAGAACTCGCCCCAGACGAACTGGTACAGCGTGCCGGCCGCCTCGGCGAACTGCATGGCCTCGAGCGCCTCGTGGGTCTTCGCCACCGCGTGGTCCAGCCGGGAGAGGATCCACCGGTCCGCGAGCGCGAGGGGGCGGCCCCTCACGTCCGAGCCGTCCCACGTGAAGTCGCCCAGGTTCATGAGCGCGAAGCGGCTCGCGTTCCACAGCTTGTTGGTGAAGGCCTTGTAGCCGGCCACGCGGTCCAGGCTGAGCTTGATGTCACGCCCCTGCTGCGTGAGCGACGCGAGCGTGAAGCGAAGCGCGTCCGCGCCGAACGCGGGCATCCCCTGGGGGAACTTGTTCTTCAGGTTCGGCTGGAGGTTCTCCGCCGACGCGCCCCGCACGACGTCCAGGGGATCGATCACGTTCCCCTTCGTCTTGGACATCTTCTCGCCCTTCTCGTCGCGCACCATCGCGTGCAGGTAGACGGTCTTGAAGGGCACGTCCCCCATGAAGTGCAGGCCCATCATCATCATCCGGGCCACCCAGAAGAAGATGATGTCGTGGCCCGTCTCCATGACGGACGTCGGGTAGAAGGTCTTGAGTTCGTCCGTGCGGTCCGGCCAGCCGAGCGTGCTGAACGCCCAGAGGCCCGAGCTGAACCAGGTGTCCAGCACGTCCGGGTCCTGCACGAAGGACGTCCCACCGCAGCGACCGCAGGCGCTCGGCACCTCGCGCGCCACCACCGGCTCCGCGGCCGCGAAGTCCACGCCCGTGGCCTGGCCGGCCGGCTTCGGGCTGCAGGCGGTGCAGTAGAAGGCCGGGATCTGGTGGCCCCACCACAGCTGGCGGCTGATGCACCAGTCGAGGATGTTCCGCATCCACGAGAAGTAGGTGTTGGTCCAGGTCTCGGGAACTAACGTCGTCCGCCCCTCCTCCACGGCCCGGATGGCCGGCGTGGCCAGCGGCTCGATCTTCACGAACCACTGCGGCGACAGCCGCGGCTCCACCACGGTGGCGCAGCGCTGGCAGCCGCCGACGGACAGCTTGTGCTTGTCCTCTTTCTCGAGCAGCCCCTGCTCCACGAGGTCCGCGAGCACCTTCTTGCGCGCCTCGAAGCGGTCCAGTCCCTCGTAGGACCCGGCCTCGCGGTTCGTGCGGCCCGCGTCGTCGAAGATGGAGATCATGGGCAGGCCGTGCCGCAGGCCCGTCTGGTAGTCGTTGAAGTCGTGCGCGGGCGTGACCTTCACCACGCCGGTGCCGAACTCCGGGTTCACGAGCTCCGCGTCCCCGATGACGGGGATCTCCCGCCCCACGAGCGGCAGCTTCACCTTCTTGCCGATGAGGTGCTTGTACCGCTCGTCCTCGGGATGCACGGCCACCGCGGTGTCGCCGAGCATCGTCTCGGGGCGCGTGGTGGCCACCACGAGCGTGGCGCCCTCCACCGGGTAGCGGATGTGCCAGAGGCTGCCGTCCTTCTCCTCGTGCTCCACCTCCAGGTCCGACAGGGCCGTGCGGCAGGACGGGCACCAGTTGATGAGCTTGGCCGCGCGGTAGATGAGCTTCTCCTCGTGCAGCCGCACGAACACCTCTCGCACCGCGCGCGAGAGGCCGGGGTCCATGGTGAAGCGCTCGCGCGTCCAGTCCAGCGAGGCCCCGAGCACCTTGTGCTGCTCGCCGATCCGCGCCCCGTACTTCTCCTTCCACGTCCACACGCGCTTGAGGAACTCCTCGCGGCCGAGGTCGTGGCGGCTCTTGCCCTCGGACTTCTTGAGCTCCTTCTCCACGACCATCTGGGTGGCGATGCCGGCGTGGTCCGTGCCCGGAAGCCAGAGCACGTTGAAGCCGGACATCCGCTTCCAGCGGCACAGGATGTCCTGGATGGTCGCGGTCAGCGCGTGGCCCAGGTGCAGGCTGCCCGTCACGTTGGGCGGCGGGAGGACGATGCAGAAGGGAGGCTTGTCGCTCTTCGGCTCGGCGGTGAAGTAGCCGCGCTCGAGCCACAGCGGGTACCAGCGGCCCTCCACCTCGGTGGGATCGTAAGCCTTCGAGAGTTCCTGGTCGTTCATGGCGTGCACCGCGTCAGCGGTCCTTGTTGCGGTCCGCGATCAAGCGCTCGAGCTGTTCGCGGATGATGGTTTCAGCGAGGGGAGGGATCACCTCCCACGCGATGCGCTCGAGCACCTCGCGGGAAGCGTTCTGGAGGGCCGCTCGCAGCTGGGCCTCTCCCCCGTCGTCGGACGGAACCGGGGCAGTCGGGGGGACCACGGGCCGAGGCCCCGGCGGAGGACCCGGTGGAGGACCCGGTGGAGGACCCGGTGGAGGACCCGGTGGAGGACCCGGTGGAGGACCCGGTGGAGGACCCGGCGGAGGACCCGGTGGAGGACCCGGTGGAGGACCCGGTGGAGGACCCGGAGGAGGACCCGGAGGAGGACCCGGAGGAGGACCCGGCGGAGGACCCGGCGGAGGACCCGGTGGCGCGGCGAGGGGGCGTGCCGTCGTCGCGGTGTACAGCCGGACCGGCGGCTCGGGTGCGAGCCCGAGCAACGCCCGCACCTTGTTGATCAGCACGAGGCTCTCGGGCGGCTTGGAGAGGTGATCATCCGCGCCCACTGCCGCAGCGCGGTCCAGGTCGATGGGGGCGGACACGCCATGGATCAAGAGCACCTTCGGCGCCCCCGGACGCGCCTTGATCGCAGCGCAGAGATTGTACCCGTTCATCTCCGGCATCGCGGTGTCCGCGATCACCAGCGCCGGGGACGTGGTCGCCAGGCGCTCGAGCGCTGCAGCCCCGGACTCCGCGGCCTCGACCTCGAAATCAGGGCCGGCGAGCACCCGCGAGAAGGCGGTCCGAAGGGTCGCGCTGTCGTCGACGATGAGCAGGGAGGCCGGCATGAGCGGCGGCGGACCTTATGGGTCCGCGTGCGGGCATATCAAGCGAACAACCGCGCCAGTTCCAGCGGCTGGATCTCGGCGGCGCTGCTGCCGAGCCGCCAGGCACCGGGCCTCTCGGCGGGTTCGAACCGGTCGTGAATTCCGAGCACCTCGTCCGCGACCACGCCGAGCGGGCTCCCCTGGTCCTCCACCAGCACCACGGAGCTGCCGTCCGGGAGCGGCGCGGGCGGCCGAGGCTCGAGTGTGAGGACGGGCCACACGGCTCCCGCGTGTTCGAGAAGTCCCGCACATCGTCCAGGAATGGGCGCGAAGCGGCGCACGCCCGAGACGACCTGGACCACCTGCGCGAGCGGGATGCACCACGTCGCTCCCCCTGCGCGGAACACCAGCGCACGCCCTGGCGGCGCCACCACGTCGACCGCCCCGGGGGACGCGAGTTCGAGCCCCCTTTCCCGCTGGGGTGGCAGCCCCTCGAGAGAGGGAACGTCCAGTTCGAGCACGAGCTGATCGCCGAGGACCCACGCGCCGCGGGCCGCGCGCGCCACCGCATCCGACACGCCCCTCGGGAGGCGCTGCAGCTCCGCACCTCCCACGTCCACCACGCCCCGGACGGAGCGAACCCTGAGCGCGAATCCCACCGGGAGATCCAACACGACCGCGAACCCCGGCCGCTCCTCGGGCGCCCCTCCGAGGAGGGCTGACACGTCCCGGAGCTCGAGGAACCCGTGGACGCTCTCCCCGTCCGCGTCCGGGTGGTCCACCTGCCGGACCGACAGCGCATCCACCAGGCAGGGCGTCCCTCCCGCATCCAGCAGGAGGCAGAGGCGGCGGCTTGCAGGGGTGCCGGGCATGCGTCCGGGACCCTACTCCATTCTGCTCCCCGTCCTCCCCGCTGGCGCGGTATGGAGAGCCGCGTCATGGCGCGCATCCTCCTGGTCGATGACGAGCGGCTCTCCCGGGCCGTGTACGGGGACTACCTGTCGGCGGGAGCGCACGAGGTGACGGCCGTGGGGAGCGCCCCGGAAGCCCTCTCGGAACTCAGCCGCCGCAGCTTCGATCTCGTCCTCACGGATCTCCTCCTGCCCGGCACGGACGGGATGGCGCTGCTCGCCCAGGTGAAGGAGCGTTGGCCCCGGGTCGCGGTGGTGGTGATCACTGCGCTGGACAAGGTGGACCCGGCCGTGCGCGCCATCAAGAGCGGCGCAGCCGAGTACCTGGTCAAGCCCATCTCCCCCGAGGCCCTCTCCCACGCCGTCGTGCGCGCCCTCACCACGCGCCGGCTCCTCGAGGAGAACGCGTCGCTCAAGTCGCACGTGCAGCTCATGGAGATGGGCCAGCGGCTCGCGACGACCCTGGACCCGGTGGCGCTCCACCAGGCGGCGACCGCCTCCTTCCTGCAGGTGACCGGCGCGGACTCGGTGCTGCTCTACACGCGCACCGCCACGGGCATGCAGCTCGTGGGTGCGGGCGGGCAGGGACTCCCCGCGGAGCTGGGAGCCGAGCTGTTGACCCGCCTTCCTCCCGCGGCGCGTGATCCGCTGGTCCTCGGCCCCCTCGAGGAGGCGGGCAGCGCGGTTGCGTTCCCTGCCTCCGAGGGGACGACCACGTGGGGCTACGTCGTCACCATCGGGCGTGCGCCCACCGCCGAGGAGAGCCGCGCGCGGTGCGCGTACCTCGCCGGTCAACTCGGGCTCGCGCTGAAGAACCTGGGCCGGTTTGCCGAGGTGGAGGATCTCGCCTACCTGGACGACCTCACTCACCTGTTCAACCGGCGCTACCTGGAGCTCGCGCTGGAACAGGCGGGGCGCGAGGCCGCCGGTTCGGCGGTCCCCTTCAGCCTGCTCTTCCTGGACCTGGACCACCTCAAGGCAGTGAACGACGCGCACGGCCACCTCGCGGGGAGCAAGGTGCTCGTGGAGATGGCGGCGCTGCTCAAGCGGTGCGTCCGGGACGGGGACATCGTCTGCCGCTACGGCGGCGACGAGTACGTGGTGCTCCTGCGGCAGGCAGACAGCGGCGGCGCGCTGAAGGTGGGCGAGCGCGTCCGCCGGATGGTGGAGACGCACCAGTTCCTCGCGCGCGAGGGGCTTCGCCTCCACCTCACCACCTGCGTGGGCGTGGCGAGCTTCCCGGAGCACACCCCGGACGCCGGCGCGTTGTTGGAACTCGCTGACCGCGCCATGTACCGGGGAAAGCGGGGCGAGCGGAACCTCATCTACGTCGCGTCACGCGACTTCGAGGCCTCGCCCCCCGAGCGGCGGGATCTCCAGCGCTGACCCGGCCCTGCCCGGCCGCCTCCACCTCGTCGTCGGATGCCCCCGAGGCGAGCAGCTCGAGCTTCTCCGCCGCTTCGCGGGCGTGGCTTGCCTGGGAAGGGTCC
>JBDLRJ010000421.1:0-16474 GCA_039800145.1 Pseudomonadota bacterium | reverse complement strand
GGAGTCGGCCCGGTGCAAATGGGCTGGACGGCCGCGGATGCGCCGGCTGTCGGCGGGCGCCGCACCCTGCCAGCGTGCGTCTCGAGAGGAACCTTCCACCCGCAGCCGTGGCGCGGAGTGTCTCGGGGAGCGCAGCTCCCGCGGGGCAGTGTCCGCGCCGTGAGCGGCCTTCCCAACGAGGAGCGGTCCCCGTGACGCGCGCGCGGCTCACGCGGCTTCGGCTGCTGCTCCGGGACGCCTCCGCGGCGCTCGCGTTCGGGACCATGGCGTTGTCCGGCGAGTTCCCCGCCTGGGGCGTGGCGCTCGTGTTCAGCACGTGCGCGGTGGCGCTGCTCGGCTACCGCCCCCTGGCGCGGCTCGGGACGGCGAGCGCGGTGCTGCTCGCGGTGGCCGGGGTGCTGCTCTACCTGCCGGTGGCCACGGGGAGGTTGGACCTGGTCGTTGCGGCCACCACCTTCGCGGGACTGCTGGCCGCGCAGCGGCTGCTGGTGGAGCCCGGCCCGCGGGTGGACGGACAGGTGCAGCTCGTGGGGCTTCTCATGGCCGCAGGCGGCGCGGCGCTCTCGGGTGATCTCCTCTACCCACTCGCGCTCGCGGCGTTCTGCGCCTGCAGCTGCGGGGCGCTCGCGCTCGGCGTGCTCGAGTCCAGCGCGGGACCGGGCGATGCCGTTCCCGTGGGCCCTTCCCTGCAGCGGGTGGGCGCAGGGCTCTCGGTGGGGCTGCTGGCCGCTGCGCTCTTCTTCGTGCTCTTCCCCCGCCTCTCGTGGAGCGTCGCGGCACGGCGCGTGGGGCGCGGCGTGGGCGCCACCACCGGGCTCGGCTCCAACATCCGGCTGGGGGCCACGGGCGGGAACATCAAGACGAGCGCCCGCGCGGTGGCGCGCATGAAGCTCACGCCGGACCCGGGAAAGCCGGAGCTCGGCCGCTACTTCCCTGCCACGGCGCTGTCGCGGTTCGACGGCCAGGGCTGGGAAGGGGTTGGGACGCCGCAGGCCCCTGCCGGGCGGGTGACGCGCGGCGAGGTGCAGGACACCGTGCTGCAGGAGATCTCCCTGCTGCCCGGCTACGGCGCGCAGGTGGCGCTCGGGATGCAGCACCCGGTGCGCTTCCTCGCGGCCACGGCGCTGCGTGCCGGGGGCAACAGCGCGCAGGTGAACCTCGTGGACGTCCCCGGCAAGGAGGTGCGCTTCTCCGCTGCCGCCAACGCCTACACCTACCTCGCGCTGAGCTCGCAGCGCCCGGCCCCGGCCTCGGAGCGCGAGGTGCAGGAGGCGCTGCAGCTGCCTGGAAAGGTGGACCCCCGCATCGGCGCGCTCGCGCGGGAGCTGCTCGGGACCGAGCGGGAGCCGCGGGCGGCCGCCACGAGGCTCGAGTCCTGGCTCAAGGGGAACCTGCGCTACACGCTCGAGCTCCCGGAGGCGCCCGGCGCAGATCCGCTGGCGCACTTCCTGTTCGAGCGGAAGGCGGGGCACTGCGAGTACTTCGCGTCCGCGCTCGCGGTGATGCTGCGGAGCGTGGGGATCCCGGCGCGGGTGGTGGTGGGGTTCTACGGCGGCACGCGCAACGGCCCCTGGTACCTGCTGCGCGCGGGCGACGCGCACGCGTGGACGGAGGTGCACGTGCCCGGCGAGGGCTTCGTGCCATTCGATGCCACGCCCGAGGCGGGGCGGATGGCGCAGGGGGCCGCGTGGATCCGCGCGGTGATGGACGGCTGGGAGCAGCTGGAGGCGTGGTGGTCCTCGAGCGTCCTGGACTACTCGCTGAAGGACCAGTTCGACTTCGTCCGGAAGCTGTTGGAGCCGCCGCAGGCACGCACCGCGGCGAAGGGCGAGCGTCGGCTGCCCGTGGAGGGCGAGCGCGCGGCCGTGGCGGTGGCCGCGGGCGCCGTGGCCTTCTGGCTCGTGCGCCGCTGGGCGCGCGCCCCCTCGAAGGGGAAGCGGCACCCCGCCGAGGCGCTGCGACAGGCACTGGACCGCGCGGCGGCCCGGGCGGGCGTGGAGGTGCGTGCCGCGGAGGACGTGTCTGCAGCCGGCGCAAGGCTCGCGGCGGCGGCCCACCCACTGGCCCCCGCGTACGCGGAGGTGTCGGCCCGCTACCTCGAGGCGCGCTTCGGTAACGCACCGCTTCGGGACGGGGAACTCCGCGCATGCGTGCGCCTCCTGGACCGGGGGCTGCGTCGCGCGGCGCACGGCTGACCGGCGGGTGCGGGGCCCACCGGTCGGGCTCTGAACGCGGCCGCGCATCTCGGGAGGATGGAAGGCGCGCGGGCCGGTAAGGGTTTCCGGGAGGGGCGGCGGCCGGGGGTGCCGTCCTCTCGCAAGCCCGCGACGTCACTGCGGCCGGGACCGTCCCGGGGTTGGTACCGGCGTTGCTACCGGTGCGGGCCGCCTCGCGACCGGGGCCCCCGAAGCAAGGAGCCGCGCAGCCATGCCGTCGTCCCAGGAGAGTTCCACCGCAGCGTCACTCACCCTCTACCTGGCGGAGATCAACCGCTACCGCCTGCTCACGGTGGACGAGGAACAGGCCCTGGCGCGGGCCTACCTGCAGGGAGACCTGCACGCGGGCCACGCACTCGTGACCTCCAACCTGCGCTTCGTGGTGAAGGTGGCCTACGAGTACCGCAGCTACGGCATCCGCATGGCGGACCTGGTGCAAGAGGGAAACATCGGCCTGATGAAGGCGGTGCAGAAGTTCGACCCGGACAAGAACATCCGGCTCATCTCGTACGCGGTGTGGTGGATCCGCGCGTACATCCAGAACTACATCCTGAAGAGCTGGTCCCTGGTGAAGTTGGGGACCACGCAGGCCCAGCGGAAGTTGTTCTTCTCGCTCGCGCGGACGCGCCGCGAACTGGAGAAGATGAACCCCGGTGGGGGCACGGCCATCAACGTGGATGAAATTGCATCCCGCCTCCGCGTGAAGCCGCAGGAGGTCCGCGAGATGGAGCAGCGGATGGGCGGGCGGGATCTCTCCCTGGACGCGCCCATGGGCGAGGACGGGAGCAACAGCCACGTGGACTTCGTCGTCTCGGACGGCATCGGGCAGGACGACGAGGTGGCGGACCGGCAGGAGGCAGGGCTGATAGGCGACCGGGTCCGGGTGGCGCTCTCGCGGCTGGATCCCCGCGAGCGGTTCATCATCGAGCAGCGGGTGATGAACGACCGGCCCATGACCTTGAAGGAGCTCGGGGAGCACTTCGGCTTCAGCCGGGAGCGGGCGCGGCAGCTGGAGATCCGCGCCAAGGACAAGTTGAAGTCCGAGCTGCAGCAGCTCGCGTCCGAGGTGGACCTGGAAGGCGTGGAGGCTGCCGTGCCGTGATAGTCTCCGCGGCCGCGTGTCTGCCCGGCTGATCGATCTGCTGCTGCCCGTCCGTCCCGGAGAGAGGCGGCTGACGGCCGTCCTCTTCTTCCACAGCCTCTTCGCCGTGGGCTCCTTCCTTGCCGGGCGGAGCGTGAGAGACGCGCTGTTCCTGGTCTACGGGGACCGCGCGCAGCTGCCGTGGATGTACGTGCTGTCCGCCGCGGCGGTGACCGTGGTGGGGCTGCTCTACGCCCGGTTCGCCGCCCGCGTCCGCCGCGACTGGATGGCCGCGAGCACCGCGGCCGGGTTCGCGGTGCTGTTCGTGGTGGGCTGGTGGCTCGAGCGCACCGGGGCGCCGTGGATCTACGGCGGCCTGTACGTCTACGTGGAGGTGATGGGCGCCCTGGTGCTGATGCAGTTCTGGACGCTCACCAACGAGATCTTCCACGCGCGCGAGGCGAAGCGGCTCTACGGGCTGATCGGCTCGGGCGGCACGCTGGCCAACATCGTGGTGGGACTGCTGGCCGCGAAGATGGCCACGCGCTTCGGGGCCCCGTCGCTGCTGGTGCTGTGCGCGGTGCTGCTCGTGGCCACGGCGGTGGCCTCCTTCTTCGCCGGGCGGCTCGGGCGCCAGCGGGTGTTCGCGCGCGCCGCCGCCGGCAAGGTCACGGTGGAGCGGCGCACGGGCGGCGCGGCCCGCGTGCTCTCCTCGCCCCACCTGCGGACGGTGGCGGGGTTGGCGGCGGTGACGTTCTTCACCACCACCCTGGTGGACTTCGAGTTCAAGGTGGTGGCGGCGGAGGCCTACCCGCGCGACCAGCTCGCGGCCTGGTTCGGCTACTTCTACGCGGTGGTGGGGGTGCTGGCGCTCGGGCTGCAGCTGTTCGGCACGGGCCGGCTGCTGCAGCGGGCCGGCGTGATCGGGGCGCTCGCCGTCCTGCCGCTGAGCCTGCTGCTGGGGAATGCCTGGTTGGCAGTGGCCCCGGCGCTCTGGGCTGCCGCGGCCACCAAGGGGGCCGACACGCTCTTCCGCTATTCCATCAACGACGCCACCACCCAGCTGCTCTACCTGCCGGTGCCTGCCGGGGCGCGCGCTTCGGCCAAGGCCTTCATCGACGGGGTGGTGAAGCCGCTCTTCATCGGGCTCGCGGGGCTCCTGCTGATCGGGTACCGGGCCTGGTTCCACGCAGCCCCTGCACACCTCGCCATCGCCTCGCTGGCGTTGTGCGCGGGGTGGCTGGTGCTCGTGGGCACGCAGCGGAGCCATTACCTGCGGACGCTCCACGACACGCTCCGGGGACGGCGCACGGATGCCCAGTCCCGCCAGAAGGTGGCCGGGGCTTCTTCGAGCGCGGTGCTGAACCGGGCCCTGGAGAGCGCGGACGCGCGGGAAATCCTGAACGCGCTGGAGCTCCTCCCGCAGCTTGACGACATCGACCTGGACCACAAGGTGGAGCGGCTGCTGGATCACCCGCTGCCGGAGATCCGCCTGCGCGCGCTGGACTACTACGCCCACCGCCAGACGCTGCGGTTCGCCAACTCCATCTTCCGGAAGTTCGACGACCAGGATCCCCGCGTGCGGGCGCGCGCCATCGACGCGTTCTGCGCCATGGGGAGGGACCGGGCGGTCCGCTCGGTGAGGATGTACCTGCAGGACGGAGATCCCGGCATCCGCGCGGCGGCCGTGGTGGGGATGATCCGGTACGGCGGGCTGGACGGCGTGCTCGTGGCGGCCGAGGCGCTCAAGGCGCTCATCACCCACCCGGACGCCGCCATGAGGCAGCACGCGGCGAAGGTGCTGGGCGCCGTCGGCGTGCGCAATTTCTATCAACCCGTGATCGAGCTGATGAACGACGCGGACGGGCGCGTGCGGCGCGAGGCGGTCCACGCGGCAGGCGTGCTCCAGGCCCCGGAGTTCATCCAGCCGCTGGTGCAGCGCCTGCGCTCCCACGAGACGGCGCGGGAGGCAGTGGAGGCGCTCCACGCCTACGGCCCCTCCATCCTGCCCACGCTCGCGCGCGTGCTGGACAACCGCGCGGAGGATCCCGCCATCCGCCGCGGGGCGGCGCGCGTGCTCGGGCGGCTCGCGACCGCCGATGCGGCCGCCGTCGCCTGCCGGCACCTCGAGGTCCACGACGAGGAGCTCCGGCTGCGGCTCTACCGGGCGCTGGCGCGGTGCACGCGGCACCAGCGCGGCATGCCCGTGGACCGGGCCGCGGTGGAGGCGGCGCTCCAGCGGGAGCTCGTGCACGCCTACGGTTCGCTCTGGACCGCGGAGCTGCTGAACCTGGGAAGCAGCGCGGCGACGGACGCAGGCACGCCCCGGCACGGCATGGGCGCCGCGGCGGCGATGCTCGGCGGAGCGCTCGCGGAAGACGTGAACGCCTCGGAGGAGCGGATCTTCCTGCTGCTCGCGGTGCTGTACCCGGACGCGGACATGGAGCGCATCTGGACCGGCATCCGGGACGCGGGGGCGGCGGACGCGCTGCGCAAGCGCGTGAACGCGGTGGAGCTTCTGGACAACCTGCTGGACCGCCACACCCGTCGCCGGTTGCTGCCGCTGCTGGACGACTCCCCGCGGGACGCCAAGCTCCGCGCGGCGGCCGAGTTCTTCCCTGCCCCGCCCCCGGTGCCCGAGCAGCTGGTGTCCGCGCTCTGCCGCTACGAGAGCCCCTGGGTGCGGGCCTGTGCCGCCTACTTCGCCCGCGAGTCAGGCCTGGGACAGGTGAGCACGGTGCTGCGCGAGCTCTCGGATGACGAGGTGGCCTACGTGCGCGAGATGGCGCTGCTGGCCACGGTCACGCTCGACCCCGAGCAGGGGCCCCAGGCGCTCGCCCGCGGGCAGAAGGATCCTGCCCCGGTGGTGAAGGCGCAGGCTGCAAGGCTCCGGGCCTCCGTGTTGCCCGCAACCGGCTGATTTTCAACGTTTTTACATTCGTCCTTGCAAGGGGTTGCACGGCGCCGCTACAGACATTCCGCAATGCGGACTTTCCCCAACCCCTCCCGGTCCCCTGCACCCCGCGAAGCTGCCGAGTGGTTGCGCGAGCTCATTCTCGCGGTGGGCAGGCGCCGTTCCCTGCGGGATCCGCTCGCGGACCTGTACGAAATGCACGGGTTCACGGCGCCGCAGGTGCACGCGCTCGCATGGCTCGGGGTGGACGGCGCGCTCACCATGGGGATGTTGGCCCAGCGGCTCGGCGTGACGGAGAAGACCGTGACCGGGATCGTCGACCGGCTCGAGGGGCTGGGGCTCGCGGAGCGGGTCCGGGATGACGCCGACCGCCGGATCGTCCACGTCCGGCTGACCGGGACCGGCAAGACCGAGCACGAGCGGATGCGCAGCAACGTGATCTCCCAACTGGAGCGGCTGATGGCGGTCCTGGACGTCGAGGACCGCGGGGAGCTGCTCCGCATCATCCAGACCCTGACCGAGCGGCTGACCGCAGCCGAGGACACGCCATGATCTCCCCCCGTTCACTCGCCACGCTGACCGCCGGGGTGCTCGCGGTCACCGGGTGCAAGCACCAGGACAAGGCCCCGGAGGCGGGGGCCACGAAGCAGGTGGAGCTGGCGCTCCCCCCGGTGAAGGTGGAGACGGCCCCCGTCGAGCTCCTCCGCATGCCCAGGTACGCGACCTTCACCGGGTCCGTGACGGCACACCGCCAGTCCGAGGTGGCCGCCAACGTCAGCGGCCAGGTGACGCAGGTGCTGGTGGAGCGCGGGATGCCGGTCCGGAAGGGCCAGGTGCTGGCGGTGGTGGATTCCCGTGCCGCGGGCTTCCAGGTCGCGGCGGCGGAGGCCCAGAGCCAGGCGGCGAGGACCCAGAGCCAGATGGCGAAGCAGGACTGCGAGCGAGCGGACCTTCTCTTCACGCAGGGCTCGCTCGCGAAGAGCGAGTACGAGCGGATGATGACCGCCTGCACGGCGCAGCTGTACCAGGCGAACGCCGCCGCGGCGAACGCTGCGCTGGCCCACAAGGTCGCGGGCGACACGCAGATCCGCGCCCCGTTCGACGGGATCATCGGCGAGCGCTTCGTGAACCTCGGCGAGTACGTGCAGCCCCCCTCCCGCGTGGCGAGCGTCTACGCGGTGGACCCGGTGCGGGTGAACCTGAGCGTGCCGGAGCAGGCGGTGGGGCTGGTCCGCGCGGGCCAGTCGCTGCAGCTCGGGGTGTCCGCGTGGCCGGGGCGGCAATTCCCCGCGGTGGTGCGCTTCGTGTCTCCGGCGCTGCGGGCCAACACGCGGGACCTGATCGTCGAGGCCTGGGCCTCGAACCCGGACGGCGCACTGCGGCCGGGGATGTTCGCCGTGGCGCGGGTGTCGGTGGGTGAAGAAGAGCAGCCCACGGTGCCCAGCGCGGCCATCCGGGCGGACGGCACGGTGAAGCGAATGTACCTCGCGCGGGACGGCCAGGCGTTCGAGATGGTGGTGCGCACGGGCGTGGAGCAGGACGGGCGCGTGGCGGTGATGGAGCCGCTCACGGCCGGGGACAAGGTGATCGTCTCCCCGCCCCCGGGACTCAAGGACGGGGCGTCCATCCAGTAGTCCCCGCGCGCACAGGAGACTTCCCATGCAATGGCTTGCAGAGTTGTGCGTCAGGCGCCCGGTGTTCGCGACGGTGCTGTCGCTGGTCATCCTGGTGGTGGGCGGGGTGTTCTACCGGCAGCTGGGCGTGGACCAGTTCCCGAAGATCGATCTCCCGGTGGTGGCCATTACCACCCTCCAGCCGGGGACCTCGCCGGAGGACATGGAGCGCGAGGTGTCCGACAAGCTGGAGGCCGCGGTGAACACCATCAGCGGCATCGAGGAGCTGCGGAGCATCTCCGCCGAGGGCGTCAGCCAGGTGATCCTCCAGTTCCAGCTGGAGAAGAACGTGGACGTGGCCGCGCAGGAGGTGCAGCAGAAGGTGACGGCGGCGCTGGGCGAGCTGCCGAGGGGGATTGATCCCCCGGTCATCCAGAAGCTGGAGCCGGACGCGCAGCCGGTGCTCTTCATTGCCCTGCGTGCGCCGGGCAAGACGGTGCGCGAGGTCACCGAGGTGGCGGACCACCTGGTGCGGCGCCGGCTCGAGACGGTGGGAGGCGTGGGCAAGGTGCTGCTGCTGGGCGGACGGAAGCG
Source organism: Pseudomonadota bacterium (assembly GCA_039800145.1). Classification (GTDB taxonomy): domain Bacteria; phylum Myxococcota; class Myxococcia; order Myxococcales; family Myxococcaceae; genus VGRA01. Next base: position 8,056 of record JBDLRJ010000421.1, on the reverse strand, counting down.
GCAGGTGGACGTCCAGGTGGACCCGGTGAAGCTGAAGGCGCTGGGCATCAGCCCACTCGAGGTGGCCGCGGCCATCAACGGGCAGAACATCACGCTGCCGGGTGGCCGGGTGGACACCAGCCGGGACTACCAGACGGTGCGGGTGAACGGGCGCGTGGGCTCGCTGGACGAGCTGCGCGCCATCATCCTCCGGGACCAGGGCGGGCGCTCCATCCGGTTGGACGAAGTTGCAGAGGTCGTGGACGGGGTGCAGGACGCGGACAGCGGGGCCTCGTGGAACGGCGAGCGCACCGTCCTGTTGGCGCTGAGCAAGCAGTCCGGGACCAACACCGTGGCAGTGGTGGACGCCATCAAGGAGCGGATGATCGACGTGCAGAAGGAGCTCCCCTTGGGCTTCACGCTGGAGGTGCAGCGGGACGGCTCGGCCGTGGTGCGGACCGGCACGGAAGCGGTGACGGAGCACCTGGTGCTCGGCGCGCTCTTCGCGGCCATCATCGTGCTCATCTTCCTCGGCAACGTGCGGAGCACGGTCATCGCCGCGCTCGCCATCCCCACGTCCATCATCGGCACGTTCGCGCTGATGAAGCTGCAGGGCTACACGCTCAACACCATCACGCTGCTGGCGCTGGCCCTGGCGGTGGGCATCGTGATCGACGACGCCATCGTGGTGCTGGAGAACATCTTCCGCTTCGTGGAGGAGAAGGGCTACCCGCCGGCGAAGGCCGCCGTGGAAGGGACGAAGGAGATTGGCACCGCCGTGCTCGCCACCACGCTGTCGCTGATCGCGGTGTTCCTGCCCATCGCGTTCGTGGCCGGGATCCCCGGACGCTTCCTCGCCAGCTTCGGCGTCACCATGTCCTTCTCCATCGCCGTGTCGCTCTTCGTGAGCTTCACGCTGACGCCGAGCCTCGCGGCCCGCTGGCTGAAGCCGAAGAAGCACGGCGAGCCGCACAAGACGGTGCTGGAGCGGGTGGTGGACGTGGTGTACCGCCCGGTGGAGCGCGGGTACATGGTGCTGCTGGGGTTCCTGATGAAGCACCGGTGGATCGTGGTGCTCGCGTCCGTGGGCTCGCTGGTGGCCATGGTGCCGCTGGCGAAGATGGCGAAGAAGGGCTTCCTTCCCGTGGACGACCGCGCCCAGTTCGAGGTGGTGGTGCGCCTTCCCGAGGGCCGGAGCGTGGCGGCAACGGAGCTCGTGGGCGAGCGCGTGGCGCGCATCATCCGGGGGCTCCCGGAGGTGACGGCCACGCTCGTCACGGTGGGCGACGACGCGGCGCGCACGCCCAACCTGGCGCGCGTCTTCGTGAAGCTCGTCCCCCCGGACCAGCGTGCGCTCTCCCAGGACGCACTGAAGAACCGGGTCCGCGAGAAGATCCTCCCCACCCTGCCCCCGGACCTGAAGGTGACGGTGGCAGACGTGAACGAGTTCGGGGGCGGGCAGGCCACTGCGCGCGTGCAGTACATCCTCGCGGGGCCGGACCTCGCCGTGCTGTCCGAGGCCACGCCGCGCATCCTCGAGCGGATCAAGAAGGAGGTGCCGGGGGCGGTGGACGTGGACAGCACGCTGGTGCTCGGCAAGCCGGAGCTCGGCGTGTTCGTGGACCGCGCCCGCGCCGCGGACCTCGGCGTCCAGGTGGTGGACGTGGCCCAGGCGCTCCAGTACCTGGTGGCGGGACAGAAGGTCTCCACCTACTCGGAGGGGGGCGAGCAGTACGAGGTGCGGATGCGCGCCACGCCCGAGTACCGGTCCAACGAGAACGCGCTCGCGCTGATCACGGTCCCGAGCCGGAAGCTGGGGCTGGTGACGCTCTCGGACGTGGTGCGGCTCGAGCACGGCACGAGCCCCTCCAACATCCAGCGCTACCAGCGCGAGCGGCAGGTGACGTTCCTCGCCAACGCGGGCATGGGCGCCTCCGAGGGCGGCGTGGGTGACGGGATGAAGCAGGTGCTCGAGGACGAGGCCCAGCGGCTCGGCAAGGGCTTCTCCATCAAGGCCCAGGGCCAGACCAAGCTCATGCGCGAGACGGGCATCAGCTTCATCTTCGGCCTGCTGGCGAGCTTCGTGTTCATGTACCTGATCCTCGCCGCGCAGTACGAGTCGTGGCTGCACCCGGTGACCATCCTGCTGTCGCTGCCGCTGACGCTGCCCTACGCCATCGCCTCGGTGATCCTCTTCGACCAGGCGTTGGATCTGTACAGCTTCCTCGGGATCTTCGTGCTCTTCGGCGTGGTGAAGAAGAACGCCATCCTCCAGATCGATCACAGCAACGGGCTCAGGGATCACCTCCGTCCCACCGTGGAGGCGGCGCTCGCGGCAGCGCGCCGCGTGGCGGACCGGGACGAGCGGCGCAGCCTCCTCCACCAGCACCTGGACCGGGCGGTGGGGGCCGAGCGGCTGGACCGTTACCTCCGGGGCGTGGACCTGGTGGACCCGCTGAAGCTGGAGCGCGCGGTCGAGAAGGCGGCGAGGCTCCAGGCCGTGCTCCAGGCCAACAAGGACCGGCTGCGTCCCATCCTGATGACCACCTTCGCCTTCGTGGCGGGGATGATCCCGCTGGTGACGGCGAAGGGGATCGGCGCCGGCTTCAACCGCGCCACGGCCGGCGTGGTGGTGGGAGGCCAGTCGCTGTCGCTGCTGCTCACCCTGGTGGCGGTGCCGGTGGCCTACTCCCTGTTCGACGACGTTGCGCTCTTCTTCCGGCGCCGGCGCCGAGAGCCCGAGACGACCACCGGCTCGGCGGTCCCCACCCTGCACCCTGCTGCCCCGGAGGCCCCGTGATGCTCCCGCTCGCAGTCCTCGCGTTGACGCTCGCGCAGGCCCCCGTCCTCACGCTGGAGGAGGCGGTGGACACCGCCGGGAAGCAGAACCTGGACCTGGAGGCGGCCCGGGCGCGGCTGCTCCAGTCCCGCGAGATCTCCAGGAAGGTCTGGGCCGCGTACCTCCCCACCGTCAACGTGGGCGCGAACTACACCTACAACAACCTCGAGGCACGGCTGAAGCTGCCGACCCGGTACGAGATCCGCGACGTCGTCCAGCCGCAGGGCAGCGCGTTCGACCCTTCACGCGAGGTCGGCCCGGACAACCCGCCCGGGCTCCCCACCTCCTACATCCAGTTCCCCACCGCCTTCACCGAGGCGCCCATCCAGGTGCACAACCAGTTCGGCGCGCAGCTGCAGGTGAACCAGGCGCTGGTGGCCCCGGCGCTGTGGCCCGCCATCCAGAACGCCTACCTCGCGGAGAAGGTGGCGGAGCTGACCGTGGAGAACGGCCGCCGCGAGCTGCTCTTCGGGGTGGCGCAGCTGTACTACGGCGCGGCGAGCCTCAAGGAGGTGGCCGAGGTTCAGGAGCGGTTGCTCGAGGGACAGCGTGCGCACGAGAAGGACGCGCAGGTCCGGTTCGACGCGGGTGCCGCCCCGAAGCTGCTGCTGCTGCGCGCGCAGATCGACCGCGCGAAGACGGAGCAGGACGTGGTGCGCTCCCGCAACGCCTATGCGTCCGCGAAGATCGCGCTGGCAACCCTGCTCAACCGGGACGCGCAGTTCGAGGTGGCGCGCCCCGGGGGGCTGCTGGTCCGCGCCGAGCGGGTCCCCAGCGCGGACGAGGCCCGGGAGCTCCGCCCGGATGTCCGCGCCGCGAAGGCCTCGCTGGAGCTCGCCGAGGGACAGGGCCGCGGCACGCTGTTCAAGTACCTGCCCTCCCTCGGTGCGAACGGCACCTGGCGCTGGACGAACGTCACCGGGTTCGTGGGCCGGCAGGACTCCTGGTTCGTCAGCGTGGGACTGAACTGGCAGCTGTGGGACGGCGGCCTGCGCGAGAGCGAGCGGCGGGAGAACGAGGCGCGCGTGCTGGAGGCCCGCGCGTCGCTCCAGTCGCTCGAGAACAGGGCGAAGGACGAGCTTGCCCGGGCGCTGCTGGATCTCGAGAGCGCGCGGGCCAACCGCGTGAAGGCCGAGGAGCAGCTGCGGCTCGCGCGGGAGTCCGCGCAGGTGGTGCAGGTGAACTTCAAGGCGGGCGCTGCCACCTACCTGGACGTGACGGACTCCAACACGGCGCTGCGGCAGGCAGAGCTGGGCGCCATCGCCGAGGTGCTCAACGCGGAGCTCGCGGAGTTGAAGGTGGCGAAGGCCGCTGGGCTCTTCGGCGCCCAGGCGCGCTGAGCCGCCGCCTTCACCCCTCTCCGCCCCGAGCCCCCCACAGGGTCCAGGCCCCGAGCACGAGGAACAGCACGCCCGCGGCGCGCTGCAGCCACAAAGGGGAGACGACGCGGGACACGAAGCCCCCCGCGAGCACGGCGACGACGGACGAGCAGACGAGCGCCGCCGACGAGCCGAGGAGCACCGCCCAGCGGTTCCGCGCATCCGCGGCGAAGCTGAGCGTGGCCAGCTGCGTCTTGTCCCCGAGCTCCGCGAGGAACACGGTGGTGAAGGTGGCGCCGACGAGTTTCCAGTCCATGTGCAGACGGTGCACCACGGCTCCCTGCGGTTCCATCCAAAAGGTGCTATTCCCCTCCCCGCCCGGCATGCTCTCCACCGTCGAGAAGGTGCTTTTCCTCAAGTCCATTGACCTGTTCTCGCAGATTCCCGGCGAGGACCTGGCGCAGGTGGCGCTCATCTCGACGGAGGAGTCGCGGGACGCGGGGGAGGAGATCTTCGCGGAGGGCGAGGCCGGTGACGCGCTCTACCTGGTGCTCGACGGGCGCGTGCGCGTCCACCGGCAGGACCGCGTCATCGCCGAGCTCGGCGAGCGCGAGTGCTTCGGGGAGATGGCGCTGCTGGACGCTGCGCCCCGCAGCGCCACCGTCACGGCCCTGGTGGATACCGACCTGCTCAAGATCTCGCGCGAGGACTTCCGGGAGATCCTCAACGAGAAGCCGGAGATCGCCGCGGGCATCATCAAGGTGCTGACCCGCCGACTGCGCTCGGCCATCCAGTAGCGGGCGGAGCGTTCAGCGGCGGAGGAGGTCCAGCGCCGCCTGGAAATCCGCTGGGAGCGGCGCCTCGAAGTGCAGCGGTGCAGCCGTCTCCGGGTGGGGGAACGACAAGCGCCACGCGTGGAGCGCCTGCCGCCCGAGCGCGGCCTCGGCCGCGGCCACCTCCGCTGGACGCTTCCCACGCAGGCCGTACGTCTCGTCCGCGAGCAGCGGCCAGCCCGCCTCGGACAGGTGGACGCGCACCTGGTGCGTCCTGCCGGTGTGGAGGGTGATCTCGAGGAGCGCGGCGCCGCCGAACCGCTCACGCACGCGCCACGAGGTGGAGGCCGGCTTCCCCTCCTTCACGCGCCCGGTGAAGCGCTTTCGGTCCCTCGGGTGGCGGCCATAGAGCGTCTCGATGCGGCCGCTGTCTTCCCCCGGTTGCCCGTGCACGAGCGCCAGGTAGAGCTTCTCCACGGATCTCCGCTTGAACGCGGCCTGGAGCGTGGCGAGCGCCGCGTCCGTGCGTGCCACCACGAGGCACCCGCTCGTGTCCTTGTCCAACCGGTGCACGAGCCCCGGCCTCGCCTGCTCACCCGTCCCGAGTGCGCCGAACCGGTGGAGCAGCGCGTTGACGAGCGTTCCCGAGCGGTTGCCCGCGGCCGGGTGGACCACCCGCCCCGGCGCCTTGTCCACCACCACGAAGCTGCGCTCCTCGTGGAGCAGCGAGAGCGGGAGCGCCTCGGGCAGGTGCTCCGAGGGGGGCGGAGGCGGAAGCGAGACCTGCACCTGCTCTCCTCCGCGGAGCCGGAGCGCCGGCCGGGGACGGGCCCCGGAGACGAGCACGTGCCCCTCGTCCACGAGCGCGGCGGCGCGCGAGCGGGAAATGCCCTCCACCGCGGAGGCGAGGAACTGGTCCAACCGCTGGCCCCGCGCCGCGGGCGGGACCTGGACGGTGCGGACGTCCATCACCAGATGGGCATCTTCAGGTGCCCGCGCGGCTTGAGGATCATGTCCACGATGGCGCGGTCGAAGTAGTTCGTGGCAGCGTCCAGCTCGGTCCCCACGCGGCTCCGGTAGAACTCGCGCCCTTCCTCGATCTGGTCTTCGAGGAGCTGGAAAAGCGTGTCCTGCTGGAGGCCCTTGAGGATCTTGTCCTCGTTGTACTGGGCGATGTCGGAGGCAATCGTCCGGGCGACCCGGATGGCCCTCGCCTTGTCCTCTTCCGTCATGCACCGGGGTGTATGGCCGTCTCCCGGGGCCGTCAAATCAGCGCCTCGGGGGCGGCCGCGCGGCCTGCATGAGCTCGAGGTAGCCCTTGGAGACCCGGATGGGATCCAACCCGAGCGACGTGGCGAAACTCATGAGCGTTCCACGGAGGTACACGTGGGCGGGCAACTCCGCGTAGCGGTCCGCCTCGACGTTCTCCAGCGTCTTCCGCGCAATGCGGGTTCGCGTGGAGATCTCCTCGAGCGTGAGCTCCCTCGCCTGCCGGATCTTCCTGAGGAACTCGCCGTTGAAGACGGCGTCCTGAGGGATCTCCACCACGCGGGGCCGGAGGGGCTCGGGCCGCTTCGCCACGACGATGGCTCCCTGCTCGGGGGCAGGCGGCGTAGAGACCGCGAGCGCCGCCGGCGGGGTCGAAGGGGCGGGAATGCGCGCGAGGGCCATCTCGGGCGGAGGAGGCTCCCCGGCGGTGGCTGGAGACGCGGGCGCAGGCGGACGCACCGGCTCGTCCGACGGGACCTGGAACTGGACCGGGGTGATCGTCCGCTCGCTCCGCCGCGGGAGTGGCGGCGGCACCGGGGGGGGCGACGCCGGGTCGAAGGAGAGGGATTCCTGGACCGGGGCCACCGGGTTGCCCACCGCGTCCACCTGCGGCTCGGGCTCGAGCTCCAGCAGTTCGTCCGGATCGATCTCCTCCGGCTCACCTTCCCCGTGCCCGAGCGCCACGTCCTCCGGCAGCGCGTGGGTGTCGGTGATGGGCTCTTCCTCTGCGGCGTCGTCGAGCAGCGTTTCGTCTGTGATGGGCCACGGAGGAATGGAACGGACTTGCTCCGGGGCTGAGATGGAGGGAACTCCGCGCACCGGTGCGGGACGGGCAGGCGCCCCGTGGGAGGCGAACAGCGGCAGGTCCTCGGATGTCGGAGCAATGGCGCGGACCACTCGCTGCGGGGCTGGGACCACGGTCCAGGGCTCGCTGGGCACGGCCCCGTGTGGACGGGCCTCGGATGGCGCGGGCGGCGACGGCACGCGTTCGGGCGACGGCGTGCGAACGGGGGCGGCGACGGCGTCCGAGGCAGGCTCCACGCTCCCGGGGTGGGCGGCCAGCGGCGCCGCATCCCCCGGTCCGCCGACCGGGGCCGTCGGAACTGCGGGTACCTCGACAGCCGCGGTCACCTTCCCAGGAGGCGGAAGCGCGCTGGACACGGGCGCTGACGCACCGGCGGTTTCCGCGCGCGCGGCCGGGGCCGCCAACGCGGAGGTCACTGCGACCGCGGAGGACGGTGCCACTGTGAAGGGCGCTGCGACCGCGGAGGGCACCGCGACCGCGGAGGACGCTGCCACCGCGGAGGACGCTGCCACCGCGGAGGACGCTGCCACTGCGGAGGACGCTGCCACTGCGGAGGACGCTGCCACTGCGGAGGGTGCTGCGACCGCAGAGGACGCTGCCAATACGGAGGGCGCTACGACCGCCGAGGGCGCTGCCACCTCCGAGGACGCTGCCACTGCGGGGGACGCTGCTGCTGCGGAGGGCGCTGCGACCGCGGAGGTCACTGCGACCGCGGAGGACGATGCCACCGCGACGGGCGCTGCCACCGCGGAGGGCACCGCGACCGCGGAGGTCACTGCGACCGCAGAGGACGCTGCCAATACGGAGGGCGCTACGACCACGGAGGGCGCTGCCACCTCCGAGGACGCTGCGACCGCGGAGGGCACTGCGACCGCGGAGGACGGTGCCACCGTGAAGGGCGCTGCCACCGCGGTCCGCGGCGTCAACGCGGTGACCCCAGCGTGCACCGACAGGGGCTCTCGGGGTGTCGCCGAGTCCACGTCGTCGACGGAAGGTGACGTGACCGCCGGGGCAACTTCAGCAGGCGCGGGCGCCGCCGGCGGGTGAACCCCCGGTGTCTCGAGGGACGGAG
>JBDLRJ010000420.1:0-6050 GCA_039800145.1 Pseudomonadota bacterium | reverse complement strand
CGCGCTTTGAGCAGGCGCTCGGCACGCCCACCGAGAGCCGCTTCGTGGTGGTGACGCGCGGGGACGAGGTGGCGCAGGTCCGGACCGAGCGGCTCGTGGAGCTCCTCAAGGAGCGCAAGCTCGCGGTGGAGCGGGTGCTGGTCAACCGCGTGCTGCCCAAGACGACCTGCCCGCGCTGCGAGGGCCGCCGCAACAAGGAGCTCGCGGTGGCGAAGAACCTGGAGAAGAAGGTCGGACTGCACGTCACCGTGGCCCCCGCGCTCGGCAGGCACCCGGCCGGGCTCCGGGAGCTGAAGGCCTTCCGCACCAGCTGGTACGCGCTCTCCGCCCCCGCGAAGACGCGCGCCGCCTGAGATCCCCGCCATGGCCCACGGCACCGCGTACGCGCTGGACTTCGAGCGGCCGCTGCTCGACCTTGAGAAGAAGATCCACGAGCTGAAGGGGCTGTCCCACTCCGGCGGCTCGGACTTCAGCGCGGAGATCTCCCGGCTGGAGAAGAAGGCGAAGAAGCTCCAGGTGGAGATCTTCAGCGACCTGAGCCGCTGGCAGGTGGTGCAGCTGTCCCGCCACAACAGCAGGCCGTACTTCCTGGACTACGTGGGACTGCTCTTCACGGACTTCCTGGAGCTGTGCGGGGACCGCCACTTCGGGGAGGATCCCTCCATCGTCGGCGGCTTCGCGCGGTTCGACGGGCAGACCGTGCTGGTGATGGGCCACCAGAAGGGGCGCAACACCAAGGAGAACATGGCGCGCAACTTCGGCATGCCGCGGCCGGAGGGCTACCGGAAGGCGCGCCGACTCATGGAGCTGGCGGAGCGCTTCGGCCGTCCCATCCTCACCTTCGTGGACACGCCGGGGGCGTACCCGGGACTGGGGGCCGAGGAGCGCGGCCAGGCGGAGGCCATCGCCGTGAACCTGGAGGTGATGAGCCGGCTGCGGGTGCCGGTCATCTCCACCGTGGTGGGCGAGGGCGGGTCCGGCGGTGCGCTCGCCATCGGGGTGGGCAACCGGGTGCTGATGCTGGAGAACAGCATCTACTCGGTCATCTCACCGGAAGGCTGCGCCTCCATCCTCTACCGGGACGCGAGCAAGAGCGACAAGGCGGCGGATGCGCTGAAGCTGACGGCGAAAGATCTGCTCGGGATGAAGATCGTGGACGAGGTGATCCCCGAGCCCCCGGGCGGTGCGCACCGGGATCCGCCGAAGACCGCCGAGGCGCTGGGCCGCGCGCTCCGCAAGCACCTGTCCGCGCTCAAGGGGATGTCCGGCGAGGATCTCGTCGAGGACCGCTACCGGAAGTTCCGTGCGCTCGGCGTCTTCACCGAGGCGTAGGGGAAGTCATGTCACGTCCGCTGATCGTCGCCATCGACGGGCCCGCCGGTGCCGGCAAATCCACCGTGTCGCGCCTGCTGGCGCGCAGGCTCGGCCTCTCGCTCGTGGACACGGGCGCCATCTACCGCTGCGTGGCGCTCGCGGCCGGGCGCGCCGGGGTGGCCCTGGAGGACGACGCCGGGCTCGGTGCGCTGCTGCCGGGGCTGAAGATCACCTTCAAGGTCGTGGGTGAAGACAACCGCGTGTACCTGGACGGCGAGGACGTGTCTGCCGCCATCCGCACCCCGGAGATCTCCATGGGCGCCTCGCGCGTGTCGGGTCGCCCGGTGGTGCGGGACGGGCTGCTCGCGGTGCAGCGGCGGCTCGCGCTCTCGGCGGAGCGGGGCGCGGTGCTCGAGGGACGGGACATCGGCACCGTGGTGTTCCCGGACGCGGACATCAAGTTCTTCCTGGAAGCCAACCCCGAGGTGCGCGCGCGGCGCCGGTACGAGGAGCTCTTCCAGAAGGGCGTGGAGAGCACGCTCGGCGAGGTGCTCCAGGACCAGAACCGGAGAGACCGCGCGGACAGCGAGCGCGAGGTGGCGCCGCTGAAGGCCGCCCCGGACGCGGTCCGGTTGGATTCCAGCAGCCTGCCGCTCTCGGACGTGGTGCACGAGCTCGAGTCCCGCGTGAAGGCGCTGCTGGACGCACGCGCCTGAGCGTTCCCGCCGCCTACTCGAAGATGGTGATCTCCCCGTTCTTTTTCGCCGGCGGTTGCGGCGTGGCCTGCGGCTTGGCCACCGGGACGCGGGCCACCGGGGCGAGCGTCACGGCCACGTCCAGGGTGTCAGACGCGGCGCGCGCGAGATCCAGCTGGCGCCGCTGTTCCACGTAGCCGTCCTTCCGGAACACCAGGGCGTGGGGGCGCTCCCGCTCGAGCTTGAGATCCACGGGCGTGGTTCCGAGCAGTGACTCCCCTTCGAAGATCTCCGCCCCGGCAGGGACCGACGTGAGGCGCACCTTCACGGGACCGGGCGCCGCCGGAGGCTCCACCGCGGCGGGGGCCGCCACGGGGATCTTCTCAGGCGCGGGCACCGGGACGGGCACGGCCGCAGGCCGCGGTGCAGGCATGGCTGCGAGCGGCGACGGCCTCGGGGCCGGGGGCGGCGCCTCTCGCTCGGGCGCAGCGCGGGTGGACAACCAGAGCAGCGCCCCGCCTCCGAGCAGCACCACGGCCGCCGGCACGGCGACGAGGAGCCACCTCGGCGGACCGGCGTGGTCCGGGGGCGGGACGGCCGTGCGGGTGATGGGACGCGTCCTCGCGATGCCGGGCGCAGGGGCGGGGGCAGGAGCGGGCGCAGCGCCCGGGGCAGGCGGGTATGCGTCGTACGGGCCGGAAGGCACCGGGGGGCCCGGACGCGGGGCGGGGCTGGCAGGGCCCGAGACGCCGGAGGAAACCGGTGGCCCCGGGCGGGAGGTGCCCCCCGCGCCCGAGGTTGCTCGGCGAGCACCGGGGCGGCGTGCCCCGGCGCGCGACGAGGTGGAGCTCCCGCTCCCGCCCTCTCGCTGGGAGGGCGGCAGCCCCTCGGGGCGCGCGTCCAGGACGCTGTCCGGGCAGCCCTCCACCGCGGCACGGAGCTCGTCGATGAAGGCCTCGGCGGACGCGGGCCGGTCCTCCTTCTCGGCGGCGAGGCAGCGCTGGAGGAAGACGTCCAGTTCGGGCGGGACCGGGGCGCCGGGGCGCTTGTCGCTGGCGGACGGAACCTTCTGCGTCAGCGAGGCCTGGAGCGCCTTGCGGACCGTGTTCGCGCCGTACGGAGAGCTGCCGGTGAGGCAGTAATAGAGCACCGCGCCGAGCGAGTAGAGATCCGAGCGCTCGTCCACGGCCTCGCCGCCCGCCTGCTCGGGGGGCATGTACTGCGGCGTGCCGAGCACCTGCCCGGTGGAGGTGAGCTGCTCCTCGTCCTCCTGCTCCAGCGCCTTCACCAGGCCGAAGTCCAGGATCTTCACGTCGTCGAACCCGTTGAGTTCGCCGACGAGCAGGTTGTGCGGCTTGATGTCCCGGTGGACGATCCCCTGCGCGTGCGCGTGGGACAGCCCCATGGCCGCCTGCTCCACGATGTCCACCGCGCGGCGGAGGGACAGCAGGCCGCCCTCGCGGACGAGCTGCCGGACGCTCTGCCCCCTGAGCAGCTCCATCACGAAGTAGAACGTCCCGTCCGCGGACCTCCCGAAGTCGTAGAGCGTCACGATGTTCGGGTGGCGCAGCGCGGAGCAGACCTCCGCTTCCCGGCGGAAGCGCTCGAAGAACTGCGGCGAGGTGGCGAGCGAGGGATGGAGCGTCTTGATGGCCACGTCGCGGCGCATGGACGTCTGCACCGCGCGGAACACCGTCCCCATGCCGCCCTGTCCGAGGATGGACTGGATCTCGTACCGACCGTCCAGGACGGTGCCGATCAGCTTGGCGCTGTCACCCGGGCAGACGTGGTCCACGTCCGGGCTGCCGCAGAGGGCGCAGGGCTGTGCCATGGAGCGCTGCACTATAGCCGCCCGAGCCAGAGGTGGTAGGAGCGGCCTCCGGGTTCCACGCCATGAGTCTCGTCAAGGTCCAGGGTCTCTCGCTCTCCTACGGCAGCCGCGTGCTGTTCGACGGGGAGGATCTCACCATCGGGCCGCACGACCGCATCGGCCTCGTGGGGGCCAACGGGACGGGCAAGTCCACGCTGATGAAGATCCTCGCGGGGCGGCTGCAGCCGGACGACGGCACGGTCCAGTACCAGCGCCGCGCGCGCGCGGGGTACCTCCCGCAGGACCTGGTGGGGGCGCCCGAGGGGACGCTGCTGGACTCGGTGCTCTCCGGGGTCCCGGGGCGAGACCAGCTGGACGCGCGCATCGCCTCCGTGGAACAGGCGGTGGGGCAGGAGACGGACGCGGAGCTGCAGCTGGAGTTGGCGCAGGAGCTGGCGGATCTCCACGGGGAGCGCGAGCACTTCGAGGAGCGGCACGGCCGGCACGTGGCGGAGCGCATCCTCGCGGGGCTGGGCTTCCGCGCGTCCCAGTTCGACGAGCCCGCGGCGGTGCTCTCCGGCGGCTGGCGGATGCGCGCGGCGCTCGCGTCCCTGCTGCTCCAGGACCCGGACCTGCTGCTCCTGGACGAGCCCACCAACCACCTGGATCTCCCGACCCTCGCCTGGTTCGATTCCTTCCTCCGCCGCTCGCGCAAGGCGCTCGTGCTCATCAGCCACGACCGGGAGTTCCTGGACCGGCAGATCGGCCGCGTGGTGTCACTCGAGGTGGAGGGCATTCGCACCTGGCCGGGCAGCTACGCCCGGTACCGGGAAGCGCGCGCGCAGGAGATGGACCAGCTGCGGGCGCGGGCCGCGCGGGTGGAGCAACGGCGCGCGGAGCTGCAGTCCTTCATCGACCGCTTCGGCGCCAAGGCCACCAAGGCGCGCCAGGCGCAGAGCCGGCAGAAGATGCTGGACCGGCTCGAGCAGGTGGAGGTGCTGTCCGAGCGGAAGACCGTCTCCATCCGCTTTCCCGAGGCGCCCCCGTCCGGCCGGGACGTGGCGCACTTCCGCGGGATCGACAAGGCGTGGGGGGAACGCGCGGTGTACCGGGGGCTCGAGGCGCGGCTCGAGCGGGGACAGCGCGTGGCGGTGGTGGGACCCAACGGCGCCGGCAAGACGACGCTGCTGAAGCTGCTCGCGGGAGAGATGCAGCCGGACCGCGGCAGCGTGCAGCTCGGCCACAACGTGGTGGTGGGCTACTACGCGCAGCACCACGCGGACGTCCTGGACGGCAGCCGCACGGTGCTGGAGGAGATCCGCGCGGTGGCCCCGGACCGCCCGGAGGCCTACGTGCGCGGCATCCTCGGGGCCTTCCTCTTCAGCGGGGACGACGTTGACAAGCGGGTGGGGGTGCTGTCCGGCGGCGAGCGGGCACGCGTGGCGCTGGCCCGCCTGCTGCTCCGCCCCGCGAACCTGCTGCTCCTGGACGAGCCCACCAACCACCTGGACCTGGACTCCTCCGAGGCGCTCATCCAGGCGCTGCGCAGCTACGAGGGCACGCTGCTGTTCGTGTCCCACAACCGGAGCTTCCTCGGCGCGCTCGCCACGCAGGTTTGGGAGGTGCGCGACGGCGGGGTGAACGCTTTCCCGGGGACGTTGGACGAGTACCTGTACCACCTCGACCAGGTGGCCTCCGCCGACCCCTCCTCGCTCCCGGTCGCGGCGGGCTCGGCGCCGGCACCGGTGAAGATCTCGGAGAAGGAGCGGAAGCGGCTCGAGGCCGAGGCGCGCCAGCGGCGGAGCGCGCTGCAGGGGCCCATCAAGAAGGAGATCGCGCGCATCGAGGCGCGGATCTCGGAGCTCGAGGCGGCTTTGAAGGACGCCGAGGCGGCGCTCGCGGACCCGGCGGTGTACGCGGACTTCTCGCGGGCGAGACCGCACGTGGAGACGCAGGCCTCTGCGCGCGCGGGGCTCGAGCCGCTGTACGTGGCATGGGAAGAGGCGCAGGCGCGGCTTGCGGCCACCGAGGCGGAGACGCACGATGGCTGAGATGAGCGCCCGTCCAAAGCGGTTCCCGGTGATCCTTGGCCTCCTGCTGATTGCCTCGAGTGGCTGCGGCGAGCGGAAGGCGGGCGCCGTTCCCAGCGCGGTGGAGTTCTGGAACGTCGTGGACACCACGCTCGAGTTCGGGGCGTGCGGAGACGACCCCGGCTTCCGCGGACAGATCGA
>JBDLRJ010000419.1:0-5240 GCA_039800145.1 Pseudomonadota bacterium | reverse complement strand
GGACGGAGCGGCTCTGGGGCCACCTCGAGCTGTCCGCGCTCGTGCAGAACGTCTTCCAGTACCAGACGTACGACGATCCGCCGCGGCCGGACCGGGTGCCGGGGCTCATCCCCCGCGAGGGGCTCGGGGCGTGGCTGATGGTGAGGGGGAACCTGTGATGCGCGCGTGGATGCTGTCGGTGGCGGCGGCCTCGGTGCTCGGCTCGGGCTGCGTGGCATACAACTCGTGCGAGGCCCCGGTGGCCAACCCGGACGAGACGGTGGCCGTGCTCAAGTCCGGGGAGGTCATCTTCCTGGACAAGCCCTGGACGCGGCACGCCAACAACGCCCTCGGGCAGGCCGCGGCGGCGGCGTTCCGGGACGCTTTCTCGGGCACCAACGACAAGGCGGACGTGGGCGTGGTGAACGGCGGAGATCTCCGCTCCGAGGGGCTCTGCGCGCCGCGCACGCAGATCAAGGAGCGCGTGCTCCGCGGCATGGTCCACGAGGTGCTGCTGTTCGACAACGTGGTCTACGCGGTGAACGTCACCGAGGAGGAGCTGCTGAAGGCGCTCGAGCACTCGGTCGCTCCGCTGTTGCCACTCGGTCCCAACGGCGAGAACCGCGAGCTGACGGGCCCGCCGGCGCGCTTCCTCCAGGTAGACGGGGTGACCTTCACGGCGGACTGCAGCAAGCCGTCCGGGACACGCGTCTCGGACGTGAAGGTGAACGGGCGCGCCCTGGCCTCTCCGCCGAGCTCGACCGACATGGTCCGCGTGGCCATGCCGCGGTTCATCATGGAGGGCGGGGACGGCTACTCCATGTTCGTGGGCCCCGGCCTGGATGCCAGCCGCAAGCCCGAGCAGGCCAAGGGACTGGGCGGCACGGAAGGGCGCATCGCCGCGGACTACATGTTCCGCACCTACAAGAACGACGAGAACCCGTCCGGCCCGGAGCTTTCGGTGGAGCCGCGCATCACCTTCGTGGGCTGCTCGTCGCCGGCGGTGCCGAGGTAAGGGGAGCGGGCTACGGCTCGGTCTTGCGGGGCACGCCGAGCACGTCGTTGACGGACGGCATGCGCTTGATGTCTGCGCGCGCCAGCTTCCAGGCCTGCTGGACGATCCAGCTGAGGCTGCGGTCCTGCCGCGTCGCCTCGTGGCTGATCTCGTTCAGCATCTCCTCGGGGAAGTACAGGGACTGCTTGCGGTGATCAGTACCGGAAGACATGGGCTATTCCTCGCGGGTGTCGGGGAGCGCATCCCCCATGTCGTTCACCGAGGGGAAGGACTTGATGCGCTCGCGCGCGAGCTTCCAGGCCTGCTGCACCACCCACGACAGCGAGCGGTCCTGCCGGTTCGCCTCGTCCTGGATCTCCTTGAGCATGTCCTCGGGGAAGTAGAGGGACTGCTTGCGCTTGTCGGTACCGGACATGTCCATCCTCGGTGTGGCGCGGTGTAAGCGCCGGGGGAACGTGTGTGCGGTATATCCGACACTCGCTCGGAGGGGTCAACCCTTTCGGATTACAGTCCCAGGCCTTCCATGATCCCCCAGCGCCTCCTGCTTGCCCTGCTCCCGTTGTCTCTCTTCGCTGCCTGCCGCGGCTGCGAGCGCACCGTCTCGGACGTGGCCCCCACCGCCTCGGTCGCGCCGGCCGAGGTGAAGTTCGGCAAGGTGAAGTTGGGCCAGCAGGCGAGCGCGCAGTTCACGCTCGCCGCCACCACGCGCGCCGCGCTCGCCGTGGAGCCGCCCACGCTCGGCGCGGGCACCCTGCCGGGAGGCGCCGAGGGCTTCTCTCTCGGGGGATCCCCCACCACCGTCGCCCCGCTCTCCGAGGTGGCCATCCCGGTGACGTTCCAGCCCACGGTGGAGCAGGGCTACGAGGCCGTGGTCTCCCTGCGCACGAATGATCCCGAGAACCCCACCGTCTCGGTGCTGCTCACCGGGGAAGGGGCGTTGCCCCACCTGGTGGTGACGCCCCAGTGCGATCCCGCCGTGGCGCGCTGCATCGGGCTTGCGCCCACGCCCGGGACGCTCGCGCTGGACTTCGGGCCGCAGCCGCGCCGCCGCGCGAGCCCCGTCCCCGCCAACAGGCTCCCGTCCGTGGCGCTCGTGAACGAGGGGGACGTGCCCCTGGAACTCCGGGCGTTGCGGGTGGAGGGGCCGGACGCCGCCTCCTTCTCCTTGCGCGGCACCACCGGCTCCACGCTCGTGCTGCAGGGCGGCGAGGGGGTCAACGTGCCGGTGGACTTCACGCCCACGTCCGAGACCCAGGCCACCTACGCCGCGGAGCTGGTGATCGAATCCGACGATCCTTCGGCCGCCGTGGTGCGCGTGGGACTCACCGGTTCGCTCCGGCCCAACCAGCCCCCCGTGGTGTGCGCGAACGTGGTGCAGGTGAAGCCGGGGGACGGCTCGCTCCCGGTCCTCTACGACACCGCCGCGGACTGGGCCCCGCTCTTGACCGCGCCCGGTGGCGGGTACGACTTCACGGGCAGCCGGGACGTGCAGCCCCTCAGCGAGGTGAAGCTCTCCGCGCTGTCTTCCGCGGAGGCCACGGCGTGCAGCACGGATCCCGAGGACGAGCGGACCGGGCTCCAGTTCCGCTGGGCCGTGCTGGACGTGCCGCCGGGCTCCAGCGTGAACCTGCTCTCCGGGGCGGCGACGCCCATTGCCGTGTTCCGTCCCACCGTCACGGGGGACTACCGGCTGCAGCTCACGGTGACGGACTCGGAGGGGCTCGCCGCCTCCACCACGCTCCGGCTCCGCGTGGCGCGGAAGGAGGATCTCGTGGCCCAGCTGTCCTGGGGCGGCGAGGACGGGGGCTTTGCCGGCGTGGACCTGGATCTCCACCTCGTGCGGCCCGGGTCGCAGCCCTTCTCGTTCTTCGCGGAGAGCACGGCGGGCGGCCCCGCGGGTACCACCTCCGGGGATCTCAACGGCTACTCGGCCACGGTGGGGCGCAACGTCGCCGGCTTCAACTTCGACTGGGGGCAGGCCGGGGCCGCAGATGATCCCCGGCTCAACGTGGACGACACGGGCCAGGGGGCGCTCGTGGAGAACGTCTCCCTCAACTACCCCGAGCATGCTGCGCAGTGCGCTGCCGGGCCGTGCACGTACGGGGTCTGGGTGCACTACTTCAAGGACGGGCGCGCTCCCACCGGGGCCTCCGCCTGTGACGTGGGCAGCAGCTGCTCGGACGGCGAAGCCTGCCAGTGCAGCGCGGGGCTGGCCTGCGTGGCCAACGAGGCGGTCGCCGGTGGACCCGTGTCAGGGGCGGGCCGCTGCTTCCTCCCGCCGCAGCCCGTGGTCCGGATCTACCTCCGGGGGCGCGCCACGCCGGCCGCCGAGATCCCGCTCTCGCCCGAGGCCTGGCCGCTGGGGGCTCCCTGCCAGGCGCTGCACGTGGCGGACATCCACTGGCCCCGCGCCGGCGCCCCGGACGGCGGGACGGCCCTGGACGGTGGCAGCGAACCGGTGGTGGTGCCGGTGGGGCCCGGCGCTGCATCTGCGAACGGGCGCTTCGGGCTGCGCACCGCGGGGGATCTCGCGTGCAGCCCGGACCTCACGCTCGCAGCTCCCAATGCCCCGGCGGGCGCCGTCTCCTGGTACGGGGCGCAACCGCTCTGAGCCGGAGGGGGGCGCCTCCGAGCACAAAAGAAGACGCCCCGGGGCGAGGTGCCCCGGGGCGTCCCGGAAAGTGGGGTTGGAGGCTCTGTGCCTGCCAACCCCGTGGGTCCAGGGGGGGAGGGGGTGACCCCGGGACCCAATGTCGATGTCTCGTGCGGCCCTGACAACCCTGACAGGGTGTCCGCTATTCCCGGAAGACTGTAAGAGCCTGCCGAGCCCGCCGCAATTCGGGGTTTTGGACTTGAAAAGACGAGTAAAGACGTCAGCTTGCGATGTTTCGTGGGAAGCGGAGGGCCTCTTGCCGGCGCTGGACGCCGGTTGGAGGCGCGTGGGAGGGGCGGGCCGGGACCTGCTGCTCGCCGTGTCCGGGGGAGCGGACTCCACGGCGCTCCTGGTGGCGAGTGCCGAGCTGGCCCCGGCACTGGGATTTCGCCTGCAGGTGGCGTCCGTGGACCATGGGCTCCGGGCGGAGGCGGGCGAGGAGCTCCGCAGGGTGGAGCAGCTCTGCGCCGAGCGCGGGCTCCGGTTCCATCCCCTGCGGGTGGAGGTTCCGGCGGGCAACCTCGAGGCCGGTGCGCGGGCCGCCAGGTACGCTGCGCTCGAGCAGTGCCGGGTGGCGCAGGGGCTCTCTCTCCTCGCCACCGCGCACACGCTCGAGGACCAGGCGGAGACGGTCCTGCTCCGGCTGGGGCGCGGGGCGGATCTCCGGGGACTCGCCGCCATCCGGGCAGTCCGGGGAGGGGTGGTCCGGCCCATGCTGCGGATCTCGCGCGCGGCCGTGCTGCCATGGCTCTCCGCGCGGGGACTGGTGCCCGCCCGGGATCCCATGAACGGGGATTGCCGGTTCGCGCGGGTCCGCGTCCGCACCCATGCGCTGCCGGGGCTCGAAGCGGCACTGGGCCGGGAGGTGTTCGCCGGGTTGGCCCGGCTCGCGGACCGGGCGGCCGAGGACGAGGCCTGGCTGGAGGAGCAGTCGCACGCCGCGCTCGTCCGCCTTCGTCTCCCGGCGGGGGGGCTGGACGCAGTGGGGCTTGCCGCGCTCCCGCCCGCACTCGGACGCCGCGTGCTGCGGGCGCTGCTCGAGTCAGAGGGCATGGCCGTGGACGCGGCCACGCTCGAGGCGGCGTGGGCAGCCATTCCCGAGGGCCGCCGGGTGACCCTGCCGCGCGGACTGCAGCTGCGCACCGCGAGCGGGGTGGTCCGGTGCGTGGCAACGGGGGACGAACTCCGGGGCTGCGAGCCCCTGGAGCTGTCGCCCGAGCAATGGCAGGAGCACGCCCCCTCCGGATGGAGCCTCCGGCTCGGAGAAGGCGCGGGAGACTGGACGGCGCGCGTCCCCTCGGGGCCGCTGGTCGTGCGTGGGCCGCGGGCAGGTGACGTGCTCGGCTTCGGGCTGGGTGGGCGGCTGCAGGATCTGCTCGTCAACGCCCGCGTGCCCGCAGAACTGCGGTCGCGGCTCGCCGTGGTGGAGGGGCCGGACGGGCGGGTCGCCTGCGTGGTGGGGGTGGCCGCCGCGGCGGAGGGACCCGAGCGGCTCGTCGCCCGCGCGCGCAGCGGAGGGGCGGGCGTCAGGGGGGCGGGTTATACGTCTGGGGTCGCCTCAGAATAGTTCCAGTGGTTGCCGCGTTGGTGGTA
>JBDLRJ010000418.1:0-9058 GCA_039800145.1 Pseudomonadota bacterium | reverse complement strand
ACGCCCGAGAAGAAGGCGCGCTTCGAGCAGGAGCACGCGGTGATGCGCGCGCGCTGGGGCGCGCTGCTGGAGGACGACCCGGCCTACTCGCCGCACCTCTCCCGGACGAGCGAGGGGTTCGCACTGGGACTGCATCCACTTCAGTCCCCCGTCCCAGCGTGATAGTCCCGATGCTCACACTTGCCGGGTTTCGGGGAGACGGCATGGACATCCTGGCTTTCAGAAAACAGGGCACACCTGTGCACACTGCCATTCACGTCGACAGCATCCACCACTCCAGCGCGATGACGCTCGTCACCGGGTGGTCCACGCTGGGGACGGCGCTTCCGAGGGATTTCCCGCAGCAGGCCGTGCGGACGTTCCGGAGACCGGACGTCGCGCGGGCCCACGGCCTCTCTGCCGAGCAGGGCTGGGGCTTCGTGGCGCTGCTGGAGGGGGCGCCGCCCCCCGTCGTGGGCCCCAGCGTGTCGGGGCTGAAGATGACGCTCGGGACCACCGGGAACCAGGGGCGCTCGGTGTGGGACCACCTGCGGTGCGCGCACCCGGACGAGTACGCGTCGGTGTGCGAGTGGGTCGTCCAGCACGTCCCGCGCGACTCGCTCTTCGCGTGGGCAGAGCGGGCTGACCTCGGCCGCGCGTGCCCCCCGGTGCTCGCCCACGTGGACGCCAGCCGCGTCGTCGGCGACGACACGCTGGTCCTGAGCGGATGGGTGGTGGACGTGGCGGAGCAGCTCGAGTCGGCGCTGCTCGTCCTGGATGGCCGGGTCGTGGCGGACCTGGCAGAGAGCTGGGTCCGGTTCCCCCGTCCAGATGTCCTGTCGTCCGTGGCGCCCGACGGGCTCGCGGGGGCCGACGACCCGGGCTTCAAGGTGCTTGTCCGTCAGCCCGCCGGCAGCTGGGCGGCGGCCACGTTGCTCCTGTGCACGAAGACGGGGCAGGCGCAGAACATCCCGTTGGGCTTCACGCAGGCGAGCACCCAGTTCGCGATCGAGCTGCTGCTCGAGGCCATGATCTCCTCGATGCGCACGGGGAACGAGCAGTGGCGCCGGACGCTCGTGGAATGGGCCCAGTCGCTCTGGGGCAGCGCGCTCGTGAAGCTCGGGAAGCGG
This sequence comes from Pseudomonadota bacterium, assembly GCA_039800145.1. Lineage (GTDB taxonomy): Bacteria > Myxococcota > Myxococcia > Myxococcales > Myxococcaceae > VGRA01. The sequence goes on along the minus strand of JBDLRJ010000418.1, from coordinate 7,949 downwards.
CCCGTGCGGAAGACGGTCCACGGCCCGCAACCCGACCGTCCGAAGTGTTCGGTCATCATCCCGCTCTACGGGCGCGCGGACTTCATGCTCCACCAGCTCGTCGCCTTCTCGGCGGATCCCGGTCTGCGGGACGTGGAGTTCGTCTTCGTCAACGACGACCCGCGGCTCTCGGGTGAGCTCGAGCAACTCGCGAGGGAGGCGCTGTCGCTCGGCGCGCCCTCTTTCGTCGTCGTGGACGGCGGGGGCAACCGGGGGTACTCGGGGGCGAACAACCTCGGGGCATCCCACGCGCGGTCCGAGCTGCTCCTGCTCTTGAACTCGGACGTGATGCCGCGCACGCCGGGGTGGTTGGACCAGGTGATCTCCGCCTACCAGTCCCTGGAGGGGGGCGGCGCCCTGGGGGTCCGGCTCGTCTACGACGACGGGTGCCTGCAGCACGCCGGCATGGTGCAGCGACGCATGGACCAGTACCCGGGCATCTGGTGGAACGTCCACCCCGACCGGGGTGTCCCCGAGCACATGGTCCCCGGCAAGGGTCTGAGGCGGGTGGACCTCGTGACCGGTGCGTGCCTGATGGTGAGCGCCGCGAAGTACGCGGCCGTCGGGGGGCTGGACGCCGAGCGCTACATCATCGGCGACTTCGAGGACTCGGATCTCTGCATGAAGCTGAAGGAGAAGGGCTGGCAGAACTGGCTCCTCGAGGACGTGGTGCTCGTCCACCTCGAGCGGCAATCCCAGGGGTTCGCCGACCGCGGGGCCTTCCGGTTCAACGTCACCCTGGCCAATGCCTGGGAGTACGCGCGGCGGTGGGGAGCCACGCTCGAGGCGCCCCGAGCCGGCGAGGGGGAGACGCGGCCGTGAAGATCCTCGTGATGGCCCACGGTCACCCCTCGCTCAGCAAGGGAGGCGCCGAGCTGGCGGCGCACGCCTCCTTCGATGAGATGCGGCGGCGCGGTCACGACTGCGTCCTCGTCAGCGCCACCTCGCGCCCGAGTCACGGGGGGGCCACGTTCTCTCAGGTGGCCCCCGGGGAGTTGCTGCTGCACACCGCGATGTCGGACGCCTTCTTGTTCCGGTCCACCTCGAACGAGGTGGTCGAGACGGACTTCAAGGCGCTGCTGCAACGGCTGCGTCCGGACGTGGTGCACCTGCACCACTACGTCAACGTCGGGCTGAACACCGTGGCCTGGATCCGCTCCGTCCTGCCGGGCGCGCGGATCGTGATGACGCTCCACGAATACCTGGCCATCTGCCTCCACAACGGCCAGATGGTGAAGACCGGCACCTTCCAGCTCTGCGAGACCTCGTCCCCGGCGGCGTGTCACCAGTGCTTCCCGGAGCGCTCGCCCGCGGACTTCTTTCTCCGCAGGCAGTTCATCCTCGGGCTGCTCCGGCACGTGGACCGGTTCGTCTCGCCCAGTGCGTTCCTGCGGGACCGGTACGTGGCGTGGGGTCTTCCGCCGGAGAAGATCGTCGTGGTGGAGAACGGGCAGCGGCCCGTGGCGCGGCTCCCGCCCCGTCCACTGCGGGAGGGCGAGGGGCGGGGCAGGTTCGCGTTCCTCGGACAGGTCAACCCCTACAAGGGGGTGGATCTCCTGCTCAAGGCCGTGTTGCGCCTGTCCCCGGAGGCGCGCTCGGCCATCAGCGTCTCCATCCACGGGGCGAACCTCGAGCTCCAGCAGGGCCCCTTCCAGCAGGCGGTGAAGAAGCTCCTGGACGAGGTGTCGGACGTGGTCAGCTGGCAGGGGCCATACGAACCCTCGCACCTGCCGGCGATCCTCGCCGGGGTCGACTGGGTGGTGGTCCCGTCCACGTGGTGGGAGAACTCGCCGCTCGTCATCCAGGAGACCCTGTCGTTTGGACGCCCGGTCATTGCCTCGGACATCGGGGGTATGGCGGAGAAGGTCGTTCCCGGCAGGCACGGCCGGCAGTTCCGGGCGAGGGATCCGCTCGGGCTCGCCTCGGAGATGGAGGCCGCCTGGAGGGACGTGGACGGCTACGCCGCGCTCGTGGACGGGCTGCCCGTCCCGCCCACGCTGGCCGAGACCACGAAGGCGCTGGAACAGCTCTACACATGAAGACGGTCCTGACTTACGGCACGTTCGATCTCCTGCACCATGGACACGTCCGGCTGCTGAGCCGCGCGCGGGCGCTGGGTGACCGCCTGGTCGTCGGCGTTTCGACCGACGCGTTCAACGAGGGCAAGGGCAAGCGGAGCCTCTTCCCGTACGAGGAGCGCGCGGAGCTCGTGGGGGCGTTGCGCTGGGTGGACGAGGTCATCCCCGAGTCGACCTGGGACCAGAAGCGGCAGGACATCCTCCGGCTCCGGGCGGACGTGCTCGTCATGGGAGATGACTGGCGCGGCCGGTTCGACGACCTGTCCGACCTCTGCGAAGTCGTCTACCTCCCGCGCACCCCCATCGTCTCCACGACCTCGCTCAAGGCGACCCTCTCCGAGGTGTCGCGCGAGCAGGTGGACTCGCTGAAGCGGGCGGTGGATGCCCTGGTGCAGATTGTCGAGAGGATCCGGTGACCCCGGCCGTGCAGCAGCTGTTCCCCGGCTGGGACTTCCTCGGGACCTCCTCGTTCGACGCGTTGCAGGTCGACCTGAAGGGGGCGAGCGGGATGCGGTTGGTGCTGGGGACCCGGAGCCCGGAGATCCTCAACCTGGACGGTGTCTTCTTCGCGGATGAAGAGGGTGACCTCCACGCGGCGGACGCGATGCGGATCCGCGTGTCCGCCTCGTCCGTCTTCCGCGGCGAGGATGCCGTGCACGGGGTCTCCGCCGTCGCGCGAGGGCGCGAGTTCCACACCGAGATGGAGGTCCACCCCTGGTTGAAGTTCGAGTGGGAGGGCAGCGCGCCGAAGAAGGCCACCCTCATCAACCGGCCGGACGCGTTCGGCATCCGGGGCCGGTCGCTCGTGGTCGAGACGCTCCGGGGCGGTGCGTGGACGGCGTGCCACGAGCAAGCGGGGAGCGCGCGGGCGATGGAGCTGCTGCAGCACGCCGCGCGGGAGGTGCCCGCCGAGCTGTTCGCCGCGGCGTGGCGCACCGGGGACTGGGCAGCGCTGCGTGAACGGCTGGTGTCCGCGGTGCTCCGGCCGGCGACGGACGTGGAGTCGCTGGCCGCGCGCGCCTGGGTCCTCCCGCTCGTGGACGTGTACGGTGCGAGCCGCCGCCCGGAGGACGAGCAGCTGCTGGCGCTGTTCCTGGCGGCGTGCATCGCCGGCGGGCGGAAGATGACCGGCAACATGGCCGCGTGCCGCTGGGTCCTGGACTCGGTGCCGCGCCTGTTGGCCGCCGAGGCGGAGATCAACCGGCGCCTCGGGGAGGCAGGGGCCGTGACGGGCCACGTCTTCTCGCGCCACGGGATCTCGCTGAGCCAGCTCCGCGCTGCCAGCGCTGGCTACCTGGCCCTCGCGGACGAGGTCATCCGCGCGCTCCAAGCGTCCGGGTTCGGCGCCTTCGTGTGCTACGGGACGCTGCTCGGGGCGATCCGCGAGCAGGACTTCATCGCTCACGACGACGACCTGGACATCGTCATGGTGGGACGGGCGCCGTCCGCTGAAGCGTGCCGCGAGGAGCGATTGCACGCCGTGGAGCGGTTGAGGGCGGCGGGCTTCCACGTCGCCGAGCAGCCCACGATGAACGTCCACGTCTCCCACCCGCGTCTGCCGGGCGTCTCGGTGGACGTCTTTCCGTCCTGGCGCTCCGGGGACGTGGCCTGGATGTACATGCAGGGGATGGAGTGGGGGGCGGTGGACGCGCGGCTTCTCTTCCCGCTGGGCCAGGTCACGCTGAGGGGCCAGGTGTTCCCGGCCCCGGCCCGTCCCGAGGGCTTCCTCGAGCGGCGCTACGGCGCGGGGTGGCACGTGCCGGACCGCTTCTTCGAGTGGCCGTACCCCGTCTCTGCGTAGCGCTCACCCGCGGTGCCAGCGGCGTGAGGGCCGCGCGGTGTCACTGGAGCAGGCATGGTCTTCTCGTCGTTGATCTTCCTCGTGATCTTCATGCCGCTGGTGATCTTCCTTCACCAGGGGGGCCCCCGCGGCGCGCGCAACGCGGTGCTGCTGCTGGCGAGCATCGGTTTCTACGCCTGGGGAGAGGATGTCTACACGCTGGGGATGGTCGCCTCGGTCCTCGTGAGCTGGAAGCTCGCCCTCTGGGTGGAGGCGGCCCGCACCGACTCTGCGCGCCGGGCGTGGCTGGTCCTGGCCGTGGCGCTGAACCTCGGGGCGCTGGGGGTCTTCAAGTACCTCGGCTTCTTCGTGGAGACTTTCAACGCGCTCGCGGCCCCGTGGCTCGCCGCGCCGGTCTCCGCACCCGCGTTGCGCCTGCCGGCCGGGATCTCCTTCTACACCTTCCAGGCACTGTCCTACGTGGTGGACGTCTACCGGAAGGAGACCCCCGCCCAGCGGAGCCTCCGGGATCTCGCCCTGTACATCTCGCTCTTTCCCCAGCTGATCGCCGGGCCCATCGTCCGGTACGTGGACGTCGCGGCGCAGTTGCCGGAACGCCGCCTGCTCCCGGAGCGGTTCGTCTCCGGCTTCGAGCGCTTCGCGGTGGGGCTGGCGAAGAAGATGCTCGTCGCGAACCCGCTCGGGGCGGTGGCTGACAGCGTCTTCGGGCTGACCGACGCGCAGCTGACACCCTCGACCGCGTGGGTCGGGCTCGCGGCCTACACGCTCCAGATCTACTTCGACTTCTCCGGGTACTCGTGCATGGCCATCGGGCTCGGGAGGATGCTCGGCTTCGAGTTCGTGGAGAACTTCGCCCACCCGTACGCGTCTGGCAGCATCACCGAGTTCTGGCGGCGTTGGCACATCTCGCTGTCCACGTGGTTCCGCGACTATCTCTACATCCCGCTCGGCGGGAACCGCGCGGGGACGTTCCGGACCGGCCTGAACCTGGCGCTCGTGTTCCTGCTGTGCGGCCTCTGGCACGGGGCGAGCTGGAACTTCGTGGCGTGGGGAGCGCTGCACGGTGCGCTGCTCGTCTTCGAGCGCGTCGGGGGCGGGAAGTGGCTCGCGCGCCTGTCGGCCGCGCTCCGGACGGCCTACACCCTGTCCTGGGTGGCCATGGGCTGGGTGCTGTTCCGCACGGACTCGTTGGCCCATGCCGGCTCTTGGTTCACGACCCTGCTGACGGGCGCGGCCGGCGCCGCGGGCGTCGGCTACGGGTGGCAGCTGTACCTCACGCCCTGGGTGGCCACCTTGATGCTCGTGGGCGCCGTGGGGGCTTCGCCTTGGCCTTCCCGGTGGATGGCCACGTGGCAGGCAGCACCGGGAGGGACCGCGGCGCGCGGCGGCATGGCGACCGTCGGCGCCATGTGCCTGCTCCTCGCCTGCGTGGCCTTCGTCACCGCCGGCACCCACAACCCCTTCATCTACTTCCGGTTCTGAGCCCGTGGACAGTCTCGGCACACCCCGCATCCGCTTCGTGCTGGCCGCCCTCTCGCTGGCGGTGCTCGCGTTGCTCGGCCTCTTCACGCTCTGGCCCGGTGCGTCCCCCGCCCGCGCGGGACAGCAGGGGCGGGCGTTCCGCCAGGAGCTCGAGCACCGGTTGAGCGAGGACTTCGTCCTCAGGAAACAGGGGCTCGCGTTCCACCACGGGTTGCTGTGGGACCTCTTCCGCACCGCCCCGACGGACCGGGTCTGGCGCGGGCGGAACGGGTGGCTGTTCCTCGCGCACGACCACGAGCCGGAGGCGTTCCGGGCAGAGCAGCCCTTCTCCACCGAGGCGCTCGCGGGCTGGCAGCGCTTCGTTGAGCAGACGCACGCGTGGGCGTCAGCGCGCGGCATCACCTTCCTGGTCGCGGTGGTACCCGACAAGTCCACCACCTACCCGGAAGAGCTTCCCGGGGGCGTCGCCCCGGTGGGAGCAAAGAGTCGCCTCGACCAACTCGCCGAGAGGCTGGGACACCACCCGGCATTCCTGGACCTGCGCCCCGCGTTCAACGCCGCGAAGCCCGCGGGGCTGCTCTACCGCCGGTACGACACGCACTGGACGGGGCTGGGAACCCACGTGGCGTACCGGGGGATCCTGGAGGGGATCCGCGTGAGCCGCCCGGCGCTCCCGCGTCCCCGCGACCTCAGCGAGTTCCGGGTCCGACGGGTCACCCGCACGGGGGATCTCGGCGAGATGCTGAACCTCTGGGGCGGTCCGTACGAATCGTACGAGGAGCTGGTCCCCGAATGGCCGCTGCGCCTCCGGGCCTCCACCGGCGGAGAGCCGCTGCTCGCGGCGGGGGAGAGGGGAGCGGTGAGCTTCTCCCAGCCCTCGCCCGCGACCTCCCTGGTCCTGTACCGGGACAGCTTCGGCACGCACCTCGCCCCGCTGCTGGCCGACCACTTCGGGAAGACCGAGGTCCACTGGTCCCGCGTCATCGACTTTGACCTCGTCGAGCGCGCCGCGCCCCAGGTCCTGGTGCTGGAGATGGTGGAGCGCTACCTCCAGCTCCCGGAGATCCCTGCCTCGCCTCTGGACCGCGCCGTGGACGCCTCGGACGAGTGCGGTGCGCTCCCCGCGGCAGCAGCCGGGACCGGGGGGAGCCCCGTCGCCGGCGTCGTCGAGCAGGTGACGGCGCGCGGGGGACAGCTTCAGGTCCATGGCTGGGCGGTGGACGCGCGCGCCGGGCGGCCTGCCGCGTCGGTGCTGGTGTGCTGGGGAGGCCGCGGCGTCCGGGTCGTCCCCAGGCTGCCCCGGCCGGACCTCGCCAGGGCCTGGAAGACGGAGCAGCTTGCGGCGGGCTTCCGGGCAGAGCTGCCTCTCACCGGCGCGGTCCCCGAAAGCTGTGCAGGGCCGGAGGTGTTCGCCACGGACGGGCAGGGCGAGCGGGGCCGTTTGCCGGCCTGGGGCCGCTGCACGGTGGAGGCAGGGGTGGCCAGCTCGCCGCAGCCCTGAGTGCAGCGCGGGCAGTTGAGGGCACGGCGTGGGTGTGATTACTCGGAAGCCCATGCGCCTCTGCCCACGCCCCGGCCCCCAGCGCCGGGCTGCCAGCCTGCCCCTCGCCGTCGCCCTCGTGGGCGTGCTGGCCTGCGACGGGTCCCGCCAAGCCGGAACACCCGCGGAAAATCCAAAAGTCGTTGCGTCTCCTGTCTGCAAGCGGCTCGACGAACCGCTAGCCGAGGGGGCCCGGCGCCCGGCCCTCTCGGGGGCATTGGAGCGCGTGAACCGGACGGCGGAGGGACTGGTCGCCGTGGGGTGGGCCTTCGACCCGGGGCGGAAGCGGCCGGTGTCCGAGGTGGTGCTCTGCCTCCCGCGGGGGGATGAGGTGAAGGTGGCCCCCTCGGCGGAGCGCGCCGACATCGCGGGATTGTTCGCGCTCCCGTCGGCTCGGGCCGGCTTCCGGCTGCCGGTCTCGCTCGCAGGTACACCATTCCGGAGTTGCCAGGACTTTCGCCTGGCGGTGGTGCTCGAGGACGGCGCGGTGGCGCCGTTGAGGGCGTGGGAGCAGTGCGCCTTCCCCGAGGAACTGGCCGCTGCTGCACCTGCCCGTGCCCTCTCCCTCTCCCTGGCCCCGTCTGTCCAGGGGTGTGCGGCGGTGCTCGGGCCGGGCGTGAAGGCCCCTCCCGCGGGGGCGGCCGGTGCCCACGGAGCGGTGGAGCGGGTGGTCCGTGTCGGGGGCACCACCGTCATCTCGGGGTGGGCCCTGGATACGGCCCGGCACCGGCCGGTGCGGAGGGTGGTCGTCTGTGGGGCCGGTGGCGATCACACCGTCCAGGTGCCGGAGCTCCCCCGGCCGGATCTCGCTGCCCTCTCCGAGGCGAAGTCCCCACCGCGGGCCGGCTTCCGCCTCGAGCGGGTGGACCCCGAAGTTCCGCGTGGGTGCGCCGACGTCGCGGTCTACGCCGAGCTGGACGACGGGACGCTCTCGCGTCTCTCCACCTGGGACCGGTGCACGGTGTCCCGCTCTCCGTGATGCGGGGGGGGGGGGGGGGGGCGGGGCGGG
>JBDLRJ010000417.1:0-2957 GCA_039800145.1 Pseudomonadota bacterium | reverse complement strand
TGCGCCAGTTCCAGCAGGATGACGCGCACATCTACTGCACCGAGGACCAGGTGGGGGACGAGGTGAGGCGCTTCGTCCAGCTGCTGGACCGCGTCTACAACGCGGTGGGGCTGACGTACGCCGCCAAGTTCTCCACGCGCCCGCCGCAGCGGTTGGGCACGGACGAGCAGTGGGACAAGGCCGAGGCGGCGCTCAAGGCGGCGTTGGATGGGCTCGGCGTGCCGTACGAGATCAAGCCGGGCGAGGGGGCCTTCTACGGTCCGAAGATCGACTTCGACGTGTCTGACAGCATTGGCCGCAAGTGGCAGCTGGGGACCATCCAGCTGGACTACCAGGGACCGCAGCGGTTCGATCTCACGTACGTGGGAGATGACAACGCGGAGCACCGCCCCGTGGTTCTGCACCGCGCCATCTACGGGAGCTTCGAGCGCTTCATTGCCATCCTGATCGAGCACTTCGCAGGGGCGTTCCCGGCGTGGCTCGCCCCGGTGCAGGCGAACATCGTCACCGTGGCGGACCGCCAGTTGCCGTGGGCGCGCGAGGTCCAGGCGCAGCTGGAGGCGAAGGGCTTCCGGGTGACGCTGGACGATTCGGATCACACGCTGAACGCGAAGATCCGCGAGAGCCAGCTGCAGAAGATCCCCTACACGCTCGTCATCGGTGACAAGGAGGTCGAGGCGAAGGCGGTCAGCCCGCGGAAGTACGGCGGCGAGGATCTGAAATCCATGTCCTACGAGGCGTTCGAGCAGCGGTTGGTGGCAGAAACGCGCTGGCCGTGACGCTTCCCTGCAAGGTGCCGCTTGACTGTGGCGTGGGGAAAAGTATGTTGCGCGCCCTTTTCGATTTGAACCCGTCGTAGCAGGAGAGCTTTCCAATTAGCGTCCGCGACCAAAGAACGAACCGCCGCATCCGCGCCCGCGAAGTCCGGGTCGTGGGGTCCGCCGGTGAGCAGCTCGGCGTCCTGCCGATCGAAGCGGCCCTGGAGCGTGCCCAGGCCGAGGGGCTTGACCTTGTCGAGGTCAACCCCATGGCCAAGCCCCCGGTCTGCAAGATCATGGACTACGGGAAGTTCAAGTACGAGGAGAAGAAGAAGGCCTCGGAAGCGAAGAAGAAGCAGGTCGTGGTCCACCTGAAGGAAGTCAAGCTCCGTCCGAAGACCGAGGAGCACGACTACGAGTTCAAGGTCCGGAACATCAAGCGGTTCCTCGAGGAGGGGAACAAGTCCCGCGTGACGATCATGTTCCGCGGCCGCGAGATCACCCACAAGAACCTGGGCCAGCAGATCCTCGAGGACGTGATCCAGGACTGCAAGGAAGTGGGAATGGTGGAGATGGCGCCGCGGATGGAAGGGCGTCAGATGTTCATGATCCTCGCCCCGAACGCCCGCGTGGCGCAGCGGGCGCGTGACCTCGCGCGGCAGCAGGCCGAGGCCTCGAAGAAGGAACACGAGAAGTCGCACGAGAAGTCGGAGAAGAGCGCTGCGCCGGGGAAGCCCGGTGACAGCAAGCCGGAGGGCAACCCGGCTGACCCCCAACGATCCGCGTCGCCCACGGCCAGCGGATCCTGAACAGGAAGTCGAGACGACGTCATGCCGAAGATGAAGACCCGCAGCGGCGCGAAGAAGCGCTTCCAGGTGAAGAAGAGCGGCCAGGTGAAGTTCGCCAAGGCCTTCAGCAAGCACCTGTTCACCCACGGCAAGACGCCGGACTCGAAGCGGCGTGCGCGCGGCATGGGCCACCTCAAGTCCATGGACGCGAAGAAGGTCATCAAGGAGCTGTTCCCCTACGGGGCGAACTAGTCTCGTTCACTTTTCAGTCACACCAGGAGTCACGTCATGCGCGTCAAGAAGGGCGTCAAGGCCCGTCGTCGTCGTAACCGGATTTTGAAGCTGGCCAAGGGTTTCCGCGGCCGTCGGAAGAACTGCTACAAGCGGGCGAACCAGGCCGTTGAGCGCGCGCTGGACTACTCGAGCCGCGACCTGCAGCGGAAGAAGCGGGACTTCCGGTCCCTGTGGATCGTCCGCATCAACGCGGCGGCCCGCATGGTGGGGCTGTCCTACAGCAAGCTGATCGCCGGCCTGGCGAAGGCGCAGGTTGCCATTGACCGCAAGGTGCTGGCGGACCTCGCCGTGGCGGACCCGGCGGGCTTTGCGGCCGTCGCGGCGGTCGCGAAGGCGGCGTAGGCCACCTCGGGTACTCGCAGGTCCTGTGGGCCGCCTCGTCCGCGCTGGACGGGCGGCCCACTTCCTTTTTCCACGTCCCGGCGCGTGCGCCGGGGATCGGGTGCATTCATGCAGGAGAAGTTGGCGGCGCTGGCCTCCGAGGCCAGGGCGGAGATGGTGCGGGCGGACACGCCGGAGGCCGTGGAGGCCCTGCGCGTGAAGTACCTGGGGAAGAAGGGGCTTCTCGCCGGCGTGCTGGGCGGGATGGGGAAGCTGGCCCCGGAGGAGCGCCGCGCGCTCGGGGAAGTGGCCAACCGCGTGAAGGCGGAGCTGGAGGGGCTGCTCTCGGAGGCGGTGGCGCGGGCGGAGGAGAAGGCGCTCGAGGCGGAACTCTCCGCGGGCGGCGTGGACGTCACGCTGCCGGGGCGCGTGCTGCGGCCCGGCCGCCGGCACCCGGTGAGCCGCACCATGGAGGAGATCAGCCAGGTGTTCCGGCGGCTCGGGTTCGAGGTGGCTTCCGGGCCGGAGATCGAGCTGGACTTCTACAACTTCGAGGCGCTGAACCTGCCGAAGGATCACCCCGCGCGGGACATGCAGGACACCTTCTACGTGGACAGCGGGTGGCTCAACGCGCCGCCGTCCAGCCCGGTGCTGCTGAGGACGCACACGTCCCCCGTGCAGGTGCGGACGATGCTCTCGTCCCGGCCGCCCATCCGGGTCATCTGTCCGGGGCGCGTCTACCGGCGGGACTCGGACGTGACGCACACGCCCATGTTCCACCAGGTGGAGGGGCTGC
>JBDLRJ010000416.1:0-19384 GCA_039800145.1 Pseudomonadota bacterium | reverse complement strand
GACCGCAGCCGCAAGGAGACGCTCGTCGAGTTCGGCTTCCGGCTGCCGTCCGCCATGGACAACCGCCCGCTGAAGTTCAACGAGTTCGAGAAGATCGTCCCCCAGGCGATCTTCGTCTCCGCCACGCCCGCGGAGTACGAGCTGGAGAAGAGCCAGGGCGTGGTGGTGGAGCAGGTGATCCGCCCGACCGGCCTGGTGGACCCGGAGGTGGAGGTCCGCCCCGTGGCCCGGCAGGTGGACGACCTGCTCGAGGAGATCCGCAAGCGCACCGAGGCGGGGGAGCGCGTGCTCGTCACCACCCTCACCAAGCGCATGTCCGAGGAGCTCACCGAGTACTACACGGAGGTGGGCGTCCGCGTGCGCTACCTCCACTCGGACATCGACGCCATCGAGCGCACGGAGATCATCCGGGATCTCCGGCGCGGCGAGTTCGACGTGCTCGTGGGCATCAACCTCCTGCGCGTGGGGCTGGACATCCCCGAGGTGTCGCTGGTCGCCATCCTGGACGCGGACAAGGAGGGCTTCCTCCGCAGCCACGTCTCGCTCATCCAGACCATCGGCCGCGCGGCGCGCAACCTCAACGGCCGCGTCATCCTCTACGCGGACCGCGTCACCGACTCCATGCGCAAGGCCATGGAGGAGACCACGCGCCGCCGCGAGAAGCAGGCCGCTTGGAACCACGAGCACGGCATCACGCCCGCGTCCGTGAAGCGGAACATCCAGGATCTCTCGAGCGTGCTGTACGGGGAGGCGGCCGAGGCGGCGCTGCCGAGGGCGGCCGAACCGGAAGAGGTGATGGGGCGCGAGGAGATCGCCCGGCTCGTCGAGGAGGAGACGAAGGCCATGCTCGCCGCCGCGGACGAGATGGCGTTCGAGGAGGCGGCGCGGCACCGCGACACGGTGGCGCTGCTCAAGGAGATGGACCTCGGCCTCAAGCCCGCGCTCCGCAGCCTGCTGGCCAGGCCCGCGGTGGACGAGGGCAAGCAGCGCGGCGGGTGGCGCAAGCAGCCGGCGAAGTACCGCAAGCGGAAGGGCAAGGGATGATCCCCGGCTGGCTCGAGGAGAAGCTCTCGCGCCTGTCCGCTGAGCCGGGCGTGTACCTGATGAAGGACCGCGCCGGGGAGGTCATCTACGTCGGCAAGGCGGTCAACCTCCGCAACCGCGTCCGCAGCTACTTCACGGGGACGGACACGCGCGCCTTCATCCCGCTGCTGGACCGGTTGCTGGGCGACGTGGAGACGCTGGTGGTCTCCAACGAGAAGGAGGCGCTGCTGCTCGAGAACGAGCTCATCAAGCAGCACCAGCCCCGCTTCAACGTCCTGCTCAAGGACGACAAGAACTTCATCTGCCTGCGGCTGGACGTGCGCCAGGACTGGCCCCGGCTCGAGGTGGTGCGCCGCTTCAAGAACGACGGCGCGCGGTACTTCGGCCCGTACGCGTCCGCCACCTCCATCCGCGAGACGCTGCGGATCATCAACCGCTACTTCCAGCTGCGGACCTGCTCGGACCACGCGCTCCACAACCGCCAGCGCCCGTGCCTGCTGCACCAGATTGGCCGCTGCCCCGCGCCGTGCGTCTACGAGGTGCCCCGCGGGGACTACCACCGCAGCGTGCAGGAGGCCGTGCTGTTCCTCGAGGGCAAGGCCAGCGAGCTCGTCTCCCGCCTCAAGCTGCGGATGCAGGAGGCGGCGCGCGCGCTCCGGTTCGAAGAGGCGGCCCGGCTGCGAGATCAGCTCATCGCCATCGAGCGGAGCCTCGAGCGGCAAAAGGTGGCCGAGGTGGACCCGGTGGACCGGGACGTCTTCGCGCTGCACCGGGAGGCGGACCGGCTGCTCGTCTACGTCCTCTACCTCCGCGAGGGGCGCATCACCGGCGGCCAGGCCTTCCCGTTCTCCGGTCAGGAGTTCCCGAGCGAGGAGCTGCTGCCGTCGTTCGTGAATCTCTACTACGCGCAGGACAACTTCGTCCCCGGCGAGGTGCTGCTGCCGACCGAGCTCGAGGGGGCCGACGCGCTCGAGGAGCTGCTGACCGAGAAGCGGGGGCAGCGCGTGCGGGTGCTCGTGCCGCGCCGGGGCGCGAAGGTGGAGCTGCTCGCGCTGGCGCAGAAGAACGCGGAGCAGGCCTTCGTCGACCGGCAGCGCACCCGCGAGGAGTCGCTCGCGATCCTCGACCGGCTGCAGAAGAAGCTGCACCTGGTCCGGCGCCCGCGGCGGATGGAGTGCTTCGACATCTCGCACTTCCAGGGCTCCGCGGTGGTGGCCTCCCAGGTGGCCGTCACGGATGGCGAGGTGGACAAGGCGCGCTACCGGCGCTTCCGGGTGAAGACCGTGGACGGCAACGACGACTTCGCCTCCATGTACGAGATCATCTCGCGCCGCGCCCGCCGCGGGCTCGCGGACGGGGATCTCCCGGACCTGCTCGTCATCGACGGCGGCAAGGGCCAGCTCGCCTCCGCGCTCGCGGCGCTGAAGGACGCGGGGGTGGAGGGGCTGGACGTGGTGGGGCTCGCCAAGGCGAGGGACCTCGAGGTGACGGACGAGGGGGCCACCCGGAGCGAGGAGCGCGTCTTCGTCCCCGGCCGGAAGGATCCCATCGTCCTCCCGCAGCGCTCCGCGGAGCTGTTCCTGCTGACGCGCCTCCGGGACGAGGCACACCGCTTCGCCATCACCTACCAGCAGCGCGTGCTGCGCCGGCGCAACCTGCACTCCCAGCTCGAGGACATCCCCGGCGTGGGGGAGGGGCGGCGCAAGGCGCTGTTGCGCCACTTCGGCTCGGTGAAGCGCGTGCGAGAGGCGGACATCGAGGCGATCGCGGAGGTGGTGGGCCCCGCGCTCGCCGAGCGCGTCCACGCCGTGCTCCACGGCGACGCACCGGCCCCCGCCGGGAGGGACGAGGACGAGGTCCGGGACGCGTCACTCGAGGACGCGGACGCCGCCCCTTGATCCGGAAAGCCGCCAGATCTCTGGCACTTCCGGGGGGAAATTCATTGCGACCCCCTTGCCCGTGATTTATAGCGGAGTCACTTTTCCGTCGGTTTTTCCGAGCGAAAAAAGAGGGGTTCATGCGGCTCTACCCGAAGGTCATTCCCATCATCTCCCGCGAGGTCGTCGCGAAGCTCATGCAGGAGGGAGACGTGGAGGTCGAGGCGCTGCGGATCGCGGATGCCGAGATGGATCTCTCCGCCATCATGCGCGAGTACCTGGCCCAGGAGGAGCGGGTCAACCAGGCCACGCGCGAGGCGCTCGAGCGGCGCGGGTACGATCACTCCCGGTTCAACCAGGTGAAGCGCGAGATGGCGGACGTGCGCGGCTTCAAGCTGGGAGACGACGGGATCGAGTACGTCATCAACCAGATGATCGAGTTCCTCATGGTCAGCCGGAACGTGGAGGAGGTGTTCTCCGCGGACACGCAGCTGCGCATGAAGATCTTCGCGATCATGAAGCGCCACCTGGACGTGGACGAGGAGATCGACCGCGAGGCCCGCTCCCGCCTGAAGCACCTGCAGGAGGGCACGTCGGCGTTCGACATCGAGTACAACAAGACGGTGGAGCAGATCCGCCGCGCGCGCGGCCTCATCTAGGCTGCACGCAAGCCGTGCCGGCGAGGGGGTGCTCCAGCGAGGGGCGCCCCCTGTTGCTTTCTGGGGCCCGTGGCCAGCCTTCCCGCCATGCGGCGTGTGCTCGGCTGGGCGTTGCTCTCCTGGTGGTCGGCGGCCTCCGGGGCGTGGGGTGCGGGGCCGCTCGCGGAGATGTCCAGCCGGGACGGGACCGGGTTCGCCATCGTCCGGGGGGATCCGCTCGGGGGATGGTTCGAGGAGGGGCTCGGCCGCTCCTCCGCGCGGGTGGACGCGCAGGGAGGCTCCGCGGAGCTGGATCTCGCGCTGCCCGGCGGGACGTGGCGGCTGTCGCTCGAGCGCGCGGGGGCGGCGTGGGACCTCCAGGCACACGGCCCCGGTTCTCCCTGGGGGCTGGACGGCGCGGTGCCGGCGCGCGCGTACTTCGCCCTCCACGGTCCCGCGCGGCTCTGGCGGGACGGGCAGGAGATGGGGACGTTCGCCACGCAGATCTTCGCGCTGCGCGCAGGCACCCACGTGGACGACGCGACGCACGCCCTGCAGCCCGCCGCGCGAGACGGAGACCTGGAGCTGGAGTGGCTGGTGCTGCTGCCGTCGGGCCCGGTGCTCCGCTTCTTCTTCGACGACGTGCGGCTGGAAGGCGAGGGCGCGGCCCAGGTGGGACAGGCGCCCGTGCCCGAGGGGACGGCGCCTCCCAACGTGGGGCTCACGGCGCTGACGGCCCCGGTGCAGAGCCCCGCGCCACCGCGCGCCGGCATCTTCCCCGTGGAGGCCTCCGCCATCCGGGTGCGGAACGCTGCGCCCGCAGCGCCGTTGCCGGACACGCCCGCGCCCGCCAACGCGGGGCCGGCCACGCCCCTGCCTCGGACCGTGGAGGTGGGCTCGGGGCGCCTCTTCCTACCGCTGCCCAGCACCCCGTCCCCCTTCAACGCGGGTGGGACTCCGCCCCCGGCGCAGGCCCCGTCAGGCGCCTCGGTTCCGGGACAGACCGTGCCCTCTCTGCCGGTGATCCCCACGGCGCCCGCGGTTCCGCTGAGCCGCTGACGGTCACCACTTGAGCGAGTCGTTCCGCTCGGCGCGCCTCCGGGCCTGTCCCGGACGGCCGTGGCCGACCAGGGTGGCGCGCACGGCCCCGAGGTCGATCACCCCGAGCGCCACGAGCGGCAGCCGCGCCGCGTCGTCGCTGATCCACACGTGCAGCTCCCGCCGGTGGTGTGGGTTGTCCAGCCGGACGGCCCAGCCCGTGATGTGCCACGCCTCGAACTCGCCGATCTTCGTGGACAGGTGCTCCCGCCCCTGCACCGTTCCGAAGACGCGCCACATCCGGCGCACGCCGTAGGTGTCGAAGCAGAGCGGCTGTCCCTGCTGCAACGGGACCTGGCGGAGGAGGTACAGCGCGCCCACCACGTCCAGCCCGTCCGAGGCGAAGCCGAAGCTGCGCGTGCCCTGCTTCCCGTCCACGGAGAACTGCAGCGCGGCCGTCCGCTTGTCCTGCGAGAAGTCCACGTCCGCCGTCAGCACCGTCCCATCCTCGGTGGAGCGCTCCTCGTACGACACCGGGCGGAGCGTGCGCGCATCCAGCGTGCTCAACGCGCGGGCCGTCACCTTCCGCACCTTCTCGAAGAAGGTGTTGCTCTGGACCTGGGCCTCCACCTGGAGCCGGCCGTCCTTGCGCGGGAGCACCCGGAACTCGAGCTTGCCGGCCTTTGCGCCGAGCGCGTCCACCTCGTACTCGAGCGCCTCCCCGGGGCCGAACGAGGCCGGGAGCCGCGGCTTGCCGAGCGAGCGGCACTGCGCGTCCGGCGGGGGGGCGGGCAGGGCGGGCTTCGCCTGGGGCGCGGCAGGCGCAGTGGAGAGCGTGGCGAGCAGCAGCGCGCGGATCATGTGGTCCCCTTGGACATCCCGGCCCGTCGGCGTGTCCGACGCACCGGCCCCCTCCTCTATTCTCGGCCCTTCCAACGGGCGTCGAGGGCGCGCCGCAGTGCCACGTGGAAGCGTTCCCAGGCCTCCGCCGAGCGCTCCACCTCGAACCCCGAGCGGACGACCTGCCGGACGAGCGCCCGCGCCTCCGCCTGGCCCCCGAGCCGGGCAAGCAGCTGCAACGCCTCGTCGTCTTCCAGGCCGTCCCGCAGGTGCTTGAGGCGCAGGCTCTCCACGGGGCGGTGGGGGGCGCCCCCGAGCCTCGCCGGCGTGCCGGGATAGAAGAGCGTCCCGTCCCCGTTGCCGCCGAACGCCCAGGTGTCCTCCCAGGGATCACCGGTGTCGTACGCGTAGACCGTGGCGAAGTAGAGCTCGCCGTCCACGCCCGCGAGGAAGGCCAGCGGCCCCATGGCGCGGTTCAGCGCGGCGGGGTGATCCACCATGTACGAGGCCCAGCCCGTGAAGGCGCTCGCCGTGGGCCCTTCCAGCGGCGCGTCCCCGCAGCCGTGGGACATACAGCTCTGGTACCAGAAGACACGCTTCGCGCCCGACACCTGGCGGAGCACCGGCGCCGAGAAGGGACGCGGGCAGGTGGCCGGTCCAGGCCGGGGGAAGAAGCAGTTGAGCACCGGGGCGAGGATGTCCGCGGCCCCTCTCAGGCGGGCGTCGTGCGGCGAGGTGACGAGCACCGGGATGCGGCTCCGCGCGTGGACGGCCCGCGCCTGGGCATGGACGTGCGGGAAGTCCCCCGGCGTGGGCTCGTCCTTCGCGTAGAAGAAGAGCAGCTGCGGCCAGCCCCGCGCGCGGAAGTGCGCCTCGATGGCGGCGTAGAGCTGGGCACGCTCGGGAGGCGGCAGCCGCGGATCGTCCCGGACCTCCGCGGTGCTGAAGCGGGCGCCGCTGGGCAGGGCCGTCCCGTCGAGGAACGGCCCGAGCTCCCGGTCGTACGCGCGGAAGTCCACCTCCAGCCGGCCGCGCACCACCCGCGAGGGGAGGGGATCGATCCCCATCCCGTGCAGGCTGACGCGGTGGGCGAGGGCGGAACGCGCGTAGGCCGACAGCAACCGCCTGGCCTCTTCCGACTCGGGGGCGAGCCCGTGGCCGCGTGCAAGGCTGTACAACGAGATGCCGAAGGTGTTGGGCCGCGTGGACGTGGCAGGCAGCCGCGGCCGCAGCACCTCGAGCCGCAGGGGGAGCCGCACCTGCTGCCCCCCGCGCAGGGCCACCTCCACGTCTGCGAGGTAGGTGCCGGGCGGCTGGTCTGCGGGCACGCAGATCTCCCCGTAGAGGAGGGGAGGGACGGGCGCATCTCCGACCGGGACGAGCGGGTCCGGCCACTCGCCCACGGCCCCGTCCGGGTTGGAGGGGCGCCGCGCCCGGACGAAGCGCTGTGCCATCCAGCGGACCTCGATGGAGGTCCCGGCCCCCTCCAGCACGGTGCGCGAGAGCGAGGCCGGCGCGGCCTCTTGCCGCAGGCGCAGCTGGAGTCCCTCGCACTCGCCGCGCAGGGCGTGGACCGTCGCTTCACCCTCCACATGGAAGGGTGCGGCGGGCCGCACCTTCTCCAGCACCGGGACGAAGCCCGCGAGCGGTGCAGCGCTCAACACCACGGCCCACAGCACGCCCACGTCGCCCCCCTCCCGGCGGGAGGGACCGGGGCGCTACTGGGCCCGCTTCCGTTCCCGCGCCACGCTCGCGAGCTCCGCGGTGGAGCCCTCGCCCGCGCGGTACTCCACGATCTCCGCCTCCACCGTCCCGAGCACCAGGTCCGCCTCGATGCGGACGGGGACGTGGGCTGGATCGGTGGTGAGGTACACACGCGTCAGCCGCTTCGCCTTCACCTTGCCGCTGAAATCCGTGGCGACGTTCAGCTGGAACACTTCGCGCTGGCCGAGCGGGGTGGCGAGCGTCAACCGCCCCACCACCGTCGCCGTCAGCGTGAACGACTTCTCGCCGGTGAACACGGGGAGCTCGAGGGTGCGCCCGAGTTCGAGCGGCGCGTTCCGCAACGCGAAGGCCGCGCTCGCGATGTCGTGCGCCCCGTCGGTGATGGGCAGTTCCTTCTCGCGGGGCTGCTCGCCCTCGACCTGCTGGCGGACGAACGCCTTGCCACCGCGGTGGTGGAAGGTGACCTGCTGGCTCCGGCGCTTGTGGGCCTCGTCCGCCCGGAACTCGTGCGCCACGGTCCTCTCGGTCACCGGGTCCCACCAGGTCGTGAACTGGTCGTCGATGGGGTAGACCCGGAAGAGCCACTCGGTGCGCGTCTCACAGCGGAGCGGCCAGGTGCGCGTCCCCCAGCCCTGCTCGGGTTGTCCCACCTCGAGTGACATCTTCGCAGCCGTGAGCCCCAGGTAGCGCAGGCTGTAGGTGGCGCGCTCTCCCGGTCCGAAGGCGGACGGGTTGGAGGGATCCGCTGCCGCCACCGGGAGTGCACACAGGACCGCGCCCACGAACGCCCAACGCATGGCCATGGATTCTCCCCCGTTTCGGCGCGGAAGCCACATCGTCGTCACCCCGTTCGCCTGCCCAGCGTCCACCCGGCCCTGCCCCTCTCCTGACGTGCCGCGGGGGTTGCCATTCAATCCACCGCGGGCGCGGGATGCGCTAGAGAGATGGCATGCGCCTGCCCCGCTCCCTCGGACTGCTGCTGCTCTCACTCGCCGCCTGCGGCAAGGAGACGCCCCCGCCGCAGCCACCGGCGAAGCTCTCCACCACCTACCGGGTGATCTCCGGGGTGAGCATGGGCGCCATCGGGACCGGTGCCCTGGGCTTCAGCCGCCCGGAGATGTTCGACGGGATCGGCATGCAGGGCGGGCCGTTGGACGCGGCGATGATCCTCCGCAACATGGACCGCTTCTACCTGACGTTCGGCTGCACGCTGCCGGAGCTCGAGGCGCTGCTCGCAGAGGGGCCGGACACGCTCAACGATCCGAAGCGCGTGGACGCGTGCAGCCGCCGCACGGCGCCCATCTCCTACGAGCACTCGCAGGATCTCAACCACTGGCACACCACCACCAACGGCGGCACCTTCGACCGCGATTCGTACCTGGAGATCTTCGAGGATCTCACCGTCGCGTTCGGCAACCCGCTCTCGGAGAACCCGCTCTCGCCCGTGGCCCCGCCGGGCGTGGACCCCGAGCGCATCCGCACCCCGCCCGCGGACTTCTGCTCCAACCCCGCCCGGGTGAAGGGGGTCTACAACGCCGAGTACAACCCCGAGGGGAAGTACGACGCCATCACCTGGTGCGACGGCGAGCGGCGCGTGTGGTTCTGCCGCAACACCCAGGAGATCGTGGACTTCTGCAGTGACCCGGCCAACGTCTCCGCCCCCCTGGCCGCCTCCGCCGAGCAGGCCTTCGCCGAGTCCTTCTGCGCGGGCAAGGGTGGGGCGCAGGTGGCGAACAAGGGCTCGCAGCCGCTGATGCTCCTGGACAACTGGGGCCGGGTGGATGCCTGCCGCAAGGGCACCACGCCGGTGCCCATGGTGCTCGCCGTGGATCTCAACGGCAACGGGCGGCGCGACTACGGTGAGCCCGTCATCAACAACGGCCAGGAGCGGTTCGACGACGTGGGCACGGACGGCTGCCCGAACGCGCAGGAGGACGGGAAGGGCGGCTGCAGCCCCGGCGCGAACCTGGCCGGGGATCCGAACGGAGATGACTACGACGCGGACAAGAACCCGCTGGGCACCGAGTCCAACTGGATCTTCGACACGGGCGAGCCGTTCCGCGACCACGGCCTCGACGGCGTGCCCGGCACGTCCGACGTGGGCGAGGGCAACGGCGCGTTCGACCTGTCGTCCGGTCGCCGCCGGTTCTTCGAGAGCGATCCGCGCACCAACTTCCGCAAGCTGGACGCAGCCGGGAAGGCGCGGCTGTCGGTGCTCGCGGACGGGGGCGTGCGGGACATCTTCAACCTGGGGTTGATGTCCAAGCAGGTGTACGGGCTCGTGGCGCACCACGCCCCGTCGCTGTCCGGGGCCTACCGCGAGTTCACGGAGATCCCGGGCCTGACGGACCGCAACGGGTACTTCAACCCGTGGGCCGGCAACTGGGCCAAGCCGCCGAAGAACCTGCTGCTGTTCTACGGGAAGGACGCGCCCACGGACCAGGACCGGGTCAACGGCGAGGGGGACCACGTGGGCACCGCTTCGCAGGCCATCGACCGGTTCGGCACGCTGTTCGGATGGGCGGGACAGGTGTGGCCGTCCCTGCCGCGTCCCGGGACGCTGGGGGGCGGGGGCATCGGCGAGCGGCAGCTCGCTGGGCTCGTCTACGAGTCCGTGGCACTCGGCGCCAAGCGCGAGTTCGCCGTGTACCTGCCGCCCGGTTACGACGCGCCGGAGAACGCGCAGACGCGCTACCCGGTGCTGTACCAGCTGCACGGCTATGGCATGGATCCGTCCGGCATGATGGGCACCTCCGTGGTGGCCGATCCCTTCATGCGCGACGGGACGAACGGGAAGCTGCGGCCCATGATCCTCGTCTTTCCGTCCGGCCGCTGCTGCTACGAGGAGGTGGCCACCGGCGCCCGAGACTGCCGCGAGCAGGACGAGCAGGACGTCCGGTTCGAGGGGCGCGCGGGCTGGCGGCGCATGTGCCGCACCGGCTCGTTCTACGTGAACGGGCAGGGGTACACGCCCGGCAGCGGCGTGCGGTACGCGGACGCGTTCTTCGAGCTCGTGGCGGAAGTGGACAAGCGGTTCCGCACGCTGCCCCCGACCGAGCTGGAGGCCCGGTGAGCGCCCACGGCCACGACGAGGAGGAGGCCCCCGAGGACGATGGCGCGCGTGGCCCGCCCACCGAGTTCGACTGCCCGGGCTGCACGGCGCACAACCCGTGCGAGCCGCTGAAGGACAAGGACGAGGTCCTCTGCAACTACTGCGGGCTGGGCTTCGAGGTGCGCTTCACGACCGGGGGCAAGCTCCGCCTCCGCGAGATCTGAACCGTCAGCGCCGCGGCGGCCGTTCGCCGAAAATGGCGGTGCCCACCCGCACCACGGTGGCGCCCTCCTCCACGGCGAGCTCGAAGTCCGAGGTGGTCCCCATGGACAGCCCGGTGAGCCCCTCGTCCTCTGCGAGCCTCCGCAGCGCGCGGAACCAGCGGCGCGCCGCTTCCGGCTCCTCCTCGAGCGGCGGGAGCGCCATCAGCCCCACGGGCCGCAGGTTGGGGCGGCTGCGCACGTGCGCGAGCAGGGCCGGCAACCCACCCGGCGTCACGCCGCCCTTGCTCGGCTCCGCGGCGAGGTTCACCTCCAGGTAGCAGGCGAGCGGCGGCAGCCCCTCGCGGCGCCTGTCCAGCTCGTCCGCGAGCCCCGCCCGGTCCAGGGCGTGGAACGCGTGGGCCACCTTCGCCACGTACTTGGCGTTCTTGTCCTGCAGGCCCCCGATGGCGTGCCACTCGAGCCCCGGCAGCGCGAGCCCCTTCGCCTTGTCCCGCAGCTCCTGCGCGTAGTTCTCACCGAACTGCCGGTGCCCCGCGTCGTAGGCCTCTCGGATGGCCGCCTCCGGCTGCAGCTTGGAGACGGCGAGCAGGGTGACGTCCGCGGGCGAACGGCCGGCGCGGGCACACGCAGCCTCCACCCGCGCGCGCACGGCGGCGAGCTGCGCGCCGATGCTCACGCCGAAGTTCCCCACGGCGGCACCACGCCGCCCGCCGCGAGCAGCTGCAGCGTCTCCGGCAAGGGCAGGCCGATGACGTTGGTGGGGCTCCCCTCGAGCGAGGAGACGAGGAAGCTGCCACGCCCCTGCACCGCGTAGGCGCCGGCCTTGTCCATGGGCTCGCCCGTGTCCACGTACCAGGCGATCTCCGTGGCCGTGGCGTCGCGGAAGGTGACCGCCGTTTCCACGAGCCGGGTGTCGTGGTGGCGCCCGGCGGCGGCCACGGCGGTCAGCACCACGTGCCGCTGGCCGCAGAGCCGGCCGAGCATCTGCCGCGCATGCTCGGCGTCCCGCGGCTTGCCGAGGATCTCCTCGCCGAGGATGACCGAGGTGTCCGCGGCGAGCACCAGCAGGGACGTGTCCCCGAGCCGCCTGGCCACCGCGTGGGCCTTCTCGCGCGCCAGCCGCTTCACGTAGCCGCGGGGAGACTCGCCGGGACGCGGCGTCTCGTCGATGTCCGCGCTCTCCACCCGGAAGATGAGGCCGAGCCCCGCGAGGAGATCCCGCCGCCGCGGAGAGCCCGAGGCGAGCACGAGGGAGGACACGGCGTCCGGCTCAGCCCCCGAACTTCGGGGCGGTGGGGCCGACCAGCGTCTCGTTCACCGAGAGCTGGGCGTTGGCGCGCAGGGCCTTCAGGTAGGAATCCCGGAGCTCCACGCGGCGGGCGCGCAGCGTGTCCGAGCGCAGGCTGTCCTTCTGCTCGGTGAACGCCTCCGCCGTGGGGCGCGAGCGGGCCGTGACGGCCGCCACCACGAACCCGTCACCGGACGGGAAGACGCGGTCGAGCAGGGAAGGGGACTCTGCAGCGAGCGCCGCCTTCATGAGCTCCGGGGCACTGCCGAGCCGCGGCAGGGACAGCGTCTCGGCGGTGAAGTCACCGGACTCCACGGCCTCGGGGGCCTGGGCCACCTGGAAGGGCATGGCGCCTCCCTCTTCCTGCTTGGCGGGCGGGTAGATCTCCGCGAGCGACTGGCCGGCCTTCGCCTTCTCCAGCGCACCCTCGGCGGCGGCCTTCGCAAGCCCCGCGGAGCGCTCCTTGGTCAGCAGCGTGCGGGCAATGTCCTGCTCCACGTCCTCGAACGCCTTCGTCTGCGGCGGGCGCTTCTCCTCCACCTTGATGACGTGGAACCCGAAGGAGCTCTGCACCACCTCGGAGACCTGCCCCGCGGACAGCGCGAACGCGGCCTTGCTGAACTCCGGGACCCACGCGCCGGCCGTGTTGAAGCCGAGATCACCGCCGTTGCCCCGGCTGCCCGGGTCCTCGGAGAACTGCGTCGCCAGCTCGGCGAAGTCCTTCTTCTCGTCCACCGCCTGCTTGCGAAGGTTCTCGGCGCGGGTCCGCGCCTCGGACTTCTGCGCCTCCGTGGCGTCGGATGCCACCTTCACGAGGATGTGGCGGGCGCGCACCTGCTCCGGCTGGTTGTACAGCGGCTTGTTCTTCTCGTACGCCGCCTTGACCGCCTCGGTGTTGGCCTTCGCCCAAGCGGAGATCTCCTCCGGCTTCAGCGTCACCTGGGAGGCGAACATGGAGGGCAGGAACCGGACAAAGGTGAGGGCGGCCTTGTTGCCCTCCTTCTCGAAGCGGGCCTTGAGCTCTTCGTCGGAGACCGTGGCGGCCCCCTGCACCACCTCGAGCAGCTTCTGCGCGGCGAGCGAGCGGCGGATGGAGTCCTCGTACTCGCCCGGCGTCTTCCGGTAGTAGTCCCGGAGCGCGAGCTGGTACTGGGCCAGGTCGAACTTCCCGTCCTTTTGGAAGTCCGGGCTCTTCACCACGAACTCGGCCACCTCTTCGTCCGAGCCGTTGAGCCCCAGCTGGGTTGCCGCCTGGCCGAGCAGCTCGGCGTCCACGAGTCCGTCGAGCACCTGGCGCGGGATGCCGAACTGGCGGGCGAGGTTCTCGGGGATGGGATTGCCCTGCTGGCGGAAATCGTTCAACCGGCGGTTGTACTGCTGGTTGAACTCCAGCGCGGTGATCTCCTTGCCGTTCACCGAGGCGGCGTTGAGGCCGGAGGGATCGGCCGGGCGCACGCCGCACCCCTGGCTGCCGGGGCCGAAGTTCAACGCGAACACCGCGGCGATCGCGACGATGAACAGGATGGAGACGACTTGCTTCGGGTTCGCGCCTTCCATGGAGAAACGCACCTTTAACGGGTCAGGGTGATGGGGGTTGACGGCCTATGATCGAAGTGCTGAAAGTGCAAGCGATTTCCCGGCGTTAGATCTCCCGATTTCCCCCACTCCTCTCCCGGCTGCCACCCACCCTTGTTGTCGCTCCTCAAGCGGTACCGCGAGCTGCTCGTCGTCGGGGCCCTGCTCGTGCAGCCGCTCGCCGCGTACCTCTGGCGCGGTGGGCGCGCGCGCGAGCCGGACCTCGTGGACCGCTGGGTCCTCGGCGTCTCCACGCCCGTGCAGCAGGTGTTCACCTCCGCCATCGAGGGGGCGATCCACGCCTGGTCTGCGTACGGCGAGCTGCGCGGGGTGCGGCTGCGCGTGGTGGAGCTGGAGCGCGACAACGCCGCGCTGCGCGAGCAGCTGCAGGAGTACACCGAGGTGAAGGCGGAGAACGGGCGGCTGCGCGAGGCGCTGCACTACGCGGACACGCAGCGCGGGCCGCGCGTTGCGGCGCGCGTGGTGGGCTTCAACCCCGTGACGCAGGCGCTCTCGGTGCGGCTGGACCGCGGCGAGGAGGACGGCGTGCGCAAGGGCATGGCCGTGGTGACGCCGGACGGCGTGGTGGGACAGGTGGTGCGGACCTCTTCGCACGCCGCGGACGTGCTGCTGCTCGCGGACCCGAGCAGCCGGCTCGCCGTGCGCAACCAGCGCAGCCGCTCGCGCGCCACGGTGACGGGCGCGGGGGACCAGAAGCCGCTGCGGCTCGAGTACGCGCTGCGGTCCGAGGACTTCCAGGAAGGGGACGTGCTGGTGACCGCCGGCACGGACGGCATCTTCCCACCGGGGCTGCTCATCGGCACGCTCAACGTCGTGGAGCGCAAGGGCGTGGGCACGCTGCAGCCGGCCGAGGTGAAGCCCGCCGTGGAGACGGCGCGGCTCGAGGAGGTGCTCGTCCTGGGCGCGGACCCGGCGGCGCCGCAGGCGGAGGGGGCTCCCTGATGCGGATCGCGCTCGCGCTCGTGTTGGCCTTTGCGCTCCTCACGCTCGAGTCCGTGCTGGTGCAGTTCACCAGCCACTCGGTGGCGCGCATCGACGTGACGGTGGTGATCGTCGCGTTCCTCGCGCTGCGCGGGATGCCCATGGAGGGGGCGGTGAGCAGCTTCGGCGTGGGCTACCTGCTGGACGTCATGTCCGGGCGGCCCACCGGGCTGTACACCTTCCTCGCGGTGCTCGCGTTCGTGGTGGGGAAGCTGTGCTCGTCCCTCGTGGACGTCCGCTCTGCCCGCCGCTTCGCCCTCTACGCCATGGCGGTGGACGCGGGCCACGCGTTCCTGGGCTTCGTGGTCCAGGCGCTGGTGACGCGGGACCCGCTCTCGCTCGAGCCGCTGTACATGCTCCCGGTCCAGCTGGTGCTGACCGGGGCCGCCGCGGTCGCCCTCTTCCCGGTGCTGCTCAAGCTGGATCCCGGCGACGCGCGCCCCCACCAGGATCTCCTGAGGTAGAGGCCCCGTGACGCTCCGGCCGAACAACCCCGGGAAGGAACTGCGCTCGCGCTACGCGTGGCTCGGGGCGGCCTTCGTCGCGGGGCTGCTGCTGCTCACCTTCCGGCTCTACCGGCTCCAGGTGACGCACGGCGCGGAGTACGCGCAGAAGAGCGAGGCCAACTTCATCAAGCCCATCCCCATCCCGGCGGACCGCGGGATGATCATGGATGCCAACGGGCGGATCCTCGTGGACAACCGCCCGTCCTTCGACGCCTTCGTCACGCCCGCGTTCTGCAGCCGCTGCGAAGACCACGTCCTCCCGCAGCTCGCCGAGTGGCTGGACTGGGACGAGGAGGAGCTCGCGCGGATGCAGGCCCTGGTGAAGGCCAAGGGCAAGACGAGCGAGCGGTTCCAGCGCGTGCCCGTGCGCGTGGATCTCACGCGGGACGAGATGGACCTGCTGCTGTCCCACCAGAGGGATCTCGAGGGGCTGGACGTGGAGCCGGTGCCGCACCGCTCCTACCGGGCCGGGACCGTGCTCTCGCACGTGCTCGGCTACATGAACGAGATCACCCAGGTGGAACTGGAGCAGAAGGTGCCGGGCCGCCCGGAGTACCACCTCGGGGACTACGTGGGGCGCCGCGGGATCGAGCGGGCGCTGGAGGAGTACCTCCGCGGGAAGGACGGGCTGCGCCGCGAGGTGGTGGACGCGCACGGCCGCGTGTTCAAGGGGCTCGCGCAGCAGCTGGGCATGGACACCATCAAGCCGGAGGCCGGGCTGGACGTGGTCACCACGCTCGACTACCGGCTCCAGGAGACGGCGGAGAAGGCCTTCCCCGGCGTGGCGGGCGCGGTGGTCGTCGTGGACGTGCGGACCGGCTCCATCCTCGCGGTCGTCTCGCGGCCGGGGTTCGATCCGAACGTGCTCTCCGGGCGCGTGTCCGCGAAGGAGCTGGCGGAGCTCAACAAGGATCCGCTGACGCCGCTCATCTTCCGGGGCACCCAGAACCACTTCTCGCCCGGCAGCACCTTCAAGGTCGTCACCGCGCTCGCGGCGCTGCAGTCCCGCCACTTCCGTCCCAGCACCACGGTGAACTGCTCGGGCGGGTACAAGCTCGGGTCCCGCCGCTGGCGTTGCCACAAGGAGTCCGGCCACGGAGGGGTGGACTTGAGGCGCGCGCTCCAGGTGTCGTGCGACACCTGGTTCTACCGGGTGGCGGACGTGCTGGGCATCAACCCCATTGCGAAGGTGGGGCGGGAGCTGGGGCTCGGGGCGCCCACGGGGCTGGGCGTGGTGGCGGACATCTCCGGCATCATGCCGGACGAGGCCTACCACGCACGCGCCACGCCCGGCGGCTACTACAAGGGCCACTCGCTCAACACGGCGATCGGGCAGGGGGACGTGAACGTCACGCCGCTGCAGCTCGCCATGGTGTACGCGGCGCTCGGCAACGGCGGGAAGGTGTACCAGCCGCAGCTCGTGAAGCGCGTGGAGGCCCAGGACGGGACCGTGGTGAAGACGTTCGAGCCGAAGCTCCTGCGCGAGCTCGCCGTGCCCGCCGCGCTCCGCAAGGTGGTGGTGGACGGGCTGGTGGCGGTGGTGAACGAGCCGGGTGGCACCGCCTACTCGCAGCGGATCAAGGGGCTCGAGGTGGCGGGGAAGACCGGCACGGCGCAGGTGAAGAAGCTGGGGGACGTCCGCCTGAAGACCGAGCAGATGGACTACTGGTCCCGCGACCACGCCTGGTTCGCCGCCTTCGCCCCGTCGAAGGACCCGGAGATCGCCGTGGTGGTGCTCAACGAGCACGGCGGCCACGGCGGCACGGACGCCGCGCCCACCGCCATGGCGGTGTTCAAGCGCTACTTCGAGCTGAAGGGTGAGCCGCCGCCGGTGGGCCGTGAGCCGGTGGAGCGCATTGCGCTGAAGCTGCCGCCGCGCCCGCCGCCGCCGCCGGTCCGCAAGAGGCCCGAGCCGCGCCCCGCGAAGAAGCCCGCCGCGCGGGCGGAAAAGGCGGCGCCGTGATGCGCGTGGGAGAGCGGGGCATCGCCGGGCGAACCCCCTGGATCCTGGTCATCTCCACGCTGCTGGTCTGCGCGCTGGGGATCTGGAACCTCTCCTCCGCGAGCAGGCCCCCGGCGCACCCGTTCTGGATCAACCAGTCCATCTACCTCGGCGTGGCACTGGTGGCCGGGCTGCTCGCCGCGGCGGTCGACTACCGGCACCTGCGCAGCCTCGCCATCCCCATCTACCTGTTGAACATCCTTGCGCTGCTGGCGCTCAAGAAGTTCGGCCACACGGCGAAGGGGGCGGAGAGCTGGATCGCGCTCGGACCGGTCCGGGTGCAGCCCGCGGAGTTCATGAAGATCGGCGTCATCCTGATGATGGCGCGCTTCTACGACGACGACTTCCGCCCCGAGGACGACAGCTACGGCTTCCTCCGGCTCCTCAAGCCCGCGCTCCTGGCGCTCGTGCCCGCGGTCCTGGTGCTGGTCCAACCGGACCTCGGCACCTTCATGATGATCTGCCTCTCGGCGCTCACCGTCATCCTCTTCGGCCGGGTGCGCGGGGGGGTGTGGGCGGTGGGGATCATCGGCGCGCTCGCCGTGGCCTTCGTCGTCTGGAACGACTACGTGCGGGACGGCGGCCACCCGCCGAAGACGATCGCGCGGCACTACCTCAAGAAGCACCAGGACGGCCGAATCGCGGGGTGGCTGGACCCGGAGGCGGACCCACGCGGGACCAACTACCACGCGGTGCAGTCCCGGATCGCCGTGGGCTCCGGCGGCCTCACGGGCAAGGGCTGGCGCAACGGCACGCAGACCGGCTTCTCGTTCCTCCCCGAGCGCCACACGGACTTCGTCTTCTCGGTGCTCGCGGAGGAGCAGGGGTTCGTGGCCTGCGTGGCGCTGCTGTTCCTCTACGGCGTGCTGCTCCTCTCCATCCTGTGGGTGGCGTCCCACTCGAGGGACCGGTTCGGCGGCTTCGTGGCGGTGGGCGTGGCGTCCATGCTGTTCTGGCAGATCTTCGAGAACATCGGGATGGTGGTGGGGCTGCTCCCGGTGACGGGCATCACGCTGCCGCTCATGAGCTACGGCGGCAGCTCGCTCGTGTCGGTGATGATGGGGCTGGGGTTGGTGGTCAACGTGGGCATCCGGCGGAGCGCCTACTGACGTGCCCTGCGGCGCCGGGCGTGGAGCCACCGGGCGAACGGCGGGACGGCACGGAGCAGCTCCGGCGGCTCGAGCGCGTCCGAGGCCAGGCCCAGCGTGAGTCCCCAAGCGACGTGGGCCGCGAGCCACGCCACACGCATCTCCTCCGAGAGCAGGCGCAGCGCGGGGGCGAACACCGGGAGCAGCAGCCAGGTCCCGAGCATCCACGCGACCAGCCCCGCCGCCACGCCTCCGGCGGCCGAAGCCGTGGGACGGAGGTAGCGCCCCGCGAGCCCCACCCACGTGGCGCCGAGCGCCGCGGAGACGGCGAGGTGGAGCAGCAGCCCCAGCGTCCCGCCGGCGCCTGCCGGGAGCCGGGGCACCGCGGAGGCGAGCGCCGCGAACGGCTCCGAGGCGCGTGCCCCGGCGAGCAGGGCGCCCGCCGAGAGCACAAGGGCCCACGGCACGCCGGCCAGCAGCCCCGCCGCCGCGCCGCGCGTCCACGCGTTCTCCACCGCGAGCCTCGCCATGCGGGCCACGGTGTGCACGGCGAGCGGCGCGCGCGAGCAGGGGGCGGGGCCCGCCCGGCCGCCGTGCGTGCAGGCAGTCCCTACAAGCGGCCGAGGAGCACGCTCGCAAGGGTGAAGTAGATGAGCAGCCCCCCCACGTCCACGAGCGTGGCCACCGCGGGTGCGGACGCGGTCGCCGGGTCGAACCCCGCGCGCCGCAGCAGGAAGGGGAGCATGGATCCCGCGAGCGTCCCCAGCAGCACCACGCCCACGAGGCTCCCGCCCACGATGAGCGCGATGGCGAGGTAGTGCGGCCCGTAGTCGTGGAAGCCGGCCCGCTGCCACAGGAGGATCCGCGTCCCGCCGATGAGGGCGAGGATGAGCCCCAGCGCGGTGCCGCTGCCGAGCTCGCGGACGAACACGCGCCACCAGTCCTTCGGCTCCAGCTCGCGCACCGCGAGCGAGCGGATGATGAGGGACGTGGCCTGCGAGCCGGAGTTTCCGCCCGAGCTGATGATGAGCGGCAGGAAGGTGGCGAGCACCACGGCACGGGCGAGCTCGTGCTCGAAGTGACCCATGGCGGTGGCGGTCAGCATCTCCCCGAGGAACAGGACGGCGAGCCAGCCGGCGCGCTTGCGGATCATCTCCACGAAGCCGCTCTCCATGTAGGGCGCCTCGAGCGCCTCCATGCCGCCCATCTTCTGCATGTCCTCGGTGGCCTCCTCCTCGGCCACGTCCAGCACGTCGTCCACCGTGATGATCCCCACCAGCACGCCCTGGCTGTCCGTGACGGGGAGCGCCACGCGGTCATACTTCTCGAACGCGGCGACCACTTGTTCGCGCGGCGCGGTGGCAGGGATGGAGACGAGGTGGCGATCGTTCAGCTCGCGGATGGGCTGGTCCGGACGGGCCAGGACGATGGTCGCGAGCCGCAGGTCGTCCAGCAGGAAGCCCCGGTCGTCGGTGACGTAGACGA
>JBDLRJ010000415.1:0-10862 GCA_039800145.1 Pseudomonadota bacterium | reverse complement strand
ACGATCCCATCAAGTTCGACACCTTCGAGTGCGGCAACGAGCCCATCGGCTCGGCGCGCCAGCGCTTCGCGGTGAAGTTCTACGTGGTGGCGCTGCTCTTCATCGTGTTCGACGTGGAGGCGGTGTTCC
The DNA here is from genome assembly GCA_039800145.1 of Pseudomonadota bacterium. GTDB lineage: Bacteria > Myxococcota > Myxococcia > Myxococcales > Myxococcaceae > VGRA01. The sequence continues at coordinate 10,733 of JBDLRJ010000415.1, read as the reverse complement.
TCTACCCCTGGGCGGTGAACTTCAAGGCGCTCGGGTGGTTCGGTTACATGGAGATGGTGGTGTTCGCCGCGACCGTCGTGGTGGGCCTCGTCTACGTGTGGAAGAAGGGCGCGCTGGAGTTGGAGAGCTGACATGTCGGACATCGGAAACACCGTCATCGCCACCCGCCGGGACGAGGCCATGGGCTTCTTCGAGCGGATGGTCAGCAAGGGGCTCGGCTGGGGCCGCGCCTATTCCCTGTTCACCTACCCGTTCGCCACCGCGTGCTGCGGCATGGAGTACATGTCCGTGGCCGCGTCCCGCCACGACGTGGCCCGGTTCGGCGCCGAGGTGCCCCGCTTCTCGCCGCGCCAGGCGGACCTGCTGATGGTGGTGGGCACCATCAACCTGAAGCAGGCCCCCATCCTCAAGCGCGTCTACGAGCAGATGGCCGAGCCCAAGTGGGTGGTGGCCTTCGGCGTGTGCGCCTCGTCCGGCGGCTTCTACGACAACTACGCGGTGCTCCAGGGCGTGGACCGGATCATCCCGGTGGACGTTTACATCCCCGGCTGCCCTCCGCGCCCCGAGCAGTGCCTGGACGCGCTCATGCTCCTGCAGAACAAGATCATGGGGCAGACGCACAAGGCCGTCACCCGCGAGGGCTTCAAGCAGCTCGCGCCCGGCAAGCCGTAGCCGTCTCGCAAGGCTGCGGTGCACGGAGGCGCCCTTCACCGGGCGCCTCTTGCGTCCTGGGGTCAGCTACCAGCGGTGGTACGCGGGATGTCCCGGCTTCACCGCGACGAACGTCCCGCGACAGGTGGCCGTCACCTTCCCACCGGCGGTGAGCGTGCCCTCCACCACGGCGCGGTCCCCCTGCACCTCCACCGTGCGCGCCTCGAGTCGCAAGGGGCCGAGCGGCGTGGGCCGCTTCAGGGTGATGGTGTACTCGGCCGTCACCGTGGAGGGCAGCTCGCCCGTTCCCGCGCGCTGCATCAGCGCGTGGGCCGCGGTCCAGTTGCAGTGGCAGTCCAGGATGGCCCCGATGATGCCCCCGTTCACCACGCCGGGAAACGCGTGGTGGTGAGACGCAGGCGTCCAATCGCAGACGACCGCGTCCCCCTCCACGCGGCTCTTGATGCGGAGCCCTTCCGGGTTGGCGGGGCCGCACCCGAAGCAGACGCTCTTCGGGGCGAGGAGATCCTGCAGCGCTTCGCTCGTGCTCATGGGGCGTGGCCTACCACGGCCGGCCCCGCCTCCGCGGCCAGGAAGGCCGACAGCGCCGCGTCACAGCTCCCCGTGCAACGCTCCTCCACCCCGCCGTCTGCGAGCGGACTGCGCACGAGCCAACCGCGCCCGTCGAACGCCCCCACGTCCTTGTCCGCGACCGCGGCGTCGTGCGCCTCGGGAGAGAGCTCCACCACGCCGTCCCCGCGGATCCGGTAGGCCTCGAAGCTGCGCGGCGCCTGCGCGCGGTGGCCCGCGTGGAAGACGTCCGGGGCCACGTGCGTGTAGCCCGTCTCCGCGTACAACCTGCGCGGCTCGAGCGGCTCGCCCCTCAGCGCGCGCGCGAAGCCCTGGCCGTCCACGCCCCCGAGCGCCGGCAGTCCCGCGAGCTCCAGCACCGTGGGCCCCACGTCCACGAGGCGCACGAGGTCCGGGCTCCGCGCGACGCGCGGCGCACCGGCCGAGCGCGGCAACTTCACCGCGAGCAGGATCCGGTTCTCCAGCTCCTGCAGCCGCGCCCCGTGCACCGGGGTGGCGCCCTGCACGTCCGGCGCGTCCTCGTGGAAGCTCTCCCCGTGGTCGCTGAAGAGGACGACGAGGGCCTCGTCGTAGCGGCCCGCGCGTTTGAGCCCGTCCAGCACCTGCCCCACCTGCGCGTCCGCCTGGGCGAGAAGGCCGTCGTACAGCGCCTCGGCAGAGGTGCGCGTCACCCCCGCGGGCCGCCCTGCCCCGCGCGTCACCGGGGAGAAGACCATGCGGAGGCGGCGCTCGAGCGCGGTGCCGGGGTCTGCGAAGCGCCGGTAGTACGGCCAGGTGGGATCCCCGGGGAAGTGCGCCGCGGTGGCATGGAACGCGTACAGCAGCGGCCCCTTCGCCGCGCGCGAGACGAGATCACGGGCCAGCCGGTCCGCGTACCCGAAGGGCTCGTGGAGTCCGGCGAGCGCGCGGTTGTCCACCAGTTCGGGCAGCAGCCACGCCCCCGCGGCGTGCGCGCCGTACATCCCCACCCCGCGGAAGCGGAGCTTTTCCAGCATGAAATTCACGGCCCCGCGCGGAGGCTGCACGCGGTCGTCGAAGCCCGAGTCCGCGTCCTCGTAGTGGAAGCGCGAGCAGTCCGTCCGGAAGCTCGTGCCGTAGCCGGCAGCGGCGAAGCGCTCGACGAAGGTGGGCAGCGGGGTCCACCGGGACGTGGCGGTGAGCGGGTAGCGATCCCCGTGGCGGTGCGGCCAGCGCGCCGTGAGGAGCGAGCGCCACGCCGGCTCCGTCTGCGCGATGGGGGTGTACGCCCGGTCGAACAGGGTCGCGTCCTCGAGGAATGCGTCCACGTTCGGCGCGATGCCGCGGCGCTCGCCGTTCGCGGCGAGCCGGTCCACCCGGAACGCGTCGATGCCGATGATCACCACCAGCGGCGGCGCGGGGCTCGGCTGGGCGACGGGCAGGGACACGTTGGACAGCACGGGCAGGAGCGCTCCCACGGAGAGGATGGTCCACGCCGCGCGCGGCGCGGAGGGCCTGCGCAGCGCGGCAGACGCCACCAGCCCCAGCGCCCCCGCGGCCGCGAAGGCGGTGGCGTGCCACGGCTCTCCCCGCTCGGCGAGCGCACGCAGCAGCCCCTGTCCGAACGGGAGATCGTCGAACAGCGCGGGGCGCATCACCGCCGTGCGCCACGTCCAGGCGACGGTGAAGAACGTGGCCACCCCGAGCGTGGAGAGCCCGCGGAGGGCCGGCAAGCCCGCCACCCGCGCCGCGGCCCAGGCGAGCAGGAACGTCCCGGCCCCTGCAAGGGCGTACAACGCCCCGATCCGCAGCAACAGTCCCGGCACGTGCGGACGGACCACGCGGAACAGGGCCGCGAACGGACCGTCGGTGTCCATGCGGAGTCCCACAGCCCCGGACCGGAGCAGGAGCCACCCTTCCCCCGCGAAGAGGGCGAGAAAGAGACCGGCGCCCGCGAGCGCGGCCCAGGTCCATGGGGACTTCCGGAGCACGGTCCACGCGCGTACCGCGGTGACGGCACCCGGGCAAGCGCCGGGACGCGGGGGCTGCTACCTTGCGCGGCCTATGGACCTGCAGGCACTGGTGGACGGGGCTGCGGAGGGGGCCGTGGTGAGGCTCCCTGCCGGGACGTGGACGGGAACGCTCGTGGTGACGCGCGCGGTGACGCTCGCCGGCGCGGGCGCCGGCAAGACGGTGGTGGACGCGGCCGGCAAGGGCCCCTGCCTCTTCGTGGACGCACCGGGAGCCACGGTGCGCGTGGAGGGCGTGTCGCTCGTGCGCGGCAGCTCTCCCCGCGGCGGCGGCGTGTGCTTCCAGGCGGGCCGGCTGCACCTCGAGGACTCGGTGGTGGAGAACGGCGCGTGCCTGCCGTTCGGAGGTGGCGGGCTGTTCCTCGGCGGAGAGCAGGCCACGCTGGTCCGCGTCCAGGTGAGCCGCTGCCTCGCCGGCCAGGGCGGCGGCGTGCTCGTGGACGGCGAGTGCAGCGCGGAGCTGCACGCGTGCGTCCTCACGCGCAACACGGCGGAGGTGGGCGGCGGACTGCGGCTGGTGGAGGCGGCGCGCGCGCGGATGGTGCACTGCACGGTCGCGGGGAACGGCGGCCGCGGCAAGGGACCGCTCGGGCCCGAGCTTGCCGTGAGCGGCACGAGCACCCGGCGCCCGCACCTGGAGATCCTCAACAGCATCGTCGCCCCCGCGGGCAACGCGGCGCCCGCCGTGCTGCAGCTCGGCGAGTTCCCCGGGGAGCTCGTGGTGTCGCACTCGCTCGTCCCGCAGGGCTCGGATCTCCAGGGGCCGGGCGTGCGGTACGGCTCGCCCGACTTCATGCCCACCGGCGGTCACCGCTGCGCGCTGGGGCCCGGCTCGCCGGCCGCCGCGGGGGGAGATCCGCAGTCCACGCCGGACGGGCTCAAGGACGTCAGGGGCCGTCCGCTGCGCCGGGGCGCCGAGGCGGACATGGGCGCCTACGCGGCCGCATGATCGGCCGGCGCAGGCCCACGCCGCGCAAGGTTCCGCCCGCCCACGTCGGTGCGGAGGCGCGGGAGACGCGCCGGAACGCGGCGTGGCTCGCGGGGCTGCGCCTGGTGGGCGTCGGGGTCGTGCTCGGGCTGCACCTCTGGCTCGTGTTCGTGCTGGGCCGGGCCGAGTGGGCAGAGAGTCTCCCGGTCTTCGGTGGTTGGTTCGCCGCGAGCCTCCTCGCGTGGTGGGGGCTCCGGTGGCACCCCCCGCTCGCCGGCGTGGCCGGGTACCTCGTCGGCGCCGTGGACATCCCCATGGTGTTCTGGGCGCAGTGGCTGAGCCTCGGCTCATCGAACCCTTCGGGGGTGGCAGGGTTCACCGTGGGGATCCTCGCCGCGTGCCTCGGGGTGGCGGCGCTGTCGCTGGACCGGACCGCGCTGGGTGTGGCGGTGGCGGCCGCGGTGGTGTTCGAGGCGATCCTCATGCGCGCCGCCGGGCTGGGGCCCGCGCTGCCGCTCTTCGCCGCGGTGGTCCTGGGGACGACCGCTGCAGGGCTGTGGCGCCTGGTCTACCGCGTGCGCGCGCTGGTCACCGCGGTGGCGGAGGAGGGGCTGCGCCGCGAGCGGCTCGGGCGGTATTTCTCGCCCGCGGTGGCCGAGCGCCTCATGGAGGTCCCGGACTCGGAGAAGGCCTTGACGGACCGGGTGGTGACGGTCCTCTTCGCAGACCTGCGGGGCTTCACCGCCGCCTCCGCGGACCTTCCCCCCGCGGACGTGGTGGCGCTGCTCAACGAGTTCCACGGCCGCATGGTGGACAGCGTGTTCCGGTACCGCGGCACGCTGGACAAGATCATGGGGGACGGCCTGATGGCCTACTTCGGGGCCCCGCTGGAGGACGCCGCGCACGCGCGCCACGGGGTGCTGTGCGCCCTGGACATGGTGGCCGGGCTGGAGGCGCTCAACCGCGACCGGGCCGGGCGCGGCCTCCCGGTGCTGGAGGTGGCCATTGGGCTGCACACCGGGCCGGTCATCGTGGCGGACGTGGGTGCGGTGGGGCGCCGGCAGGACTTCACCGCCATCGGGGACACCGTCAACACGGCGAGCCGGCTCGAGGGGCTGTCGAAGGAACGCGGGCGCCGGATCACCTGCTCGGACCCGACGCGCGAGGCGGCCGGGGAGGGCTTCACCTGGGAGCGGCTGGCCGACGCGGTGCTGAGGGGCAAGGCCGAGCCGGTCCGGACGTGGAGTCCTACTGACAGCTCCGAGAAGCTCTAAGTGGCCTGATTGCTTCCGGATATTCCGTTGACTGGCAGGGGGCCCCTCCCTATAAGCGCCTGCGGTTCCACGCAGGTTCCCTCAAGGATGTGGTGCGCGTGAGCACGTTCGCGTTCGACAAGGTGGCGGAGAAGTTCCCAGGGGCAGTCCTCGAGCGGTACACGGACCGCGCAGGAGGCGCGTGGCTGGTTGCGGCGCGCGAGTCCATCACGGACGTGATGAGCCTGCTCAAGAACGATCCCGAACTGGACTTCAAGATCTTCACGTCCATCGACTGCGTGGACCGGCTGCTGCTGCCGGACAGCGATCCGCGCTTCGAGGTCGTCTACTTCCTGTACTCGGTGAAGCGGAAGGAGCACGCACGCGTCAAGGTGCGCGTCTCCGAGGACGATCCCACCATTCCCACCATCACCTCGGTGTTCGTAGGCGCCAACTGGTGGGAGCGCTTCTGCTGGGACTTCTACGGCATCAAGTTCCTGGGCCACCCGGACCCGCGGCGCATCCTCATGTACGAGGAGTTCAAGGGCCACCCGCTCCGCAAGGACTACGGACTGCGCGACCGCCAGCCGCTCATCCCCGAGCGGCCGCTGAAGGATCTCTTCCGCGGTCCCGGCACGTCCGGCCCCGCAGCCTGAACCCGCATCTGACGCACGCCGAGGACCACGACCATGTCGGACTCCCCCCGCAACCCGGCAGACCCGTTTGACCCCAACCCGGCCGAGCACGAGCTCGAGGCCCACCTGCAGACGCGCCCCATGGAGATCAACATGGGGCCGTCCCATCCGGCCACGCACGGCACGGTGCGCCTGAAGATCGTGCTGGACGGCGAGACGATCCTGAAGGCGGACCCGGAGATCGGCTTCCTCCACCGCGGCTTCCAGAAGAGCTGCGAGAACTCCACCTGGACGCAGGTGCTGCCGTACACGGACCGGCTCAACTACGTCTCGGCGCTCTGCAACAACTTCGGCTACCTCGCGGCGGTGGAAAAGCTCATCGGCCTGGAGATCCCGGAGCGTGCGCAGTGGATCCGCGTGCTCGGCGCGGAGCTTCACCGCATCCACGATCACCTCACCTGCGTGGGCGCGGTGAGCCTGGAGCTCGGCGGCTTCGCGGCGTTCCTGTACGGGCTGGAGGCCCGCGAGCTGGTGGCGGACCGGGTGACGGAGCTGACCGGCGCGCGGCTCACCACGTCGTACGGCCGCATCGGCGGGCTCAACCGGGATCTCCCGGAGGGGTGGACCGAGCGGCTGGTCAAGACGCTCGACAAGGTGCGCGAGCTCTGCGACGAGGTGGACACCATCCTCACGCGGAACCGCCTCTTCGCGGACCGCATGCGCGGCACCGGCATCATCAGCGCGCAGGAGGCCATGGACTACGGCTTCACGGGCCCGTGCCTGCGCGCCTGCGGCGTGGACTACGACGTGCGCAAGGCGAACCCCTACTGGACCTACGACCAGGTGGAGTTCGAGGTGCCGGTCTTCCAGAACGGCGACAACTACGACCGCTACCTCATGCGGATCGAGGAGCTGAAGCAGTCTGACCGGATCATCCGCCAGGTGCTGAAGAAGATGCCGGCGGGCCCGGTCCTGGTGGACGACTGGCGCATTGCGCTGCCGCCCAAGCCGGACGTGTACGGCAGCATCGAGGGCGTGATCGCCCACTTCAAGCTCGTGATGGAGGGCGTCCAGGTCCCGGCCGGCGAGGTGTACCACGCCACCGAGAGCCCCAACGGCGAGCTCGGCTGGTACATCCGGAGCGACGGCGGCGGGCGCCCCTACAAGCTGCACGTCCGCGCGCCGGGCTTCCCCATCCTCTCGGGCGTTCCCCGGATGATCGAGGGCAAGCTGCTCTCGGACCTGATTCCCACCTTTGACACGGTCAACATGATCGGCGGCGAGGTCGAGCAGTGAGCAACGACGAGAAGAAGGCAGCAGCCCCCACGCCGCCTCCCGCGGCGCCCAGCAAGCCCCAGCCGAAGAACCCCGGCTTCGTCACCTTCACGGTGGACGGCAAGGAGGTCGTCGCCAAGCCGGGCACCAACATGATGGAGGCGGTGAAGCAGGTGGGGGTCGAGGTCCCCTACTACTGCTACCACCCGCGCCTGTCCGTCGCGGCCAACTGCCGCATGTGCATGGTGGAGGTGTCCAATTCTCCCAAGCTCGTCCCGGCCTGCCAGACGCCCATCTCCGAGGGGCTCGCGGTGAAGACGACCACGGAGAAGGTGGCCGCGCAGCAGAAGGCGGTGATGGAGTTCCTGCTGCTCGAGCACCCGGTGGACTGCTCCATCTGCGACCAGGCGGGTGAGTGCAAGCTGCAAGATTATTACATGCGGTACGACTTCCAGCCTTCGCGCCTGACGGGCGAGAAGGTCATGAAGAACAAGCGCAAGGAGCTGGGGCCGGAGGTGGTCCTGGACCAGGAGCGCTGCGTGATGTGCACGCGCTGCGTGCGCTTCATGAAGGAGGTGGCCAACGAGCCGCAGCTGGGCGTGTTCGGGCGCGGCAAGCACGAGGTGATCGACACCTTCCCCGGCCAGAAGCTGGACTCCAACTACTCGGTGAACACCGTGGACGTCTGCCCGGTGGGGGCGCTGACGTACAAGGACTTCCGCTTCCGGGCGCGCTCGTGGTTCCTCTCCGCCGCCCCGTCCGTGTGCACGGGCTGCAGCCGCGGCTGCAACACGTGGGCGGACTTCTTCGGCCAGGACACCTACCGCTACCGGCCGCGCGAGAACGAGGCGGTCAACCAGTCCTGGATGTGCAACGAGGGGCGGCTCACCTACAAGGCGCTCAACGAGGCGCGGGTGGAGAAGAACACCACCGGCCGCGGCCCGGAGGCGCTGGTCGTGACCGCGCAGGAGGCGGCCACCGCGGTCGCAGAGAAGCTCAAGGGCGCAAGCGGCGTGGCGGTGCTGGCGTCCGCGGCCCTGAGCAACGAGTCGCTGCTCGCGGGGCTCGCCTTCGCGAAGGACGCGCTGAAGGCGAAGGCCGTGTACGTGGGCGGACGGCCCAGCGGCAAGGGTGACGCGTTCCTTATGCGCGAGGACAAGAACCCCAACCGCAAGGGGCTCGAGGCCATTGCGCGCGCGTACGGGCTGGAGCTCAAGCCGTTCGAGGAGCTGGAGAAGGCGCTGGACGGCAACAAGGTGAAGGCCCTGTTCGCCGTGGGCACCGAGGTCCCCACCGACGAGGCCGCGTTCGCGAAGAAGGCGGCGAAGCTGGAGCTCTTCGTCGCGGTCGCGCAGAACGCCTCCGCCGTCACCGCCGAGGCCACGCACCTGCTCGGCGCCGTGAGCCACGTGGAGGACGAGGGGACGTTCACGCAGGGTGACGGCATCACCCAGCGGTTCCGCCGCGCCTACCCCGCGCGCGGGGACGCGCAGCCGGTGTGGAAGTGGATCTCCGGCCTGCGCGCCGCGCTCGGGCTCGAGGGCAGCTACGGCTCGTCCCGCGAGGCGTGGAAGGCGCACGCCGCCTCGGTGCCGGAGTTCAAGGAGTTCAACTGGGACAAGATGGCCCCCATCGCCCAGCGCAAGCCGGGCACGGGGATCAACCCGCTGCCCACCGGCTCGGATGGCCGGCCCGCGGGGTTCCGCGAGTTCAATGCCCGGCCGGAGAACGCGGCCGCCGTCGTGAAGGGTGAGTCCCGATGAAGCGCCCCGTTTGGATGTCCATCCTGGTGTTCGGCATGGTGCCGGCGCTGTTCGCCGGCATCCAGGCCGCGGCCTACGTCCTCGCATGGCTCGGCCAGAAGCTGTTCGACGGGGGCGGCTACCTCGCGAACATCCTGACGCTGATGCTGGTGGTGGTGATGGTGCTCGCCACGCTGCTCGTGCTGGCCGAGCGCAAGTGGTCCGCCATGATGCAGGACCGCGTGGGCCCCAACGTCGCGCGCCTCCCCATCCCCGGCCTGAGCAAGAACCCGCTCTTCGGTTTGCCGCACGTGGCCGCGGACGTCCTCAAGATGCTGTTCAAGGAGGACCTGGTCCCGACGAAGGTGAGCCGGCTCATGTTCGAGCTGGGCCCGGTGCTCGCGTTCGCCCCCGCCTTCGCGCTCTTCGCGGTGGTGCCGGCAGGTCCGACCATCACGTGGGACGACGTCCGCGTGCCCATGGTGGTCGCGGAGCCTGATTTCGGCATCCTGTACCTGTTCGCCATCGCGTCGCTCGCGGTGTACGGGACGTCGCTCGCCGGCTGGTCGTCCAACAACAAGTTCGCGCTCCTGGGCGGCGTGCGCGCCTCGTCTCAGATGATCTCCTACGAGGTGGGCCTGGGCCTGTCGCTCGTGGGGATCTTCCTCGCGTTCGGCAGCGTGCAGCTGGGGGCGCTCGCGGACGCGCAGGCCACCTACCTGTGGAAGATGGGGGACGGCGCCTTCGACTTCGGCATCCCCGCGTGGGGCATCCTGCTGCAGCCGTACGGCTTCATCCTGTTCTTCGCGGCGGCCTCTGCCGAGACGAAGCGCGCCCCGTTCGACGTGCCGGAAGGCGAGTCGGAGATCATCGGCTACTTCGTGGAGTACTCCGGGATGAAGTTCGGGCTCTTCATGATCTCCGAGTTCGTGGAGGTGGTGGTGCTGTCCGGCGTCATCACGGTGCTCTTCCTCGGCGGTTGGCACCTGCCGTTCGGGGACGCCTGGCTCGCGGCGAAGCTGAACGCCATCCACCCGGTGGTGTACGGCACGGTGGCTGCCACCATCTTCTGGCTGAAGGTGCTGGTGCTCTGCTTCGTGCAGTTCCTCATGCGCTGGACGCTGCCCCGGTTCCGCTACGACCAGATCCAGTCCCTGGGCTGGAAGATCCTCTTCCCGCTCGGCCTCGTGAACCTGTTCGTCACCGGGGCGCTGGTGCTGCTGGATCCCTCGCTCCGCCTGCTGGCGCTCGTGGGCATGGGCGAGCTCGTGGTCCTCGCCGCACTCACGGCCGCTGCCGGCCCGAAGAAGACCACCCCCGAGGCGCTGGCGCACGCCGGCGGCCACGGCCACGACTCGCACGCCCCGGCGCACCCGGCGGCGGCCCACCACTAGTCCGCGGAGTTCAACGTCCATGGCGCACCACGCCCACGAGGAAGCCCACGCCGAGCCCGCACCGAAAATCGGCGCGCGCACGGTTGGCGAGCGGCTGTTCATCCCGGAGATCCTCCACGGATTGGCGGTCAGCGCCCGCCACTTCTTCCGGAACCTGTTCGGCGAGCCGGACCGCAACCCGCAGGTCATCGACCGGCAGGGGCTGTCCCAGAACTCCACGGTGGAGTACCCGTTCGAGAAGCCCATCTACCCGCCGGGCTACCGCGGCCTGCACCG